>NZ_JBSFNO010000005.1:0-273130 GCF_053981095.1 Nocardia sp. NPDC003693
CCTCGATATCGGCCATGAGCGCCCGCCCGAAGTCGTCGAGCCGCAACGCGCCGGCCGCCGCGGCCCGTCCCATGCACGCCTCGATGTGCGGGGTGGGCGCGGTGGTCTCCGGGCCGCGCAGCCGGGGCAGGCGGCCCGATCGCGACGCCAGCAGCACCGGGCCGGTGTGCCCGCGCGCGGCCAGCGTCAGGGCGATGTCGACGGCGGTGAGCCGGGTGCCCAGCACCGCGACCCGGGCGTCGCTCGCGATCTCCGGCAGTTGCCACGGATCGGTGAAATATCCTGCCGCACCGGCGATCCCGGGATACGGGTCCCCCTGCGGCAGCATGCCTATCCCGACGACGACGCGGTGCGCGTCGAAGCCCTGCCCGCTCGCGCACTCCACCCGCCAGCGGGCGCCGGTTCCGGTCCGCACCCCGACCGCCTCGTCGGTGATGACGTCGACAACGACCCCGGCCGCCGTCGCCTCCTTCACCGCCCGGTCGAACATGTCGCGCACGTAGCGGCCGAACCAGTACCGGGCCGGGAACTCGGTGACCGACTCGCCCGCGGCCGCGGCCTGTTCGGAGACCCAGCGGTCGTACTCCTCCGGATCACCCAGGTTCAGACTGGATTTCGCGGCCCGGGTGTTGATCAGATGGGTCGGCTCCGGCGAACCGAACGGCAACTGCGGGGCCGCCGGATCCCGGTCGATGACGACATAGCGCGATCCGGGCGGCATGGCGGGCAGCAGGTGCCGTGCCAGCGCGGTGCCGGTGGGCCCGCGCCCGATCTGGACGACCGCGCTCCCGACGTCGATGGTCATGGGCTGTGCACCTCGATCCTGTTCTGCGACAGCGGCGTCAGGCGACGATCAGCGGCTCGCCGGCCACGAATCGGTCCAGCGGCTCGGCGATGTTCATGCGCGCCGGCGGATGGAAGGCCAGGGCCCGGCAGCCGGTGTAGAGGTGCGCGGAGTCGCCGGTCATGAAGGCGATGCCGCCGAGCAGCTCGGTCGCCAGCGCCGAGGTGCGCTCGATCACCCGCTGGGTGGCGAAGCGCAGGTGCAGCGCACGCGCCACGGTGGCGGGATCGACAGCGCCCCCGTCGATGTCGGCGGCCACCGACTCGATGGCGGCCATGGCCGTGTCCAGATCGCCGACCATGGTCATCCGGTCCGCGGCGGTGCCCTTGCGGCCGTCCAGGACCCGCTCGACCAGCCCGCCGGCCATGCCGAGGTAGCAGGAGGACACCAGCACGCTGAAGGTCAGCCAGGCCGCGCTGAGCGCGTCGTTGAGGGTGTCGTCGGCGCCGCCGAAGAACGAGACGGCCTCGTCGGCGACCTCGACATCGGTGAGGACCACCTCGTGGGTCTCCGAGCCGGGGAAGATCGCGGTGCCGGGCAGCGGACGCACCTCGACACCGGGCGAGGCGGCCGGAATGACCGCCAGCGCAAGCTGATCCGCGTCGGCGCCGTCCGGGCGCAGGCGCACGCTCGCGGTCAGGATGTCCATGGACTTGGACAGGCTGCACGGCTTCTTGCTGCCGCTGATCCGCCAGCCGCCCGCCACGCGTTCGCCGTGCAGCGTCGGGGTGACGACGCTCGCCCCCGGAATCCCCTCGGCGAAGGCCGACGCCAGGTACAGCCGGGCCTGGGCGACCATGTCCAGCATCATGTCGCCCGCCGGGCCGGGCGGCATGGCGGCGACCGTGCACGAGTGCATGTTCACCGCGATGGCGAGCGAGGGCGACCGCGCGCCCAGCGCCCGGTGCACCCGGGCGGCCTCGACCAGATTCGCGCCGCTACCACCGCGTTCGGCGGTAATGAGCAGACCGGTGCCGCCCGCGTCGCGGAACAGCGCCAGGGCCGGGGTGTCGGCCGATTCCAGCAGATCCAGCGGCATGCCGGCGAGCTTGGCATCCAGTCCGGGGAGGAAACGCTCGGTTGTCTCGCGTTCTCTGACCATGAAGTTCATTGCGTTCCTTGGGAAGTCAGGTGGTTGCGGGTCAGATGACGAAGAGCTGATCGGCGAGCATCTCGTCGAGGCTCTTCTCGAACGCGTGCGCCACCTGGTCGAGATCCTCGATGGTGTGCGCGGCGCTGATCAGGAAGCTGTGCAGTTCCGGCAGGTACACCTGGTGCTTGCGCATGTAGTACGCCAGCGCGATCGTGGCCTTGAAGTTGCTGCCCGCCATACGCTCTCGGTACAGCCCGGCCTCTCGATGGCTGAAATTGAGCGAGAAGATCGAATTGCGGGCATTGATGCGGCAGGCGATCTCACGCTGCGCGGCGGCCTCGCGCATCAGATCCGCCAGGCGCCCGGTGTTCTCGTCCAGCGTGGCGTAGATGTGCTGGTTGTCGCGCAGGTACCGCAGCGCGCCCAGGCCGGCCGCACAGGTGAGCGAGTTGCCGCTCAGCGTGCCGCCCGCGAACACCTTGTTCTCGTAGTCGTAGTACGGATCCTGCGAGCTCTTGGCCATATCGATGAAGCGCGCCTCGCCGATCACCGCGCCGCACGGCAGCCCGCCGCCGATCACCTTGCCCAGGGCCGTCAGGTCGGGGTGGATGTCGGCCATGACCTGCACGCCGCCGTAGGCGACCCGGAAGCCCGAGACCACCTCGTCGAAGATCAGCGGAATGCCGAGTTCGGTGCACAGCCGCCGCAATTCGACCAGGAAGTCGCGGTGCAGGGCGACCACCGAGGTGGGCATGGGCTCGAGCAGGACGCAGGCCAGTTCGTGGGCGTGCTCGCGCAGCCGGGACAGCCCCGCGATGTCGCCGTACTGCAGCACAACGGTATTGGCCACCGCGCCGGGGTCGACGCCCTGCGATCCGGCCACCGGATCGGGCCGGTCCTTGTCGCCGGCGAAGCGGAACCACGAGCTGACCATGCCCTGATCGGAGAAGCCGTGGTAGTGGCCCTCGAACTTGGCGACCATGTTCTTGCGCCGGTAGCCGCGGCACATGCGAATGGCGAACTGGATCGCCTCGGTACCCGAATTGCACAGCAGCGCTTTGTCCGCCGCTGGGAAGGCGTCCACCAGCAGTTCGGCCAGCTCGATCTCGGCGCGATTGCCGATGCCGTTGACCAGGCCGCGCGCGGTGCCCTCGGTGATGGCGGTGTTGATCGCCGGATGCGCGTACCCGAGCAGGTGCGGGCCGTAGCCGCCGGACAGGTCGATGTACTGGTTGCCGTCGTAGTCGGTGACACTGCCGCCGGCCGCCTCGGCCACGAACACCGGGAACCCGCTCGGGAAGAAGTACCGGTCGATGTGCGTCGGCGCCACGAGCGAATCGCGGGCGCGGTCACGCAGTTCCAGCGAGGCGGGCATCTGCCGTTCGAAGTCGACGGCGAAACGCCGCTCCACCTCCGCGTTCATGTACGGCGAGTACCGGTCGGTGAACTTGCGGGCATTGGCCCAGATGTCGATATCCGGATCGATCTGGGTGGCGAAGCCCTCGCACGACAGGAAGACCAGCTCGACCTTCGTGAAATTGGTGGTGTAGCGCGAATCGTACTGACGCAGAATGGCATTCACGTCGTTGAAGTACGAGATGGTCGACCACTGACTGGAGCTGATGTCGAAGTGGAACTTCAGGACCTCGGCCATTTGCGCGTCGTAGGCGGCGCGTTCACGCTCGAGCTTGTCCCCGGCGATGACGAAGTACCGCGTGAAGCGGTCGATCGCGATGTCCCATTCCTTGCGGGTGCACGCGTAGTAGAACGACGACAGCCCCCACTTCTCGTCCTCGGTCAGCTCCACCGTCACGCCGTAGTCCAGCAGCACGAGCTTGCCGTCGGGGGTGAACAGCACATTGCCCGGATGCGGGTCGCCGTGACAGACCCCGTGCATGTACAGCATGGTGTAGATGACGTCCTGGAGCCGGCGCGCCAGCTGGTCGTCCGGGAAATCGACGGTGCGCGAGAGCTTTCCGGGAATGCCCTCCATGAACTCCATAACCAGCATGCGCGGCGTGACCAGCTCCGGGATCACCGAAGGGACCAGCACATAGGGGTGGGACTTGAAGTTCCGGTGGATCCGCTGCTGCTGACGGGCCTCGTAGGTCATGTCGGCCTGCGGCCGCAGCAACCGCGCCACCTCCGCGAAGCGCTCGGGCAGGCCCAGCTCGCGCACCTGCGGGGTCACCCGGTGCACGAGCTTCACCAGCGAGCCGATCGCGGTGAGGCTCTGATCGATCTGCTCGGGCACGGTGTTCTTGACCAGCTTGACCGCGACCTTGCGACCGTCGGGCAGCGTGCCGATGTGCACCTGTGCCACCGAGGCGCTGGCGATCGGGACCAGATCGATGGAACTGAAGGTGGATTCGAGCGGCCCGCGCAATTCCCGCTCCAGCGCCGCGCGCGATTCCTCCGGGCTCATATGGGGCGCCTGGTCCTGCAGCACCCGCAGGGTGTCGACCCAGGAGGGCGGCAGCAGATCCGAACGGGTGGCCGCGATCTGGCCCATCTTGATGTAGATGGGCCCCATGCGCAGCAGGAACGCCAGGATGGCGTCGGCGCGCCGCTGCTCGGCGCCGACGTCCTTGCGCAGAATCGACGCCACCGAGTACTCGGCGGCCCCCAGCGCCGTGCACGCGGTCGCCTTGGCTAGATGTCGCAACACTGAAATCACCTGATCCGATCGCGTGTCAGAAGACGAAAGTGAAGGCGCCGAAGGACATTCCGGCACTGCCGACCCAGCCGACGGCCCGATCACCGGGCCGGACCAGGCCCTGCTCCAGCGCCGAGGCGATGGCCGCGGGCACCGACGCGGAAACCACGTTGCCGGTCCGGTCGAAGACGTGGTGGATGGCCGAGCCCAGACCGACCTTGTCGGCCATGCCCTGCCAGTAGCGCTTGCTGGAGGCGTGCGTGAACAGCGCCTTCACCTCGTCCACGGGCGGGTCGAGCCGTTCGAACACCTCGAAGCCGTCGTCGGCGTGCTCGTGCATCTCGAAGCCGTAGGAGGTGAAGAAGCCGACGCCGTTCGCGGCCAGCTTGTCCGACGGATCGCAGAAGCCCTCGTAGCCCTCGAGGGTCACGTTGCACAGCGGCGCGAGATCGGGCCGCGACGCGAAACGGAACTCCCACGGCTCGTGGTCCTCGGCGGTGAGCACGGTGGCGGTGGCCGCCTCGCCCAGGGTGTAGGCGGGGAAGATCGACTCCAGCGCCTCGACCTTCGGAATATGGAACAGATGCGGGAACACCACGCCGCCCGAGCGCAGATTGAACTCGGCGTTCACGATCAGCGCGGTGCGGTACTGCCCGCTGCGGAACAGGGATTCGGTGACCTGCACCGCCCGCGTCCAGCTCATACAGGCATCCAGGATGTCGAAACAGTGCGCGTTGTCCAGCCCCATCGCCGCGGCGGAGTGGTACGCCCCGCCCGGTTCGATGAAGCCGCGGCCGATGCCGGTGTAGATCAGCAGATCCACGTCTTCGCGCCGCACCTCGGCCTGTTCGAGGGCGGTGCTCGTGGCCGCTCGCAGCAGGTCGATCGGGCGTTCGCCCTCGTCCAGCCACCGGCGCGATTCCGAGCCGGCGTATTTGAGGTAGTACTCAACCTTGCGCAGGGCGTCGTCGAGATCGCCGGTGAACCCGGCCGCGCTGTGCTCGGCGATGAGGGCGGTGATGTCGGCGTTGGTCACCGTGCGCGAGGGCAGACCGGCGACGGCGGATTTGAGTCTCATGTCAGCGCACTCCCACCGCGGAATCGGTGGCGGGCGCGGTGATGTGCGCGGCGATCGCCTCGATCATCTCGGCGACGGACGGCGCGTCCCACATGAGCTCGGGCGGGAAGCGCTTGCCGGACCAGGACTCCAAGTGTTCGTGCAGGGTCATCTGGTCCAGGGAGGCCAGCCCGAGCTCGGCGAGGGAACGGGACTCGTCGAGTTCGGTGTCACCCGGGTGCTCGGCGAACCATTCCCGCGTCGCGGCCAGCAGCCCCTGCTGCACGAGAACGCGCATCGAGGGCATCCCGGTGGGGCCGGATTCGGTTGTGGTGGTACTGGTTTCGGCGACAGTGGTGGTTTCCGAAGCCATGTCGGCCTCCCATCGGTAGACCTCGCTGAGCGCACCCGCGAGGTAGTCGGTTCGACATTGCTGCCGGCGGAGCTTGCCGCTGGTGGTCCGGGGCACCGTGCCCTCGGTGATGAGCACGATCGCGCTCGGCGCGATGCCGTGCGTGCGTGCGACGGCGTCGTGGACGGTCGCGACCAGACGTTCGGGGTCGAGATCCTCGGCGCGTGGCTCCGCGGCCAACACCAGGCTCTCCTGGCCGGCGCGTTCGACCGCGAACGCGAGAACGGCCCCGGCGCGCAGGGATTCGTCGCAGTTCACCACCGTGGCCTCGAGATCCTCGAGGTAGTAGTTGACGCCGTTGACGATCATCAGGTTCTTGATGCGACCGCAGATGTAGAGCTCGCCCCGGTGGAAGAAGCCCAGATCGCCGGTGCGCAGGTAGGTGCGATCGTCCTCGGCCCCGGTGATGCGAGCGCGGAAGACCGCGGCGCTCTCGGAGTCCCTGTTCCAGTACCCGGGCGCGACGATCGGTCCGCTGGCCCAGATCTCACCGATCTCGCCGTCCGGCACCCGCACACCGGATTCCGGTGTGACGATGGCGATTTCGGTGGGCAGCGTGGTGGTTCCGCAGGCGACGAGTTCGGTCGCGGGCGACATGCCGCCCGGCACCACCTTGCGCCGGCCCAGCGCCTCGTTGTCGAAACGGGTCGCGACGTAGGGCGCGGCCGAGGTGCCCGAGGCCAATTTCAGGGTGGCCTCGGCCAATCCGTAGCCGGGGGTCACCGCGGTGGGCGGCAGACCGTGCGGCGCGAACGTCTCCTGGAAGCGGTCGAGCGTCGCCCTGCGCACCGGCTCGGCGCCATTGCTGACCATGCGCCAGGAGCTCAGGTCGAGCGCGGCGCGTTGCTCCGGGGTGGTTTTCTCCGAGCACAGGTCGAACGCGAAATTCGGTGAGCCACTGTGTGTTCCGCGATAGGCGGTTACCGCGTCGAGCCAGCGGATCGGATTCTTGACGAAAGTGGCGGGTGCCATCAGTACGGCTCGGATGCCGCTGTATACGGGCAGCAGCACGCCGCTGACCTGCCCGAAGTCATGGAAATGTGGCAGCCAGGAGACCACCGTGCTGTCGGTGTCGATGCCCCAGGTGTACGCCAGTTCCGCGCACTGCTGGAGCATCATCCGATGCGTGATGATGACGCCCTTCGGGGCCGACGTGGAACCCGACGTGTATTGCAGATAGGCGATATCGAAAACGCGCGGAGTGAATTCGGAGATTGAATCCGGTGCGGCCTCGAAAGAATCCGAAGAAATTCTCGGAAGGCTCTCGAGATAGGTTTCGCCCGGTGCTTCGCGCATTCTGGACAGTGTCGCCGATGTGCTGATCACCACGCTCGCCGCACAGTCGCGCGCCACTTCGTCGATGTGATCCAAGCGTGCGCGTTGCGGTGGAAAAAGTGGTACTGCGATCACGCCGGCATACAGGCAGGCGTAGAACGAGATGACATATTCCAGTCCCGGCGGATGCAGCAGCAGCGCTCGATCGCCGGGTGAATATGTGCTGCTCAAGTGGGTTGCCAGCGCCTTTGCGCGCAGGTCGAGTTCGCGATAGGTGAGCGCTTCGGACGCACGGCCCCCGTCGTCGAGAAATTCGAATGCTGCTTTCTCGCCATTCGTGGTGGCACGGTCGCCCAGCAGCTCGATCCAGTTTTCGAATGCGGCGGACTGAATTGACGCTGAATTCATCGACTACTACTCCCGTTGGTCCCCCCAAACGGAACTGAAGACTTCGCCACGAAGATGCACTGCTGCGTCGGAGATGCAATGTGGGGCTTGAAATCCGAAGCCGACGTTAGACGAGGCGGAGGGGCCCGTCAACCGATGGAATTTAAATTCGAAAATATGACATCCATGTTAACTGGACGCGGAAACCCCCGCTACGCTGCGGGTTTAGTGAATCCGAAGTGCTTGTGTTGCAACATATTCGACCAGTATTAACCTGAATACCCTTCATCTTCAGCATGTTTCAGCGATAGCGTGTGTGAGCATGTCCGATTTCTGTGACTCAGACCTTGTCCTGCTGCCCGCCGCCGAGCTCGCACAGCGGATCCGCGGCCGGCGGGTGTCGCCGGTGGAGGTGGTCGAGGCGTACCTCGCGCGCATCGACGCGGTGAACCCGGATCTCAACGCCTACGTCAGCGTCGCGGCCGACACCGCGCGCGAGGACGCGAAGACGGCCGAGCGTGAGCTGAGCGAAGGCCGGCTGCGCGGGCCGCTGCACGGCGTCCCGATCGCCATCAAGGATCTGTTCGACTTCCAGCGGGGCGTGCCGAACACGTTCGGCGTCAAGGAGTTCGCCGGCTATCTCCCCGAGGAGACCGCCCCGCACGTCCAGCGGCTGCAGCGGCTCGGCGCGATCATCCTCGGCAAGACGAACACCCCGGAATTCGGGCACAAGGCCACCACCGACAACCGGCTGTTCGGGCCGACCAGCACACCGTTCGTGACCGGTCACAACGCGGGCGGCTCCTCGGGCGGCAGCGCCGCGGCGGTGGCCGCCGGGCTGTGCGCGCTGGCGCAGGGCTCCGACGGCGGCGGCTCCGTGCGCATCCCGGCCGCGCTGTGCGGCGTGGTCGGGCTCAAGCCCAGCTACGGCCTGCTGGCCGGTGTGGTCCGGCCCGACGCGTTCTTCGCCTTCAATCCGTTCATGGGCAACGGCCCGCTGACCCGCACGGTGGAAGACTGCGTGCTCATGTTCGAGGCCATGGCCGGCTTCGACGCCCGCGATCCCGGCAGCGTGCCGCTCCCGGCGCGGTCCTACCGCGAGGCCCTGTTCGCTCCGGCCGCGGGCCTGCGCGTCGCCTATCTACCCACCCTGGGCGGCTTTCCGGTGGCCGCCGACGTCGCCGCCGTCGTCGAGACCGCCGCGCGCACCCTCGAATCCGCGGGCGTCGTCGTCGAACAACCCGCCTTCACCCTGCCCGCCGCGCACACCGAGGTCACCGATCTGTGGCTGCGCTATACCGGCTCGGCGATGATCGGCCTCATCGAGACCTTCCGCGACTCCGGCCTCGATCTGCGCGCGGTGTCCTGGGAGAACCTGCCGCCGCAGCTGCGCGCCGCCGCCGACCGCGCCGAATCCTTCTCCGTCGCCGACACCCGGCGCGATCAGTTCCTGCGCACCGCGATCTTCGACGCGCTGGCCGCGGTCCTGGAGAACTACGACGCGATCATCACCCCCACGACGGGCGTGGCCGCCGTGCCCAACGCCGCCGACGGCTGGACCGTCGGCCCGGCCGAGATCGACGGCGAGGCCGTGGACCCCGTCCTGGGCTGGTGCCTGACGCACCCGTTCAATTACACCGGCGGCCCGGCCATCTCGGTTCCGGCGGGCCTCACCCCCGACGGGTTCCCGGTCGGCCTCCAGATCGCGAGCCGCCGCTTCCGCGACGACACGGTCCTCACCCTGGCCGCGGCGTTCGAGCGCATCGCCCCGTGGCACGACCGGCTGCGGTTCCCCCGCTGGGACTCGAACGGCACCGGGCTCACTGTGGCTCCGTCCTTACGTGCCGGTGCCGCATGAGGATTCGGGCGGATTCGCCTCGCCCGGTGACGCCCCGCGCGGGCGCGACGGCGCCGCTGATCGAATCGGCGACGGCGCCCGTTCGAACGCCCCGCGATCCACCGCTCGGTGCCCCGCGTACCCAACTCGGTGCGATGCCTGCCGCCAACTCCCGTGGCATCTCCCGCGGTCGCCGCAGGTAGACGGGCAAGGCGGTCATCGGCCACCCGCAGTGGCGTCGGCGGGGCGCAACCGCATCCGGATCGATGGGATGCCCTGTCTATCAAGGGTGATCGGGCCTTGTCGGGGACGGGACACCGCGTCCCCGGGCGCGATCGGACGACACGGTTCCCACGGGGCGCTCGGCCTGACAATGGTGCGGGGTCTCGCGCCTCGATGGCATGTCCGCTTCGCCAACGGGCCGGAAAGCTCAGGGGCGCAGGGCCGCCCGCCGGTGCTTGATCGCCCACCACACCCGCAGGGCGGTGTTCGCGGACTTCAGGTCTATCCCCGCGAGCTCCTCGAACCGGCCGATCCGGTAGCGAATCGTATTGGGGTGCAGCCCGAGCCGCTCGGCCGTCGTCTCGAACCGCATGCCCGTGTCGAGGAAGGACTCGGTCGTCTCGATCAGAGTTCGTGCCTGCTCGGCGTCACCCAGCGGGTCGAGGTAGCGGCGGGTGAGTTCGGTTCCCACGTCGGTGTCGGCGATGACCGCGGTCAGCAACCCGGCGCGTTCGAGATCGATCGGGCCGTCCAGGTCGAAGGCGCGGGCGGTCGCCAGCAGGCGACCGGCGAGCCGGAAGGAATGGTCCAACTCGCTCAGCCGGGCCGGCGGGCCGTAGCCGACGCGGTCCTCGAACTCGAACAGGGCCGTGCCGCCGCGGAATCCGGCGACGTCGCCGTCGATGGTGGTGGTGAACACCGGCGCGCCCGGGGTCGCGCGCGACCGATGCCGCAGCTCGGCGTCGACGACGGGGTGAGCTGAGGCGTGCGCCCGGAACGCCCGGTACTCGGCCTGGAGATCCAGCCCGTACTGCTGTGCGCGAATGCGCAGATCGGCGGGTGTCAGCGTGCCGAGCAGCAGGCCGCGCGTGAACTCCGCGCGCGCCTGGTGGTCGCGCCGGGTCAGGTCCAGTTCGACGTCGTGATGGCCGCTGGTGTACGCGTGGGTGGCCTCGTCGATGATGTCCAGCAGATCGTGGGTGAGCTCGAGCAGGGTGCGGTCCGATGCCCGGCACGCGCGTCCGGCGGCGGTGAGTTCGGCGCGGGCCCGGATCAGCGCGATCCGCCATCCGGTCTGCACGTCGATCAGCGAAATGCCCTGTCTGGCACGGACTTCGCCGTACTTCCGCAGGTTCCGCACATCGTCGGCGGTCAACGCGCCGATCCCGCTCAACGCGGTGAGTATGCGATCGACGATGGCGGTGGTGTCGCCAGTGATCGTGGTCTCGGACAGCGCCGCATAGGCGGGCAGGCGTTCGCGGGTCGTCTGCGCGATCGCCGCGGCGATCGCGTCGGTGCGCGCGGTCATTCGGGCGACGACTCGGGCGCGCTCGCCGGCGGCGCGGGGGGAGGGCCGACTCTGCTCGCTCAACTCGGTGGATCCTTCGGGCGGTCGGAGCGGTCGGCGACCGGCGGGGCCCGAGTTCGATCCGTCTCCATGGTCTGAGGGCGGTTGCCTTCAGATGCTGGAAACTTACAGCACGCGGTCGCGACCCCGCCGTCGGTCCGTGGCCGTCACGCCGATCGGCGTAGCGCGGGCCGGCGTCCGCGCTCTCGGCCTGGATCTATGCCGATGTCGCGTCGCGCGACGGCTCGCACGCGTTCGGCAGGGCCGTGTCGGCGATGCTGCTGCGGCCCGCGGTGGCTAGTAGAGCGTCGTGTTCCTCGATCAGCCACTTGCCGCAGACGCACCGCAGGTAGCGGACGCTGCCGTGGGTGGACACGAGGGTCGGGTCGGGCCAGGAGCAGGACGGGCAGGTGGCGGTCATGAGGCCACTCTGATGTAATGGTCTAGTGCATTTCAACCCTTACGGCGGGGCCGCGGTGGAACTGGCCGTCCGGCTGGTGAACGCGCCACCGGAACGGGACCTGAGCGACCTGCTGCGGGAGTCCGACTACCGGCCGTTCGTGCCGGTGACGCCCGCGCAGGACGCCGAACTCCGGAGCTGGATCCGGGAACTGGACGCCGTGTTCCGCGCCCCCTCGGTCGACCTGCTGAACGCGCTGCTGGCCAAAACCACCAGCCGGCCCTACATCTCCACGCACGACGGCAGAAGCCCGCACCTGCACTACTCGCAGGAGACCGCGCCCGTCGACGAACGCGTCAAGGCGTACACCGCCTTCGGCCTCGCCGCGCTCTTCTGCGAGGCGCCCACCCGCATCGGCTGCTGCGCCCGCCCGGGCTGCGCGATCGTCTTCGTCGACACCTCCCGAAACGGCAGGCGCCGTTACTGTTCCACCCGCTGCGCCACCCAGGTGCACGTCGCCGACCACCGCCGCCGCGCGTCCTGAGCAGGGTCGCGGCCACTCGCCCGCGCGGGCTCGGGACTCGGCTCGGTCGATCCTGCCGCGCATCGGCTTCGAACCGACCCGGCAGAGGCGGGACCGCTCGCGCCTGGAAGGGTTGAGGCGTGCGAATTCTGGTGACCGGCGCGGCGGGATATCTGGGGCGCGAGGTCGTGCGAGCGCTCGCCGGCGCCGGGCATACGCCGATCGCGATGACGCGGGCCGAGCCGGTGGCGATCGCCGGCGCGGCCGAGACGCGGTACGCGGACCTGGCGGATCGGGCCGCGCTCCGGGCGGCCGTCGATGGTGTCGACGCGGTGTGTCATCTGGCCGGGCTGGCCCGCGCACGGGAGTCGGTGACCGACCCGCTGCCGTTCTTCCGGGTCAACGCCGAGGGCACCGTCGCGCTGCTGGAGGCCATGGCGGTCGCGGGCGTCGAGCGCCTGGTCTTCGCCTCCACCGGGGCCATCTACGGCACCCCGGAGCGGCAGCCCATGACCGAGGACTGTCCCGACGCGCCGCCGCACCCCTACGCGAGCAGCAAACTGGCCGCCGAATACGCGATCGAGGCGCAGGCCGGGTCCGGCGCGCTGGGCGCGATCGTGGTGCGGTTGCTCAACGTGGCCGGGGGCGACGACCCGGACCCGACGCGGCTGATACCCCGGACGCTGGCCGCCGCCCGCGAACAATCGGCGTTGCGAATCAACGGCGACGGCACCGCCGTGCGTGACTACCTGCACGTCCGGGACGCGGCCGCCGCGTTCGCGGCCTGCGCCGAACGGGTGCCGGCAGCGGGGGAGTGCATCCGCTACAACATCGGAAGCGGCCGGGGCACAAGCGTTCTCGACGTGGTTGCGGCGGTCGAGCGGGTGACCGGGCTGGCGGTGCCCGTGGTGCACGGCCCGGCCGCGCCCGAACCCGCGGCGCTGATCAGCGATCCGGCCAAGGCCCGGACCGAACTCGGCTGGTCACCCGGCCGGTCGACCATCGACGACATCATCGGGGAGATGGCGGCTCGCTGACCGCGGCGCGGACTTCCCGGCGGGTGACCCGCGTCGATACCGACCTACTCCTCCGAGAACACGCCCATGACCGGCAGCCACTCCACCGCGCGCTTGTCCTCGATCAGCCCCAGCTTGGCGAACGGATCCTGCGGCAGCAGATCGGTGACGAACTCGAGGCTCTCCGCGCGGAACAGGATCAGCGCACCCGTGCCGTCGGGGTAGGGGCCGCTGGTCAGGATGGTGCCCTGATCCACCAGGTTGTTGAGCCAGGCGCGGTGCTCGGGGCGGTTCTCCAGGCGCGCGGCGGCGGTGGCCTCGGTGTAGACGTAGTGGACGGCGAAGATCGGCACGGGTGTCGCTTTCTGGCTCGAATGAATCGGGGGTGAATCGAATAGTTCAGAGGGTCAACAGCATTCGGGTGTTGCCGAGCGTATTCGGCTTCACGAAGCTCAGGTCGAGGAATTCCGCGATGCCCTCGTCGTAGGAGCGGCACATCTCCTCGTAGACCTCGGCGGTCACCGGGGTGCCCTCGATCTCGGCGAAGCCGTGCCTGGCGAAGAAGTCCACCTCGAAGGTCAGCACGAACAGCCGCGACAGGGAGAGCTCGCGCGCGACCGCGATCAACTGCCGCACCAGCAGATGCCCGGCGCCGGTGCCCTTGATGTCGGGCCGCACCGCGACCGTGCGCACCTCGCCCAGATCCGCCCACAGCACGTGCAGCGCGCCGCAGCCGATGAGCTCGCCGTCGCGCTCGGCCACCCAGAACTCCTGGACCGACTCGTACAGGGTGACCAGGTTCTTCTCCAGCAGGATCTTGCCCGCGTAGAAGTCGATCAGCTTTTTGATACCGGGCACGTCAGAGGTTCGGGCGCGACGAACGAGCGGCGCCGAGGCCGTCGTACCGTCCGCAGAACCGCTGTGGGGTGCCCGTGTTGTCATGGGGTGCACAGTAGTCGGCCCCCGTACCGATAGGCTTGGGGTGTGTCGTACTTCCAACCCCTCCCGATACCGGATAACTCCGGGAACCATGGCCGTTGCCGCGGCCGGTGGGGGTGCTGGTGACGGTGCAGCGTGATGAGGTGGAAGGTCGCTGGGCAGATGCCGCTCCGGCGAGATCCGGATTTGCCCCGGCACCCCGGACCGAACCGGGCGCGGTAGAACCGGCGGCGGTGCCGCTGATGAACATCGCCAACGTGCTGACGGTGCTGCGCATCGTGCTGGTCCCGATCTTCCTGGCCGCGCTGTTCGCCGGCGACGGGCACGATCCGGGCTGGCGCTGGGGAGCGGCCGCGCTGTTCGGCATCGCGGCCATCACCGATCGCATCGACGGTCAGCTGGCCCGCAAATACGGCCTCGTCACCGACTTCGGCAAGCTCGCGGATCCGATCGCGGACAAGGCCCTGATCGGCGCCGCCCTCGTCGGGCTGTCCATGCTCGGTGATCTGCCCTGGTGGATGACGATCGTCATCGTGGCCCGCGAAATCGGGGTGACCCTGCTGCGGCTGGCCGTGGTGCGCCGCGGCGTGATCCCGGCCGGGCGCGGCGGCAAGCTCAAGACGCTGGTCCAGTCGGTTGCCATCGGGGTGCTGCTGCTACCCCTGTCCGGCGGGTTCGAGTCCGCCGGAATGTCTTTGATGTATCTGGCCGTCGCGCTGACCGTGGTCACGGGCCTGGACTACGTGGTGCAGGCGGCCCGGCTCTGGTTCGGTTCGCCCGGCGGCAGCCGTGCGGCCTGAGCTCGACTCGGCCTCGAATCCCGGATCGCTCGATCCACTCGCCTCCGCCGTGCCCGCCGCCGATCTGGTCGCGGCCCTGAAGTCGGCCCGGCTCACCGTCGCCACCGCGGAATCGCTCACCGCGGGGTTGCTCGCCGCCACCATCGCGGGAATTCCGGGCGCGAGCGCGGTGTTGCGGGGTGGGCTGATCGTGTACGCCACCGATCTGAAACACGACCTTGCCGGTGTGAGTACCGATACTCTCACCAGCGATGGACCGGTTGCCGCGAGTACCGCCGAACAGCTGGCCGTCGGGGCCAGACTGCGCTGCGGCGCGGATTGGGGAGTGGGGCTCACCGGCGTGGCGGGCCCCGATCCGCAGGACGGTCGCGAGGTCGGCACGGTGTTTCTCGGGCTCGCCGGTCCGGACGGCACGGAGGTCATCCGGTTGAAACTCCCGGGCGACCGGTGGACGATCAGGGTGGGCGCGGTCCGCGAGGCGATCACCGAGCTCGCCCGGAGTATTCGGGGCGGGTGAGCAAGACCGGGAACGCAAGCCCGACGCCGGACGTTGTCCAGTCAAACGCTGGGTCCGGCGAGACGAGTGTGAGGAGAACGAGATGACGCTGCTGCGAGAAGCGATCGGGGAAAGCCTGCGGCGTGCTCGTGTCGCCCAGAGCCGGACCCTGCGTGAGGTCTCCACCTCCGCGCGGGTGAGCCTGGGCTACCTTTCGGAGGTGGAACGCGGGCGCAAGGAGGCTTCCAGCGAGCTGCTGGCCGCCATCTGCCAGGCACTGGATCTGCCGCTGTCACAGGTACTTTTCGATGTGAGCGCCGCCATGGCCGACGCCGATCGGGCGCAGGGTCGCACGACCCCGGCCGAGTCGCTGTCCGCGGCCACCGCTCCGGCTCCGGCGGGCGCAGCGCGCCGGGCCGAACCGGTCGGCGCCGGCGCCAAGGCCCCCGCTGCCTCGGCGAATGCCAAGATTTCGACCGCCCGCAAGGGCATGCCGCCCCGCCGCGGGGACGGTGGTTTCGGCCCGCGCATCGTCATTCCGGCCCCCAAGTCGGACCGTCTGGTGCTGGTGGCCGCGAAGTGAACGATGTGCGCTGGAGCCGAAAGGGATAAATTCTCTGTAGGCTTCGTGCCGGAGGCGTCGCGCGGCTGCGAGTTTTCCGGTCGCCGCCGCGCAGTGGATTAGTAGGGACAACCGGGTGCGTGACGGTCGCGCACTATGTCGCGCGGCAGCGCGCGGCATGTCAGATGGAGGCGGGATCAATCGATGGCTAATCCGTTCGTGAAGGCCTGGAAGTACCTGATGGCCCTCTTCGATTCCAAGATCGAGGAGCATGCGGATCCGAAGGTTCAGATCCAGCAGGCTATCGAGGAGGCCCAGCGGCAGCATCAGGCCCTGTCGCAGCAGGCGGCGTCGGTGATCGGTAACCAGCGCCAGCTGGAGATGAAGCTGAACCGCCAGCTCGACGAGGTCGAGAAGCTCAATGCCAATGCGCGCCAGGCGGTTCTGCTGGCCGATCAGGCGTCGGGCGCGGGCGACACCGAGAAGGCGATCCAGTACACCAACGCCGCCGAGGCGTTCGCGGCGCAGCTGGTCACCGCCGAGCAGTCCGTCGAGGATCTGAAGGTGCTGCACGATCAGTCGCTGCAGGCGGCCGCGCAGGCCAAGAAGGCGGTCGAGCAGAACGCCATGCTGCTGCAGCAGAAGGTCGCCGAGCGCACCAAGCTGCTGTCCCAGCTCGAGCAGGCCAAGATGCAGGAGCAGGTGTCGGCCTCGCTGCAGCAGATGGATTCGACCCTGTCCGCCCCCGGCTCCACCCCGAGCCTGGACGCGGTGCGCGAGAAGATCGAGCGCCGCTACGCCAACGCGCTCGGTTCGGCCGAGTTGGCGCAGAACTCGGTGCAGGGCCGCATGATGGAAGTACAGCAGGCGAGCATTCAGATGGCCGGTCACAGCCGTCTGGAGCAGATCCGCGCCTCCATGCGCGGGGACGCGCTGCCCGCCGGCGGCAACCAGCAGGCCGTCCCGAACCCGGCCGCGGCGCAGCCGCAGATCAACAAGGGCCAGGCCGCCCAGCAGTAGGCAGGCGCGGCACCGAAAGGCGTTGGAGTGATGGGGAGATCGCGGGCCGGACAGGACCCCGCGGCCTCCCCTGCGCGTTTTCCCCGCCTGACCCGCACGAAGAAGGCTCCGTCCCCGATCCCCGGCTTCCCGACTCTGCTGGAAGCCAATTCGCCGGGCGCGCGCGACAGCGCCCCGCCGGCCCCGGATTCCGCGCCCGGCGCCCAGCCTCCGCCGCGCGAGGACGGCGCGCACGCCCCGGACTCCGGGCGTGCCGCCCGGTCCGTGACCGGGGACAGCGCGCCCTCGCATACGGTGCCCCTCGCGGACGCGAACACCGTTCCGGCGCACGTCGACCCCGCGCGATCGCACGCCCACCCTCCGGCTCACCCCACCGAGCCGCTCCCGAATCCGGGCGCGTCGCCGACCCGCCGCTATCCGCCCGGATTCGAAAGTTCTTCCGCCGCAACCGAGTTCGCATCCGGCCGAGCGGGCGCTGGTTCTACAGCTGTCCCGCATCGAGGTGCGCCGGGTGCTGTTCCGACCGGCACTCCGCCGGGTGAGACCCCGTGGGCGGCTGCTCACGCGCCGTCGTATTCGCCGTCGGCCGAAGGGTTCTCCGCGCCGCAGGTGTCGTTCGGCGACGTCCGGCCGCGAGCCGGGGCCGAACCCCAGATGGACCCCGCCGCCGACGCGCGGGCACGGCGTCGTCGCGGCCGGGCGGCCGATCGCGAGCGAGATGTGCCGCCGCCGCCCGGATACGGGTTCGACGCGGGTGCCGCGTCCGTGCCCGGTGACAAGGGCGGCAGGCGTGAGCGGGCCACCCGCGTCGCCCGAGACTTTCTGGCTCCCACCGGCGTCGAGCCGGAGGAACTCGCGCAGCGACTGCCCGACACCCTGCGCGGGGTGGGGGAGCAGGCGCTGGTCGCGGTGCGCAAATGGGCCGACCCGCGCGAGCGGGAACTGCGCAAGCGCAGGCGGTCGCGGCGGCGCAGCTTCCGGCTCGGCACCGCCTCGGGCCTCACCACCGCGGGAACCGTTGGACTGGTGCTCATCTCGGCCCCCGCCTGGGCCGTGATCGTGGTCGGCGGCGGCGCGGTCGCCCTGGTGACCGGTGCCGCGGTGACGACCCGCCGCTACCTGCAACTGCGCAAGGAGCCGTTGCCGCAGGCCGCCTTCATCCCCCGGAAGCTGCCGCCCGGGCGTTCGGCCGCCCGCGCCTCGATCGCCCGGCTCGTGCGCGCCGAACGTGCGCTGCACGGTCTGATCGGCCAGATCGCCAAGTCCCAGCGCCTGCTCGCCGACGACCTGACCGACACCGTCGACACCGCCGCCTCGGGTGCGGCCGCCCTGCACGCCCTGGCCGCCGACGTGGTCGCCATGGAGAACGCCGCCGGCGCCCTCGGCCCCCGCAATTCCCCACTGGGCGAGCACATCCGGGCGGTCTCGATCCGCCTGGATTCCGGCGTCGTCGAGTTCGAGGGCATGGTGGCCGCCGCCGCCCGCGTCCTCGCGGTCCCCGACAGCGCCCCTCTGGCCGACGATCTCGGCTGGGCCACCCTGCACCTCCGCGACGCCGCCGACCGCCTCGATGGCTGGGCCCAGGCCCTCACCGAGCTGGCCGACGGCCGCTTCCGCGCCGGCCCCTGATCCCCGGCGCTCGGCCCGAAGCTCTTTCACGCCCGCCATCCCGCCAAGACTCGGCGCCCGACTCCGGCCTCTCGATCCGGACCGGCGCCGGGTCAGGGGGTGTGGGTGGGAACCCTGAACTTTCCCGGATATCGGGTGTGACCTGGTGCTTTTCGATCGGGAGGCGGCCAGTATGGAGGGTGTCGGATCGCGCTGACGGCGGTTCGGAGACATCTCCGGGAGGATTCACCCATGTTGTGGAAGATCATCGGCGTCGTCGCGGTCATCTGGATCGCGCTCGCCATCATCGGTGCGCTGATCAAGGGTCTGTTCCCGATCCTCATGATCAGCCTGGTGGTGTTCGGCCTGTACCTGCTCTACAAGGCGGTGTCGGGGTCGAACGACAAGTCGCCGCTGAGCAAGTTGTAGCGCTCTGTTTGCGGTGGTCGCGCCCGCACGGCGCGCGACCGGCGAGTGGGCCGTCCGGATTTCCGGGCGGCCCACCGGTGTCCGGGGAATCGATCACCGCGCGGCGACGCTACGTTGAGGTATGACAATCGCGATCGTCGCCACCGCCTACGGTGGCCCCGAGGTACTGGCTCCGCTGGAGATCGAACTTCCCGATCCGGGACCGGGCGAAGTCACCGTCGAGATCCGCGCGGCGGGTGTGAACCCCTTCGACTACAAGCGCTACAGCGGCGCGTTCGGCACCGACTCGAGCGCCCTGCCGATCCGCCTCGGCCTGGAATCCTCGGGCGTGGTGACCGCGGCCGGTCCGGACGCGGTGGGCCCGGCCGGTCCGGTCCGGGTCGGCGACGAGGTCATCGTGCGCGGCGGCGCCTACGCCACGGCGGTGACCGTGCCCGCCGATCGGGTCGTGCCCAAGCCGCTCGAGATCGGCTGGGAGGTCGCGAGCGGTTTGCTCGCCGTCGGCGGCACCGCCGTGCATCTGCTCACCGCCACCGCCGTCGGCCCGGGCGACACCGTGCTCGTGCACGGCGCGGCGGGTAGCGTCGGCTCGCTGGCCGCGCAGCTCGCCGTGGCCCGCGGGGCCCGGGTGATCGGCACGGCCTCGGCCTCGCGGCACGAACGGCTGCGGGGCTACGGGGTCGAACCGGTCACGTACGGACCGGGTCTGGCCGATCGGGTCCGGGAGCTGGCTCCCGGGGGCGTCACCGCCGCCATCGACACCGCGGGTACCGATGAGGCGGTGGATGTTTCGCTCGAGCTGGTCGCCGATCGTTCCCGCATCGCCACCATCGTCGCGTTCGGCCGCGCCGCCGAGGCCGGCTTCCAGGCCCTGGGCGGCGGCCCCGGCGCGGATCCCGGTACCGAGATCCGGGCGGGCGCGTGGCGCGAACTCATTCCGCTGACCGCCGCCGGAAAGCTGGATCTGGTGATCAGCGCGACCTATCCGCTGGCCGAGGCCGCCGACGCGCACCGGTACGTCATCGGCGGACACGCCGGTGGAAAGGTTGTTCTGCTGCCCTGATTCGGCGAATTCCCCCGTCGGGGTGACCCCACTCGCATATGTTGTTGCCCACAACATATAGCTCGCGCACGGCCGCAATCCGGTGGCCGCCGCTCGAAAGGGTCACCCTGATGAGGTCGAAAACCCCGCTCCCACAGTTGTATCCGGGCCACCGCCGCGGCCGCCGAAAAACGGCGATGCTGGCCGTCGCCCTCACCGGATTGCTCACCCTGACCGCGTGCGGCTCCAACTCCAGCGGCGACGACGCGCCCGATTCCCCCGCCGGCGGCGGCGCCAACGGCACCGTGGGCGTCATCCTGCCCGAGACCGCCACCTCCGCCCGCTGGGAGTCCTTCGACAAGCCGATGCTCCAATCCGCTTTGCGCGCTGAGGGTTTCGACGCCGACGTGCAGAACGCGCAGGGCGACGTGCAGAAGTTCAGCACCCTCGCCGACGGCATGATCGCCAAGGGCGTCAAGGTCCTCATCATCGCCTCGATCAACAGCGAGGTGGGCGGCGCGGTGGCGGCCAAGGCCAAGCGCGCGGGCATCCCCACCATCGACTACGACCGCCTCAATCTGGGCGGATCCTCG
This sequence comes from Nocardia sp. NPDC003693, assembly GCF_053981095.1. Lineage (NCBI taxonomy): Bacteria > Bacillati > Actinomycetota > Actinomycetes > Mycobacteriales > Nocardiaceae > Nocardia > Nocardia sp. NPDC003693. The sequence goes on from NZ_JBSFNO010000005.1 coordinate 20,560, forward strand.
GACTACTACGTGTCCTTCGACAACGTGCGGGTGGGTGAACTCCAGGGCCAGGCGCTGGCCGGCGCGCTGAAGGACAAGCCGGGCGCCGAGGTCGTGGAGATCGAAGGCGCGCCGACGGACAACAACGCGACTCTGTTCCATGAGGGGCAACAGAAGGCGTTGCGTCCGCTGTACGACTCGGGCGCGCTGAAACTGGTGCGCAGCCAGGCCATCGACGGCTGGGACAATCAGAAGGGCGGCAGCACCTTCGAACAGATCCTGACCGGCAACGGCGGCAAGGTCGACGGCGTGGTCGCCGCCAACGACGGCCTCGCGGGCGCGGTGATCACCGTGCTGAAGAAGAACGGTCTCAACGGCAAGGTGCCGGTCACCGGCCAGGACGCGACGGCCGACGGCCTGAAGGCGATTCTGCGCGGGGATCAGTACATGACCGTGTTCAAGCCGATCCGCGACGAGGCGGAGGCCGCCGCGAAACTCGCGGTGGCCCTGGCCAAGGGCGACACCGCGGCCGCGGATGCGCTGGCGCAGGCCGTGAGTCAGGATCCCAAGGGCAAGCGCACCGTGAAGTCGGTGCTGCTCACCCCACAGACCGTGACCCGGGCCGAGGTCAAGACCGTGACCGACGCCGGATTCGTGAAGCCCGCCGACATCTGCGGCGGTGATCTGCAGGCCGCCTGCGCCGAACTCGGCATCTCCTGAGTTCTCGGCCACCGCTCGCTGACAAGGAATGACGACGTGACCGAGCCGCTACTCCGAATCACCGGTCTGAACAAGAGTTTCGGCCCGGTGCACGTACTCCACGATGTGGCCTTCACCGTGCCGGCGGGGGAGGTGACCGCGCTGGTCGGCGACAACGGCGCGGGCAAATCCACACTCGTGAAATGCGTCGCGGGCATCCACCCGGCCGACTCCGGCGAGATTCGCTTCCGGGGTGAGCCGGTCCAGGTGAAAGCGCCGAAAGACGCTGCCGCACTGGGGATCGAGGTGGTCTACCAGGATCTGGCCCTGGCCGACAATCTCGATATCGTGGCCAACATGTTCCTCGGGCGCGAGCGCGGGAAACCGTGGCTGCTGGACGAGGCGAGTATGGAGGAGGCGGCGCGGCGCACGCTGGCCTCGCTGGGCGTGCGCACCGTGAAGTCGGTGCGCACGCCGGTGGCGGCGCTGTCCGGCGGGCAGCGCCAGACGGTGGCCATCGCCAAGGCGGTGCTGTGGAACAGCGAGCTGGTGCTGCTGGACGAGCCCACCGCCGCCCTCGGGGTGGCGCAGACCAGGCAGGTGCTGGATCTGGTGCGGCGCTTGGCCGAACAGGGTCTGGGGGTGGTGCTCATCAGTCACAATCTGGCCGATGTCTTCGAGGTGGCCGATCGCATCGCGGTGCTGTACCTGGGTCGCACGGCGGCGCAGGTGCGCACCGCGGACGTCACCCACGCCCAGGTGGTCGAACTGATCACCGCGGGGCGATCGGGTGACCTGGGCCTGGCTCGCCCTGAGGCGGTGGCGCTGTGAGCGAGCAAGCGGCGGAACGGGATTCGGTGACCGAGCGGGTGACCGAGCAGGCGGTCGCCGATTTCGGTATCGACACCACCACGCTCACCACGACCGAGGCCGTGCGCGAGTACCTCACGCGGCTGCGCGCCGGGGAGATCGGCTCGCTGCCCGCGCTGCTCGGGCTGGTGGCGCTGGTGGTCCTGTTCTCGGCCCTGTCCGATGTCTTCCTCTCGCTCAACAACATCGCCAATCTGCTCGCCCAGGGCGCGGGTCAGACGATCATCGCCATCGGCATCGTGTTCGTCCTGCTCATCGGCGAGATCGACCTGTCGGCGGGCACCGCGTCCGGGGTGGCGGGGGCGGTGCTGGCCATGCACTACGTGGAGAACGGAAACCTGCTCGCGGGCATGGGAAACACCGTGTTCTTCCTGTTCATCGCCATGCTGCTGCTCGCGGCCCTGCTGGCCGGGCTGCTGCGGATCTGGCCCGGGGTCGCGTTCTCGCTGCTCGGGGTTCTGATCACGGTGCTCGGCCTGGCGGCCAACCCGTGGGTGGAGATGCTGCTCGCGGTGTGCGTCGGCGTCGGAATCGGTTGTATCACAGGATTTCTCATCGCCAGGATCGGCATGCCGTCCTTCGTGGTCACCCTCGCGCTGTTCCTGACCTGGCAGGGCGTCATCCTGCAACTCATCGGCGAGGGCGGGGTGCTCGGCATTAGCTCCTCACCCGTGCTGGACAAGGTGGCCAACGGCAATCTGTCCACGGCGGGCAGCTGGGCGCTGTGCGTGCTCGCGGCCGGGGGCTACGCGGCGGTGACCCTGGGCGGTCAGCTGCTGCGCCGGCGGCGCGGCCTGGTCACCCCGCCCACCCCGCTGGTGGCCGCAAAGGTAGTGGCGCTGTGCGTGTTCGCGGTCGGGGTGACGGCGCTGCTCACCATGAACCGCTCACCGAGCACGCTGATCGAGATCTCCGGCGTGCCCTACGTGGTGCCGATCGTGCTCGCCCTGCTGGTGGCGGGTACCTACGTGCTCACCCGCACCACCTACGGCCGGCACATCTACGCCGTCGGCGGCAACGCCGAGGCAGCGCGCCGCGCCGGCATCAACGTGACCCGTTTGCGGGCAAGCGTTTTCGTCATCTGTTCGGCGTGCGCCGCCGTCGGCGCGATCGTGTATTCGTCCAAGGTGGGTTCGGTGGACCCGCAGGCGGGCGGGCTCAACACCCTGCTGTTCGCGGTCGGCGCGGCCGTGATCGGTGGCACCTCGCTGTTCGGCGGCAAGGGCCGGGTGGCCGACGCGGTGATCGGCGGCGCGGTGCTGGCGGTGGTCTCCAACGGCCTCGGGCTGCTGAGCCAGCCCGCTGCGGTGGTGTCCATCGTGACCGGTCTGGTGCTGCTGCTGGCCGCGACCGTCGACGCCCTCTCGCGCAGGCGCGCCGCGGTCGCGACCCGATGAGGGCGGGCGTACCCGAACCGGGCGGTGCCGTCGCGGCCCGCGCGGTAGTGGTATTGCTTTCTCCATGACCGTCGCCCGACCGGACGAGGTGCGCCGCTTCAACCGGTCGAGCCTCCTGCGCCTGCTGCACACCGGGGGCCCGGCCACGCGCGCGGCGCTGGCCGCCGCCCTGGGACTGAACCGGTCCACCATCAAGATGCTGGTCGACGGGCTCGCCGAGGGCGGGTTCGTGGAGGAGCGGGTGCCGCGCCTGGCGCGCGGGGCGGGCCGTCCGTCACTGCTGGTGCTCCCGCAACCGCACGCGGCCGCGGTGCTGGCGGTGGACGTGCAGGCCGAGCGGGCGGGTATCGCGGTGATCGGGTTCGGCGGGCAGATCCTGGCCCGCAACAGCTGGAATCTGCACGGTCGCCAGCGCGAACCCGATGAGCTCATCACCCACATCGCGGAGTCGGCCGCGCTGCTCACCGGCGATCTCGGGATTTCGCCACGGGCGGTGGGTGTTTCGGTGCCGGGGGTGGTGCGCCGCGCCGACGGGCTCGTGCACACGGCGGTCGCGCTGGGCTGGTCCGAGGTGGCCCTGGGCCGACGCCTGAGCACCGTCCTGGACCTGCCGGTCGTGGTGGGCAACGACGCCGAATTCGGCGCTCTGGCCGAGCATGTGCGCGGTGCTGGACGCGGCGCGAACGACACCGTGTTCGTCGCCGCCGATGTCGGGGTCGGCGGCGGGCTCATCGTCCAGGGCGCGCTGTTGCGCGGCGCCGCCGGGTATCTGGGCGAGATCGGCCACATGAGCGTGCGCCCGGACGGCCGCCCGTGCCACTGCGGCAACACCGGGTGCTGGGAGACCGAGGTCGGCGAGGCGGCGCTGTGCCGGGCGCTGGGGTTGCCCGGCTACGGCCCGCGCGGGGTGATCGTCGCCGAACTCCGTGCGCTGCGGGGTGATTGGGAACCGGCGTTGCGCGACTACCTGGACTGGCTCACCCTCGGCCTGGTCAACGTCGTCAATATCCTGGGTCCGGAGCTGGTGGTGCTGGGTGATCTGTTCACCGCGCTGCCGGACGCGGCGGTGTCGCGGGTCGGCGAGCAGGTCCGCGCGCGCAGCATGGTCAGTCGCGCGATCGGCGGGGTGCGGATCGAGAAGTCCGGGCTGGGGCCCGATCTCAAGCTGCTCGGCGCGGCCGAAGCCGCCTTCGACGACGTGCTGTCCCAGCTGTGAACGCGCCGTGCGCCGCAGGAGTGTGCGTATTCGACCGGACGGCGGTTGAATTCAGGTATGGAACAGCTTCCCGAGGATTGGCAGCGCGGCCTGGTCATCGTCGCGCACCCCGATGACATCGAATACGGCGCCGCCGCGGCGGTCGCCCGCTGGACCGCGCAGGGCAAGGACGTGCGCTACCTGCTCGTCACCAGTGGCGAGGCGGGCATCGCGGGGTTGCCGCCCGCCGAATCGGGGCCGCTGCGCGAGGACGAGGAGCGCGCGAGCGCCAAGGTGGTCGGGGTGAGCGTGGTGGAGTTCCTCGGGTACCCGGACGGGCGGGTGGTCGAAAGTCTGGAACTCCGAAGGGATCTGGCCGCGGCGATTCGCAGGCACCGGCCGGAACTGGTGGTGCTGTTCAACTTCGGGGACATCTGGGCGCGCGGCTACGCCAACAGCGCGGACCATCGCGCCGTCGGCCGTGCCGCCCTGGACGCGGTCTCGGACGCGGGCAACGAGTGGATCTTCCCCGAAATCGCCGATCTGCCCAGGCATTCCCCGCGCTGGGCGGCGGTGGCCGGGGTCGCCGACGGCAGCCACGCGGTGGACGTCACCGACCATATCGAGCAGGCCGTCGAGTCGCTGACCTGCCATCACCGGTACCTCGCGGCGCTGAGCGACGAACCGGTCGCCGACCAGGCCCGCGCGGTGCTGGAGATGACTTCCGGTCCGAAGGAGGGCTTCCCGGCCGCCCGGGCGGTGGCCTTCGAGCTCTACAACTTCGGCTGAACCGATGCCCGGCTGGGCGACATCGGCGGTGTTGGTGCCGCCGTTCCCGGCGGGATATGACACCCTGGGCGCGTGCGAGTAGCAGTGGTGGCCGGGCCGGATCCCGGACATGCCTTTCCGGCGATCGCCCTGTGCGTCCGATTGCTGGCGGCGGGCGACGAGCCGGTGCTGTTCACCAGCCCGCGCTGGTTCGACGCGGCGCGCGACGCCGGGATCGGGGTGCGCAGGCTCAAGGGCCTGGCGCCCCGCGCCGGGGACGACGACGCCGACGCGGGCGCCCGGATTCACGAACGCGCCGCGCACATCTCGACCGAGATCCTGCCCGATCTCAGTGCCATGCTGCCCGAGCTGGTGGTCTCGGACGTGCTGACCGCCGGGGGCGGCATGGCCGCCGAACGACTCGGCCTGCCGTGGCTCGAGCTGTCGCCGCATCCGCTGTATCTGCCGTCCAAGGGGCTGCCGCCGATCGGCAGCGGGCTCGCCGCGGGCGAGGGCGTGCGGGGCCGGGCGCGCGACTCGGTGCTGCGCACGCTGACCGCCCGCGATATCCGCCGCGGGGAGACCCAGCGCGGCCACGCGCGCGCCGGTGTCGGTCTGCCGGCACAGGATCCGGGGCCGACGGCACGGCTCGTGGCGACGCTGCCCGCGCTCGAGGTGCCGCGCCCGGACTGGCCGGACAACGCCCACCTGGTCGGCCCGCTGCTGTGGGAGCCGACCCGGGATGTGCTGGCGCTGCCGCCGGGCGACGAGCCGCTGGTGATGGTCGCGCCGTCGACCGCGCACACCGGGGTGGCGGACATGGTCGAGACGGTGCTGGCGGGTCTGGACGGCGCGGGCGTCCGGGTGGCGGTGTCCACCCTGGACACCCCGCCCGCGGATCTACCCGACTGGGCCACAGCGGGTTTGGGCCGCCAGGACGAACTGCTGAAGCACGCGTCGGTCGTCATCGGCGGCGGCGGGCACGGGTTGCTGGCCAAATCGCTGCTGGCCGGCGTGCCGCTGGTCACCATCCCGGGCGGTGGCGATCAGTGGGAGCTGGCCAATCGCGCTGCGCGCCGGGGCAGTTCGATACTGGTCCGCCCGCTCACCGCCGACGCCGTGCGGGACGCGGTCGCGCGTGTGCTCGCCGATCCCTCCTATCGGGCCGCGGCGCAATCGGCCGCCGCGGGGATCGCGGTGGTGTCCGATCCGGTTCAGATCTGCCACGACGTGCTCGCGGCCGCGCGCGCGTGAATCGCAGGGGAACTCGGGTCCTCGACCCGTGCGGGTGATCGGGAGCGGCGCGGACGTCCGCACCTCGGCGGCGTTCGCGTGCGGCATGGTCACCTACCCCCGCTCTCCCGGTGCGCGGCGGTCGATTCGGCCCGTGGCGTAGGCTCGCGGCCGTGCGATTGACGGAATTCCAGGAGCTCCTGCATACCGAATTCGGCACGGCGCGCGGTGACGCGCTGCTGATCGACCATGTGCTGCCGTCGATGGGACGTACCGGCGCGGCCGCCATCGAATCGGGTGTCGACCCGCGGGATGTGTGGCGGGCGCTGTGCGCGGAGTTCGACGTCCCGCGCTCGCGCTGGTGAGCACCCGCTGATCACTCCTCGGCGCGCGTCTTCTTCGCGTAGTGCCGGGTCGCCTTGGCGCGATTGCCGCAGGTGAGCATGGAATGCCAGCGGCGGGTGCCGTTCTTGGACGTGTCGTAGAAATACAGCACGCACTGGGGGTGAGCGCACTGTTTGATGCGCTCGGGCGCCAGGCTCCACAGCCGCAGCAGATCGTCGGCGGCGAGCCAGGCCGGCAGCCAGCGGGCCTGGCCGACATCGGGCAGGTCGGCGGGCCCGTCGGGGGTGAGCCTGCGGCGCACGCGCCCGTGGTCCAGGACGGTGTTCAGCGCGTCGAACGAGTGGTCGCCGATGGCGGTGGCGATCGCCGCGCGGGCGGTGAGCAGCGCGCGCAGGGTGGGCTCGTCGGCGGGCGCGGTGAGGGCGTTCTCGGCCAGCCACTGGCGCAGGCCGTCCACATCGGTCAGCAGGTCCTGCGGTCCGTCGGGGGATATCCAGCGGGTGTTCAGCAGGTCCAGGGCGAGGGGTTCGCCGAGATGCGGGCGGGGAACGAGCACGCCTGAGGGTAACGGGCGGACGGTCGTCATCGTGGGAACACCACCTTCCACCGGGTGAACTCTAACCGGTAATCACCGTCACAGGGGTTGACGTGGTCCTGTCGACGGCCTTAGTTTCTAACCTGTCAAACAATGAACGACCGTTAGTTCTTCCGGTCCCGCTCGAGAGACAGGACGCGTGATGCGACCCCCTTTGCCACCCTTCGACCTGGATTCGGCCACAGCCAAGGTGCGGGCCGCCGAGAACGCCTGGAACACCCGCGACCCCGAGACCGTCGCCGGCGCCTATACCGAGGACTCGGTGTGGCGCAATCGCGAGGAGTTCCTGACCGGCCGAGCCGAGATCGTGGACTTCCTGAAGCGCAAGTGGTCCACCGAGAACGGCTACGCCCTGCGCAAGGAACTCTGGGGCTTCCGCGAGAACCGCATCGCCGTGCGATTCCAGTACGAATGGCACGACGAGTCCGGGCAGTGGTGGCGCAGCTACGGCAACGAACTGTGGGAGTTCTCGCCCGAGGGGCTCATGTCGCGCCGCGAGGCCAGCATCAACGACACCCGTATCGAGGAATCCGAGCGCCGGATCTTCGGCCCGCGCACCGAAGCGGACGCGGAGTGGGAATTGCCCCTGCGGTAACTTCGCGCGACGGGTTGAGTCCGGGCGCGCCGAGGATCATGATCGATATGAGCATCCCTGCTCTGGTCGCGCCCGAGCCACAGCGGTTTTCAAGATCCCGGTACCCCGCTGCGGCCGGGCGCGCCGACTCAATCGACCGGGATCGGTGCGGGCTGTCGCGCGGTCACCGCGGTTCCCGCGCGCCGCAGCAGTGCGAACGCGGCCGCGCCGAATCCGACACCGACCGCTCCCGCCACCACGAGCGCGGTATCGAGCCCGGAGACGAACTCCGCGCGCGGCAGCGGCCGCTCGTCCCCGGCCGTGCCGCGAAATACGGTGCCCAGCACCGCGACTCCCAGCGCCAGGCCCAGTTGCCTAGCGGTGTTCACCGCGCCCGCGGCGATGCCGGCCTGCCGCGCCGGAACCGCCGCCATGCTCGTCGCGACCAGCGCCGGGGCGTTGATCCCCGCGCCCGCGCCGATCACCATGAATCCGGGAATCAGTGCGGTCCACGAGGATTCGGGGCCGATCAGGGTGAGCAGGCCCGCGCCCGCGCCGATCACGATCAGACCCGCGCCGATCGTCCACGCCGGTGCGGCGTCGTGCAGGATCCGCCCCGTCGCCCCGGCCACCACGAACGCGGTGATCGCCATCGGCAGCATCGCCAGACCGGTGTGCAGCGGTGACAGATTCAGCTGCTGCTGCAGCCACAGCGAGAGCAGCGGGGCGGAGGCGAACGCGGCGAAGGTTTGCCCGGAAGCGCCGAGCAGCGTCGCGGACAGCACTCGGTTGCGCAGCAGGCCGAGCGGGAACATCGGTGCGGCGGAACGGGCTTCGACGGCCGTGAACAGGATCAGGGCCGCGCCGCCCAGCAGCAGCGCCGCGAGCGTGCCGCCGTCGGCCCAGCCGTGCTCGCCACCGCGAATGATCCCCACGGTGATGCCGGCCGCCGCGGCGGTGAAGGTCGTCATGCCCGGCAGATCCAGCCCCCGGCCCGGAACGCGTTGCGAGGCCGGGAAAGCCAGTACCGACAACGCGATGGTGAGCGCCGCGACCGGCAGGTTGACGTAGAAGATCCAGCGCCAGGACAGCAGGTCGGTGAGCACGCCGCCGAGCACCACCCCCAGCGCGGCGGCCGCGCCGCCCACCGCGCCCCACGCGCCGAAGGCGATACCGCGGTCGCGGCCGGTGTAGGTGGCGTGCAACAGGGCCAGGGTGGTGGCGAACATGGCCGCGCCGCCCACCCCCTGCGCGATCCGGGCGACGACGAGAACCGCGGTGTCCCCGGCCATTCCGCAGGCCAGGGAGGCGATCGCGAACAGGGTGAGGCCGGCCAGGTAGACCGTCTTCGCGCCGATCCGGTCCGAGATCGAGCCCATGGCCAGCACCAGCGCCGCCAGGGCCAGCGCGTAGCCGTCCACGATCCATTGCAGGCCGGACAGGCCCGCGCCGAGATCGGCCGTCATATCGGGGAGCGCGACATTGACGATGGTGACGTCGATGAGCAGCATGAGCGTGCCCAGGCACGCGGCGTACAGCGGGAGCCATTTCCGCACGGGAACCTCCGGGAAAACGAAAGAATATGTTCGCTCAGCCTGTGACTCGCGCCGGTTTTGTCCTACTCGTGGCCGGAAAATCGTTAGATTCCTCCGGTGGAGGTCGAAACACCGCACTATTCCGTCATTTTCGATGATCTAGATAAACGAATCGTCCACGCGCTGGTCGTGGACGCGCGCATACCGTTCGCGAAACTCGGTGAGATCCTGGGTGTGTCGGAGCAGACGGTGGCGCGGCGGTACCGGTCGTTGCGCGTGCGCGGAATCATCCACCTCTCCGGGCAGGTGAACGTGGTGCCGCTCGGGCACGCGCGCTGGATCATGCGCATCAGATCCATGCCGGACGCCGCGCTGCGACTGGGGGAGTCGTTGGCGCGCATACCCGATCTGAGCTGGGTGTCGCTGCTGTCCACCGGATCCGAGGTGATGTGCGTGAGCCGGGCGCGGTCGGCGCAGCGGCGCGACGCGCTGCTGCTGCAATTGATTCCGCGCGCCCCGCACGTCACCGGCCTGCTCGCCTACGAAGTGCTGCACAACTTTCCGCTCGACGAGGAGTGGCCGCGCTACAGCCGGTTGTTCGACGCCGATCAACTGCGCGAGCTGGGACCCCGTCGCCCGGTACAGGATCGGGCCGTGCACGAGTTGCCCATCGCCCTCTCGCCCGAGGACGAGGCCATGCTGGCCGTGCTCGGGCGCGACGCCCGCGCGCCGTACGCGCAGCTGGCCGCGGCCACCGGGTGGAGCCCGCCCCGGGCGGCGCGGCGCATGAGCGAGCTGATCGAGGCCGGGGTGCTGTACTTCGACCTCGACTTCGCCTTGGAGCGTATGGGTTTCGCGGTGCGAGCGGCGCTGTGGATGCGGACGAGGCCGGCGGATCTGGCGGCGGTGGGCGCGATCCTGGCCACGCATCCCGAGGTCACCTACGTCGCTGCCACCACCGGGCCGACCAATCTGACCGCCGCGCTGGTGTGCCGGGACACCTCGCACCTGTACCGCTATCTCACCGAACGGCTGGGCGCGCTGGCCGGCATCACCGACGTGGAGGTGACGCCCGCGCTGCGGGTGTTCAAACAGGCGCAGACGCTGCTGGACGCGGATCGGATCACGCCGGTGCCGTGAGTGCCGGACGATCGCGGGGGAGTCATGCGTGATCGCTATGCCCGGTGTCCGCTCGCGCGCGGATTGGTCCCGCGTGTCGCGTGGCGTGGTGTTTGCCTCGAACAGGTGTTCGTTTAAGCTGTCGTCGGAACTTGTCGGTGCCGCCCTCTAACGTGGGCGCCAACCACAGATTGAGACTCACCCGTCGAAAAGGGGACCAGACGATGGCACCACAGGCATTCGATCGCGACAAGGCACTCGAGCTGGCGCTCGCGCAGATCGAGAAGGGCTTCGGCAAGGGCGCGGTCATGCGCCTGGGCGAGGAGTCCCGTCAGCCCATCGCGGTGATTCCGACCGGCTCCATCTCGCTGGACGTCGCGCTCGGCATCGGCGGTCTGCCGCGTGGCCGTGTCGTCGAGATCTACGGTCCGGAATCCTCCGGTAAGACCACGGTCGCGCTGCACGCGGTAGCCAACGCGCAGGCCCAGGGCGGTGTGGCGGCGTTCATCGACGCCGAGCACGCGCTCGATCCCGACTACGCCCGCAAGCTCGGCGTCGACACCGACGCGCTGCTGGTCTCCCAGCCCGACACCGGTGAGCAGGCGCTCGAAATCGCCGACATGCTGGTGCGTTCCGGCGCCATCGACATCATCGTCATCGACTCCGTCGCCGCCCTGGTGCCGCGCGCGGAAATCGAGGGCGAGATGGGCGACAGCCACGTCGGTCTGCAGGCCCGCCTCATGAGCCAGGCGCTGCGCAAGATGACGGGCGCGCTGAACAACTCGGGCACCACCGCCATCTTCATCAACCAGCTGCGCGAGAAGATCGGCGTGATGTTCGGCTCTCCCGAGACCACGACCGGTGGTAAGGCGCTGAAGTTCTACGCCTCGGTCCGCCTGGACGTGCGCCGCATCGAGACCCTCAAGGACGGTTCCGACGCGGTCGGCAACCGCACCCGCGTCAAGGTCGTCAAGAACAAGGTCAGCCCGCCGTTCAAGCAGGCCGAGTTCGACATCCTCTACGGCGCGGGCATCTCCAAGGAGGGCTCGATCATCGACATGGGTGTCGAGCACGGCTTCATCCGCAAGTCCGGCTCCTGGTACACCTACGAGGGCGACCAGCTCGGCCAGGGCAAGGAGAACGCCCGCAAGTTCCTGCTCGAGAACAACGACGTGCGCGACGAGATCGAGAAGAAGATCAAGGAGAAGCTCGGCATCGGCGCCGATGTCACCGCGGAAGCGGCGGCGGCGGCCCCCGCTGACTTCTAGGCCTTCGTGCCCGATGAACGTCCCGCCACCGGGCCCCGGCAGCTTCCGCCGGGGCCCGCTGGTTCGCGCCTGGACGCGGTAGAGAACCTCCGGCGCCAGTTCGAGAACTCGAAGTCCCGAAAGTCCCGTTCTCGCGGCGGTTCCCGCACCGCCGATCCGTGGGCTCCCACCAGCCGCTGGGACGAAGGCGGCGCCGCGGGTAACTGGGATTCCGGCGCGGCCGCCGACGAATCGGCCCGCGTGGCAACCAATTCCCGCCACATCTCGGACTGGGAGAACGCCGCCCCGCCCGCCGGCGCCGATCCGTGGGGCGCACCCCCGCCGGTCGACGACGCCGCCTGGCAGGGCGTCACCACCGACGATTCCTGGGACCGGACGGGCACCCGCGAAGATCCGTGGGCCGCACCGTCCGAGCCTGACGAGGGGACCCGCACCGAGCCGGATGGCCGGAACGAACTCGGCGCGGGCGCGCGGAATGCCGCGGCGCAGCGCACAGCAGACCCGCGCGGCACCCGCTCCGCACCCGGCTCGAATGGCACACCGCCGCACCGCAGCCCCGAATACTCCGGTCGGCGTCGGCCGAACGGGCAGCGAGAGGAAGCGCCGCCCGCCCCAGGCGACGCCGACCGGCTCCGCCCCGAAAATCACTCGGCGGCAACGTATCCCGACGCCGACGCCCGGGATTCCGCGAGCTCGCCCCGTCGTGCCCGCCGCTCGCGTCCCGCACCCGAGGACTCCGGCGAGCCACCCCGCATCGAAGATTTGTTGCGCGCGGGCCTGCTCCGCCGCGGCACCGGCCCGGCGGACGAATCGGGTGACGACGCGTCGTCGGATGATGGCCGGCCGGGCGGCGGTCGTCGCTCGCGCGGTGACGATGAGCTATCTGGCGCGCGGGAGTTCGGCGCTGACGACGCGCGGGATGGCCGGTCGTACGGTGCGGCGGACACGGACGCGTTCGAGCGCGAAGATCGTGGGCGACGTCGGCGCGGGGGCCGCCGGGGCCGCGAGGATTCGGCGGGAGGCCGGGACGATGACGAGTCGCGCGCGGGCGGGCGGTCGCGGCGGGCCCGGCGGATGCCGGGGGAGCCGTTGCCGGACGGGGGCACCGAGGTCGCGGCCAAGGACGCGTGCCTGCGGCTGCTGACCGATCGGGCGCGCAGCCGGTCCGAGCTGGCGGATCGACTGGCCACCAAGGGGTTCAGCGTCGAGGTCGCGAATCGCGCCCTGGACCGGCTCACCGAGGTCGGGCTGATCGACGACGCCGCTTTCGCACAGGAATGGGTGTACTCGCGGCACACCTTCTCGGGTAGGGGCAAGAAGGCCCTCGCGCTGGAGTTGCGGCGCAAGGGCATCGACGAGGATCAGGCGCAGGAGGCGCTCTCGGCGATCAGCTCCGACGACGAAACCGAGCGCGCTGCCGAGCTGGTCCGGCGCAAACTCCGTTCCCTGCCCGCGTCTCTCGACCGCGAGAAGGCGATCCGCCGCCTGGTCGGCATGCTGGCCCGGCGCGGCTACAACCCCGGCACGGCCTACACGGTCGTCAAAGCCGAACTGGAAGGCTTCACCTTCGCCGCGCCCGGCGATGATTCCGAGGAATAGCGCACCGGCACGGTCTTTTCGACGACGTGTGCGCAGCGGGTCGCCGATCGATTGGCACCGTCCTGCGCGTGCCATTTCCGTGTCAGCGGACCTGTCAGGCGGCTGTCAGCGTGGTGTCAGCCGGGCCCGACAAAGTGTGTACATCAACGAAGCGAGCGGCACCGGGAACCGAAACACCCGGGCCGCGAACAACAATCGAGGAGTACACCATGTCGAACGCCACCGTCGCCCTGACCGCCGAGAACCAGAGCGTCCTGCGCACCGCCGCCTACGGCGCGGTCACCCTGCTGGCCGCCGCCGGCGCGCCCGCCAAGAGCGTCTCCCGCGGCTCCCACGCCCTGCTGTCCGCGACGGGTCTGGTCGGGCACGTGCTCTCCGGCAAGTCCAACGACATCCACCTGTCCGGCAAGTCGGTTGCCGACATCGCCGAGCAGGTCCTGCCGAGCCTGACCGCGACCGTGCGGCTGCTCGATCAGTACCCGGGCGAGGCGGCCAACTTCCGCGACACGGTCATGGTCGCGGTGGCGGCCGCGTCGCAGCCGAAGAAGGGCGAGCCCGCCCCCGCGGTGGTCGCGATGTCCCAGAAGATCGCCGCGGCCCTCGCGGCGTGACCCCCGCGCCGGTGGTTCCAGCCACCGCGGAAGGCCTGGCTCGAGGCCGTGCTGCGGGAGCGGCTGGGTCGCGGCGAATATGCCGCGACCCAGCGTTCTCGCCTCGGTTTTCCCACCCCGGTATCGGGGCTCGGGTGCTGTCGGCCGTGACACCGGACGGCGGTGGTGTTGCGGCCCAAGGGATGCGGCTTCGCCGAGTATCGGCGAGGCCGCATCGGCGCGGGTGCGCCGGATCAGTTGGCGGGCGCGGGCATCACCCCGCGCGGCACCACCCGGACGAAATCGGTGGGCCCCAGGTTCCCGTCGACACCGACGCAGGTGACGTCGACGCCGCCGCCGGGCACGCTCGCGGGCGCGGCGATCGTATAGAACGGCAGGTAGGTGCCGCCGTGTGCGGCGGATTCGGGTTCGGCGTCGGCCGGCGGCGGCAGCAGTTCGACCGGGCTACCCGCGGAATCGACGACCGTGCACTGCACCCAGGCGGGCTCCCACTTCGCCTTGCCCTTGATGTCGAGCACCGCGTCCGCCGGCACCGCCACCCGCTGGGTGTCGCCCAGCGGAATCCGCACGCCCCCGCCCTGTTCGCCCGGGTCGTCGCTCTCGTTCGCGGGCCCGGGCGTCGGGGTGACGGACGTGACCGACGTGACCGTCGTGACGGGCGCACTCGGCGTCCCGGCCTCGGCCCCGGCGTCGTCCTTCGTCGAACATCCGGCCATCGCCAGCCCCGCCGCCGCGACAGCCGCTACCACCACAACCTTCTTCCCACCGAACATCGCAACCTCCCGACTAGACGAATGAGTTCAGACGGTAAACCGGCAGCATTCAAACCGCTGTTACCTCGAGTGGCACCTGTCACGCCCGCCGATAAAAGCGATGAAACTAGCCTTGAAAAGCGCCTATAGAACAAAACCGCACGGTGATGATAGGCGAGTTCATCAATCGAATCGGCAGAGTCCAGCGATTGACACGCGCCGAGAAAACGATTCAGCAAACTTTTCGCACACGGTGCGTCTCATCTCCCCGAAACCCGTTCCCGCTCTCCACCGTCGCCCGATGCGATGATCGGACGGTGAACACGGATCTCGAGACGGCACTCACGGCCGTGTCCTCCGCGTTCGACACCTATCCCCGCCGCCCGGTCCTCGACCGCTGCCCCCCGGTCCACGTCTGCTCGACCACGACTATTCGCTGAGTCGGCCGCTCCCGGAACAGCGGGTTGTAGTGGGCGCTGCTCGCCGAGTTCCCGGCCGGGCGGGGTGCTTTCACCGACACGGGGCAAATTCCTCGACTCCACGCGTCGTCGGGACGCACCCGGATCACGTACGGAACCGATTGATTCAGTGCAGGATTCGGCCGGTGTGGCGGGTGGGGGCGCGGCGGGGGCGGCGGTGGTCGGTGCGGCCGGCGGGGCGCGGGGCCGGGGGGCGGGCGGGGGAATCGGGGCGTCTGGGGGGAGATTCGGCGGCGGACAGGTGGTTTCGGGCATCCTCCACCAGGCGGGCGCCGATCGCGGCGGCCAGGGCCGCGCAGAGGGCGGCGAGGGGGGCGATGACCGCGGCCACTATCAGGCCGAGGTACAGCTGCCTGCGCGCGCGGTCATGGTCGCTCATGAGATTCAGTATGGGAGCCGGGAGCGCCGATTGTCCTGCTCTCCAGTGACATTGGACGTAACGACTCGGCCCGGCGGAACCGGATCGGGCGGAATCGGACAGCGAAACGGCCCCGGAGGCGGAACCTCCGGGGCCGGTCGCGGTCGTATCTACGGGCGGGCGACTACTTCTTGCCGCCGGTCAGATCCATACCGGGGGTCGCGTCGGCGATGTTGGCGTCGGCCGACACCACCGCGCTGCCCCGCTTGCGCGTGCGCAGCCACTTCTCCAGGCGGGTGGCCGCCACGGACAGCGCGTAGTTGAGCGCGATCATCAGCGCCGCCACCACCAGCAGCGCGGGAATGGTGTTCTGCTCCGCCGCGCCCAGGCGCTTGCCCGCCCGCACCACCTCGGGGTAGGTGATCGCGTACCCCAGCGCGGAATCCTTGAGCGCCACCACCATCTGCGACACCAGCGCGGGCAGCATGGCGGTGATCGCCTGCGGCAGCAGCACCAGCCGCATGAGCTGGCCCTTACGCATGCCGAGCGCGACCGCGGCCTCACCCTGACCGCGCGGCAGCGAGCGGATGCCCGAGCGCACGATCTCGGCGATGACCGAACCGTTGTAGATGGTCAGCGCCGTCACCACCGCCGCCAGCGCCAGCTGATCGGACGGGAAGACGTTGTACTCGGAGTAGATCGCGAACAGGAAGATCATCAGGATCAGCACCGGAATCGCCCGCGACACCTCCACCACGGCGCCCGCGATCCAGCGCACCACCCGGTGGTCGGACAGCCGCAGAATGCCGAAGTTCATGCCGATCAGCAGCGCGAGGGTGATCGAGAGCACCGCGGCCACGATCGTGCCCTGCAAACCCGGCAGCAGGTAGGTCGTCCAGACCTGCCCCTCCAGGAACGGCTTCCACTTCTCCGCGGTGAACTGATCCTTCTCCGCGAGCCCGCTGTAGACGAACCAGCCCGCCGCGAGCACCAGCGCGATCACGACCACCGAGTACAGCCGGTAGCGCAGGCGCGCCTTGGGACCGGGCGCGTCGTACAGGACCGAAGCCGACGTCATCGTGCCACCTCGTATCGTTTGGCCAGCCAGCCGAACAGCAGCCCGGCGGGCAGGGTGAGCAGCACGAAGCCGAAGGCGAAGATCGCGCCGACCAGCAGCGGCGCGGCCTCGACCTCGATCATGTCGTCCATCAGCAGCGCGGCCTCGGTGACACCGATCACCGAGGCGACGGTGGAGTTCTTGGTCAGCGCGATGAACACGCTGCCCAGCGGCGCGATCACCGCGCGAAAAGCCTGCGGCAGCACCACGAGACGCAGATTCTGGAAGAACGTCAGCCCCAGCGAGCGGCCCGCCTCGGACTGCCCCAGCGGCACGGTGTTGATGCCCGAGCGCAGCGACTCACACACGAAAGCCGCCGTGTACACGCTCAATCCGAGCACCGCGTAGCGGAAGTTGTTCTCCATGAGGTCGTTCGGGCCGTCCGGCGCCAGTTTGATCTGCAGCGTCGTGTACAGGCCGAGCGAGCAGAACACGATGATCACGGTCAGCGGCGTGTTGCGGAAGATGTTGACGTACGCCGTGCCGACCCAGCGCGCGATCGGCACCGGCGAGACCCGCATGCCGGCCACCAGGGTGCCCAGGATCAGCGCGCCGAGCGCCGAATACAGCGTCAGTTTGATGGTCACCCAGAACGCGTCGTACAGCTGGGTGTCGTACCGGGAGATCAAGTCGAACACGGCTGTCGCGTCCCTCCGATCGAAATGCGAAGCGTGCCGGGCGGATTCGGAAGAACCGCCCGGCACGCGCCATCAACTCAGTAGCGGTCGACCGTCGGCGGGGTGGGGACCTCGAAGCCGACGCCCGCGAAGTTCTTCTCCACCGCGCTCTTCCAGGCGCCGCTGGTGATCATGGCCTCGATGGCGTCATTGATCTTGTTGCGCGACTCGGTGTCGCCCTTCTTCACGCCGATGCCGTACTTCTCGGTGGTGAAGGGCTGCCCGACGACCTTGAACACGCCCGGCTGCTGCGCCGCGTACCCGGCCAGGATCACCGCGTCGGTGGTGACCGCGTCCACGGCCTTGCCCTTGAGACCCTCTAGGCACAGCGAGTACGTGTCGTAGGTCTGCAGCTGGGTCTCGGGGTAGTTCTTCTCGATGTTCTGGGCCGGGGTCGAACCCTTGACCGAGCACACCTTCTTGCCCTTGAGGCTGTCCGGCCCGGTGATGTCGGTGTTGTCCGAGCGCACCAGGAACGACTGTCCCGTAATGAAATACGGCCCCGCGAAGTCGACCTTCTCCTTGCGCTTGTCGTTGATCGAATAGGTCGCGACGATGAAGTCGACCTGCCCGTTCTCGATCAGCGTCTCACGCTGCGGGGACGGGGCCTCCACGAACTTGATGTCCTCGGCCTTCACGCCCATCTTGTCCGCGACGTAGGTCGCCACGTCCACGTCCAGGCCGCTGAACGAGCCGTCCTTGTTCTGCAGCCCCAGACCCGGCTGGTCGTACTTGATGCCGATGGTCAGCTTGCCGTCGGCGGCGTTCTCGCTGGCGGTCTTGTCACTGCCGCCGCCACAGCCGCTGGCGACGACCGCGAGCGCGAGTGCGCCGGCCGCGACCTTGAGCGTGTGTGTGAACCTCATCGCGAGTCCTCTTCTCTCGGTGAAACGTCTCTCGGTACTGCTCGGTCAGTGGCTGAGGATCTTGCCCAGGAAGTCCTTGGCGCGATCGGATTCGGGTGCGGTGAAGAATTTCTCGGGGTCGGTGTCCTCGACGATCTGCCCGTCCGCCATGAACAGCACTCGATTGCCGGCCTTGCGCGCGAAGCCCATCTCGTGGGTGACCACGACCATGGTCATGCCGTCCTTGGCCAGCTGCACCATGACCTCGAGGACCTCGGACACCATCTCCGGATCCAGCGCGGAGGTCGGCTCGTCGAACAGCATGACCTTGGGATTCATGGCCAGCGCGCGGGCGATCGCCACGCGCTGCTGCTGCCCGCCGGACAGCTGCGCCGGGTACTTGTCGGCCTGGTTGGCGATGCCGACCCGGTCGAGCAGCTCCATGGCACTGGTCTTGGCCTTGGCCTTGTCGATGCCCCGCACCTTGACCGGCGCGAGCATGACGTTCTCGAGAATGGTCTTGTGCGCGAACAGATTGAAGGACTGGAACACCATCCCCACATCGGCGCGCAGCTTGGCCAGGGCGCGGCCTTCGTCGGGCAGTTGCACCCCGTCGATGGCGATGGTTCCGGAGTCGATGGTTTCGAGGCGGTTGATGGTGCGGCACAGCGTCGACTTGCCGGATCCGGACGGTCCCACCACGATCACGACCTGCCCCTTGGGCACTTCGAGGTTGATGTCCCGCAGAACGTGCAGCGAGCCGAAGTGCTTGTCCACCGTCCGCATGGAGATCATCGGCGCGGATTTCGTGACGGATACAGGCGCGTCGGTCATGACCAGTGACCTTAGAGGGATCATGCCCGAAATGCTCGTCTTTGCTCTGGCAAAGGACACTGTGCCGGGACTCGACATCCCCGCGTAACCGCGGGTTGACGCTCGTGTGACCGGGGAGAGCCAGGTCACCGTCGGTGGACGGGGTGGATGAGCCGATCCGCACAGCCATTACCCTGGTTGGGTGAATTCGTTGGGGCAGGTTTCGGCACTTGGCGTGGTTGACGGGCTCGGCGCGGACGCGGAGCTGGGTACGGCCACGCGGACCTATGAGGTCCGCACCTACGGGTGCCAGATGAACGTGCATGACTCCGAACGCCTCTCGGGTCTGCTCGAGGACGCCGGCTACCGCCGCGCCGTCCCGGGCGCCACCGCCGACCTGGTGGTCTTCAACACCTGCGCGGTGCGCGAGAACGCCGACAACAAGCTGTACGGCACGCTCGGGCACCTCGCGCCGATCAAGGCCGAGCGCCCCGGCATGCAGATCGCCGTCGGCGGCTGCCTGGCGCAGAAGGACCGCGACACCGTGGTCAAGAAGGCGCCGTGGGTGGACGTGGTGTTCGGCACCCACAACATCGGCTCGCTGCCGGTGCTGCTCGAGCGCGCCCGCCACAACGAGCAGGCGCAGGTCGAGATCATCGAATCGCTCGAGGCGTTCCCGTCCACGCTGCCCGCCAAGCGGGAGTCGGCCTACGCCGGGTGGGTGTCGATCTCGGTGGGCTGCAACAACACCTGCACGTTCTGCATCGTGCCCGCGCTGCGCGGCAAGGAGGTCGACCGCCGTCCCGGCGACGTGCTGGCCGAGGTGCAGGCCCTGGTCGATCAGGGCGTGCTCGAGGTGACCCTGCTCGGCCAGAACGTGAACGCCTACGGCGTCTCCTTCGCCGATCCCACCGAGGAGCGCGACCGCGGCGCGTTCGCCAAACTGCTGCGCGCCTGCGGGAACATCGAGGGGCTCGAGCGCGTGCGCTTCACCTCCCCGCATCCGGCGGAGTTCACCGACGACGTCATCGAGGCCATGGCCGAGACGCCGAACGTGTGCCCGCAACTGCACATGCCGCTGCAGTCCGGGTCCGACCGGGTCCTCAAGGCCATGAAGCGGTCCTACCGCAGCAAGAAGTTCCTGGGCATCATCGAGAAGGTGCGCGCGGTCATGCCGCACGCGGCCATCACCACCGACATCATCGTCGGCTTCCCGGGCGAGACCGAGGAGGATTTCCAGGCCACCCTGGACGTGGTGCGCGAGGCTCGGTTCACCAGCGCCTACACCTTCCAGTACTCGATTCGCCCGGGCACCCCGGCCGCGGACATGCCCGACCAGCTGCCCAAGGAAGTGGTGCAGGAGCGCTACATGCGGCTCATCGCGCTGCAGGAGCAGATGTCCCTGGAGGGTAACCAGGCGCTCATCGGCACCCGGGTCGAGCTGCTGGTTGCCGAGGGCGCGGGTAAGAAGAACGCCGCCACCGCCCGCATGAGCGGGCGCGCCCGCGACGGCCGCCTGGTGCATTTCCGGCCGCCCGCCGACCTGCCCGCGGGCTCGGAGATCCGTCCCGGCGACATCGTCACCGTGGACGTGACCGAAGCGGCCCCGCATCACCTCATCGCCGACAGCGCGGTCTTCAGCCATCGCCGCACCGCCGCGGGCGACGCCCACGAGCGCGGCGTCACCCCCAAGACCGCGCCCATCGGCGTCGGGCTGGGCCTGCCGCGCATCGGCGCGCCCGTGGTCGTGGAGACGGCGGCGGCCGGTTGCGGCTCGGCCTGCGGCGACTGATTCGGCCGGTGGCGGCGGATTCCGGGACGACGCGCGCCGCCTGATTCCGACACCCCGTAGTAGATCGAATCGGCGGCCGGGCATGATGTGGGTCGACACCACTCCCGCATGACTCAGGACCACACCCCATGAGCGAGCACAAGCCCACCGGCCCCGAAGATGCCGAACCGGACCGTGTCGAGAACCGGGACGCGGCGAGCGGGCGTACGGAAGATCAAGCCGCACAATCCGATTCGGCGCCCGACCGCGCGCCCGAGGCGAACGAGGAGACCATGAAGTCGGCGAAGGACAGTCAGGACTTCGAACAGTTCCGCGCGGATCTGGAAGCCGTCGAGCGCAGGATCGCCGGGGAGATCGACCCGGGCGTGCGCGCCATGGTGGTCGCGATCGCGGTGTTCGCCCTGCTGATCTCGCTGGTGCTCCCGCACGCCGGCGGCGCGCGCGGCTTCGACGTACTGCTCTACGACGCGGCCGCCCAGGCCGAGCACATCGGGCTGCCCTCGCGGATCTTCGAATGGTTCGTGGTCGTGTTCGGCATCGGCTTCTCGCTCCTGGCGCTCATGACCCGCCGCTGGGTGCTGGCCTGGATCGCGGTCGCCGGCTCGGCCATCGCCAGCGTGTTCGGCGTCTTCTCGATCTGGCACCGCAACACCCCCGGCCTCGGCAACTACCAGGGCGCGGGCCCCGGCTTCGGCCTGATCCTGGCCACGATCGCGGTGATGGTCCTGACCTTCCACTGGATTCGCGTGGTGTGGAGCCGGACCGCCCTGCACCTCGAGGCCGAGGAGCAGCGCCGCCTGGCCGCCGCCGAGGCCGAGCAGCGCGATCGCCGCCGCCTCTTCGGCGAGGACTGAGCGGTAGGTCCTCAGGAACCCAGGACGAACTCGGCGAGCAGGTCGTACTGCTCCTCGTCGATGCCGTCGTCGAGGGGAACCGCGACCAGGACCGTGCCCTCCTCCTCGCCGACGAACAGGGCGGGGTCGTTGCAGTCCGCGAAGCCGATCGCGTCGATGCCCGCGAAAGCCGCGCCGCCGCACCAGCCGTGGTCGGCGACCACCAGATCCGGCGGCGGGGCCCCGGCCGCGGCCATCGCCTCGAGGACCACCCGCGCGGCCTGGGCGGTGTGCGAATGCACCGAGTTGCCCGCCACCGCCACGGTCGCCACACCCAGGTCGAATCGGACTTCCTGTTCCTGCACCGCCCATTTCGTATCGCCCTGGAAGCGCGCGCCCGCACCGAATTCCAGCACCGTGCCGCCCGCCTCGTTCAACTCCCGCGCCAGCCGCTGATACATGCGCCGCAGCGTGCGCGGATGGCCCGTGGCGAACAGCACCCGCTCCCGCTCACGCAGCGCCCGGCGGAAGCGGACCGCGTACCGCTCCAGCGCGTCGGCGGTCAGTTCGGGGTCGATGGTGTCCACCCCGCGCCGGAAGTTCAGCCGCGGGTCGACCCCGGCCCGGCGCACCATCACCCCCAGCACGGCGTCCGCGTCCCATCGCCCGCCGAAGTCCATCCCGAACTGAAAGTATGTGTCCCCCTCCGCCATCAGGCGGTAGTGCTTGAGGTTGTTCTCCCGGGGCGTGGCCACCGACCCCGCCATGCCGGTCTTCAGCAGATGGGTGATCAGTTCGTCCCGTGTCGGAGCCATCTTCCGAGCGTAACCCCGCCCGACCCGCCGCCGTGCCCCTATTTCCCCTGGAGCCCAACACGATTGACGCACGGACCCCGGCCGGCTGCCCCACACCCACCGGCTGCCCGACAAACCCGTTCCGGGACAACGACTTCGAGACGCGAGTTCCTGGTGCGCCACGTCGCGCCGGTGAGCGTGCCGTCGCGGTCCCTGCACGACAGCGCCCGCCGACCACAAGGTCGGCGGGCGCGGTTGCTACCTCGGGGCGGGATCAGCGCTGGCTGACCGCGCCTTCGGCGGCCTCGGCCCATTCACGCCACTGCTTGGCCTGCTCCAGGGCCTTCTCGGCGTCTCTGGTCTTGCCCGCGGCCTGGGCCTTGGCGGCCTGTTCCTCGAACTGGGCCACGCGCTCGCGGAACTGGGCCGCGCGGGCCATCGCTTCGGGATCGCTGCGCCGCCACTGGGCGTCCACGGCGTCGCGCACGCGCTTCTCGACCGCGCGCAGGCGGGCCTCGAGGTCGTGGATGCGCTCGCGCGGCACCTTGCCGATCGCGTCCCACTTCTCCTGCAGCTCACGCAGCGACGCGCGGGCGGCGTCGAGACCCGTTTCGGGGTTGAGGTTCTCGTAGTGCAGCAGCAGCTCTTCCTTGGCCGTCGCGTTCTGCTCGAACTCGGCGTCGCGCTCGGAGGCGGCGGAGTTGCGGGCCGCGAAGAACACGTCCTGCGCGGCCTTGAACCGCTTCCACAGCTGCTCGTCCGCTTCGCGGGGCGCGCGACCCGAACCCTTCCACTCGGCCAGCAGATCGCGGAAGATCGCCGCGGTGCCCGCCCAGTCGGTGGAGCCGGACAGCTCCTCGGCCCGCACGCACAGCTCTTCCTTGTGCGACTTGGCCGAGGCGCGTTCGCGATCGAGCTCGGCGAAGTGCGCGCCACGGCGCCGGTTGAACGCCTCACGCGCCTTGGAGAACCGCCGCCACAGCGCGTCGTCGACCTTGCGGTCCACGCCGCGGATGGTCTTCCACTCGTCGAGGATCTCGCGCAGCCGGTCGCCGGCCACTTTCCACTGGGTGGAGTCGGCGGCGATTTGCTCGGCCTCGGCGGCCAGCGCTTCTTTGCGCTCGGTTTGCTCGTGCCGCGAGCGTTCCTTCTCCTCTTTGGCGTGCGCGGCGGCCTCGTCCGAGTGCTCGATGATGGCCCGCAAGCGCACCGTCAGCCCGTCGATATCGCCGATGACCGCGGCGGTCGGCAACGTTTCGGCAAGCGCGGTGGCGGCCGCCTTGGTCTTGCGGGCGTCGGTGCCGGCGGCCAGGCGCGCCTCCAGCAGGGCGACCTCGGTGGCCAGATCGTCGAAGCGGCGGCCGAAGTGGGCCAGCCCCTCGGTGGCGTCGCCGGCCTGCCAGGATCCGATGACGCGTTCGCCCTCGGTGGTCTTGACCCACGCGGTGCCGTCCTCGTCGACGCGTCCCCACTGGCTGGGGTCGCTCGAGGCGGGTACGACCACGGGATGCGGGTGCGGGGTGGCCGGGCCGGGAGCGGGCTTGACGGCGTGGGGTTTCGGGGCTTCCGGTTTGTGCGGCACGGGCCCGGGACGGGGTCCGGCGGCAGCGGCCGGTGACGGTCGCGCGGCGGCGCCGGACACGGGCGTCGCGGTCGACTCCGGGTGGGTAGCCTTCTCGTTTCCGCTGTTCTCGGTCATCGCTCCTCGTCCCTGCCGCGCGTCACGGCTGCCTGGTTACGCCCTAGCTCATCTGCCTAGCAGATCCCATTCAACCAGGCTGAGGTGGGAAATGCTGTCTTTGAGCCCACCTCCGTGGCGCGGCGACCCGGGCGGGGTGGGGCTGGTGAGGCACGGTAGCGCTACGGTTGACGGCGTGTTCTGTGTTGCGTCGCTGGTTCCTTCCCCGCCCGTGCTGGTGCCCCGGCTCGGGGGCGCGGCGGGTACCGCGGCCGAGGGCGAGGTAGCCGCGCTGCGTGCGGCGGTGCGCCGGGCGGCGACCGAACTCGCCGAGGCCGCCGACCAGTGGATCGTGGTCGGCGCGGCCGACGCCGATCGGGTTCTCGGGCCGGAGACGGTGGGCACGTTCCGGGGATACGGCGTGGATGTGCGCGCCGGTTTCACCGAGACCCCCCTTGACGACAATTCCGCGATCGCCGACCCGACGCTGCCGCTGCCCGCGCTGATCGGCGCGTGGCTGCGCGAGCAGGTGGCCCCGCACGCGGTTGCCCAGGCGCGCCTGGTCGCGGCCGACACCCCGGCCGCCGAGTGCGTGGCCTTCGGCTCGTGCCTGCGCGGCTCGCTGGACGCCGGTCCCGCGCGCTACGGCGTCCTCGTGGTCGGCGACGGCGCGGCAACCCTGACCACCGCCTCACCCGGCTATTTCGACGAACGCGCCGCGGACGTGCAGGCCGAGATCGATCGCGCCCTGAGCGCGGGGGACAGGCGCGCGCTGGCCGAACTCGATCCCGGCCTGTGCGCCGAACTGCACATCGGCGGCCGCGCCGCGTACCAGATACTGGCCGGGCTCTTCCAGCCCGAGGCCGCCGACCCCAAGGTCGAAACCCTGTACAGCGCAGCGCCGTTCGGGGTGAGCTACCACGTGAGCGTCTGGCATCCGGAAGGTAGCGCGTGAGGCCGCCCATCGCGGTGGTGGGACCCACCGCCACCGGAAAGTCCGATCTCGCACTGGATCTGGCCGAACACTTCGACGGCGAGATCGTGAACATCGACGCCATGCAGCTCTATCGCGGCATGGACGTCGGCACCGCGAAACTGACCCTCGCCGAGCGCCGCGGCATCCCGCACCATCAGCTGGACGTGCTGGACGTCACCGAAACCGCCACCGTCGCGGCGTATCAGAGCGCGGCCCGCGCCGACGTCGAGGCCATCCTGGCCCGCGGTCGCACCCCGGTCATCGTGGGCGGCTCCATGATGTACGTGCAGGCCCTGCTCGACGACTGGGATTTCCCGGCCACCGACCCCGCGATCCGCGCGAAATGGGAAGCGCTGCTGGCCGAACGCGGCGTCGTGGTCGTGCACGAGGCGCTGCGCGCGGCCGATCCGGTGGCCGCCGGCACGATCCTGCCCACCGACGGCCGCCGCATGGTGCGCGCGCTCGAGGTGGTCGAGATCACCGGCCGCCCGTTCGCCGCCTCCGCGCCGCAGATCGGCGAACCCCGCTGGGGCACGGTCATTCTCGGCGTGGATCGCGACACCACGGCGCTCGACGCGCGCATCGAACTGCGCACGGCGGGTATGTTCACCTCCGGCTTGGTGGAGGAGGTGCGCACCCTCATCGGTCAGGGCCTGCGCGAAGGGCAGACCGCCCGGCGCGCAATCGGTTACGCACAAGTCCTGGACTACCTGGACAACGAATACGACCTGAACGAAGCACAGGAGCGCACCTTCATCGGTACCCGGCGCTATGTCCGACGGCAGCGTTCGTGGTTCCGCCGCGACAAGCGGGTGCGATGGGTGGACGGCGCCGATCCGGAGCTGCTGGTGACGGCGCTGGCCCGCATTCACTCCGCTACGACGAGGGATGAACAGGAAGTCCGGTAATTTGACGCGCCGCGCGAACGCCCGCAACGCCTCGGTCCAGGTGTGGCAGGCCTATTTGAACAACCGGGCCAGCAGACTTCGTGACAATCGATTCCTGATACACGGCCGCCGGCCGATCACCCGCGCCCTCGAATACCGTTGGCCCCTGGAGACTCTCGTCTACCGGCTGGGCTCGACCGAGCTCTCGGAGTGGGCCCGGCAGGTGCTCGAGACCAGCGGTGTGCCGAGCGTGGGGCTGGTGCCCGAGGTGATGGCCGAGCTGGCCGAGCCGACCGAGGGGATTCCGGAGGTGGTGGCGGTGGCGGCCACCCGGCGCATGGAGCTCGAGGATTTCGCGCCGGGCAGCCCGCAGGAGCCGCCGACCGTGGTCGTGATCGACCGGCCGACCGCGCCCGCGCGACTGGGCGCGGTCATCCGCTCGGCGGTGGCCTTCGGCGCGGGCGGGGTGATCATCACCGGCACCGGCGCCGACCAGTACGACCCCCAGACCGTGCGCGTCTCCGACGGCGCGCTGTTCGCGATCCCGGTGCTGCGCGCCTCGGGACCGAGCCAGGTGGCGGTGTTCGCCGACCGGCAGGCGGCGCGGGGTATCGAGACCCGTATCGTCGGCAGTGACGATCGCGGTGGAATAGCCCTCGACGACTTCGAGTTCGACGGGGGAACCATCCTGGTTCTCGGTGACGAGCGGGAGGCGCTCGATACCTCCTGGTCGCAGGTGTGCGACGAGCTGGTGTGCATTCCGACCGACGGCACCCTCGGTGCGCCGTCGGCGGCGGCGGTGGCCCTGTACGAAATTTCCCGGCAGCGCCGGGCGGTGCGGTGAGTGGTGAGGACTATGGCGAACGAGAACGCGGCTGATATCGCATTCAGCAAAGGGCACGGCACCCAGAACGATTTCGTGGTGCTGCCCGACCCCGATGCCTGGCTGGAGCTGACCGAGTCCCGGGTGCGGGCGCTGTGCGACCGGCAGCGCGGCCTCGGCGCGGACGGTGTGCTGCGCGTGGCCCGCGCGGGCGCGCTCATCGAAACCGGCGCTCTCCCAACCCTGCCCGAGGGCGTGAGCGCCGACGACTGGTTCATGGACTACCGCAACGCGGACGGCTCCATCGCCGAGATGTGCGGCAACGGCGTGCGCGTGTTCGCCCACTACCTGGTGGCCACCGGCCTGGAAGCGCGCACCGAGTTCGTGGTCGGCAGCCGCGCGGGCGCCCGCCCGGTGGTCGTGCACCACGCGGACCCCGTGCACGGTGAGGTCACCGTCGCCATGGGCCGGGTCGGCGTCCTCGGCGCCTCGACCGCGACCGTCGACGGCCGCGAGTTCACCGGCCTCGGCATCGACGTCGGCAACCCCCATCTCGCCTGCGTCGATCCCGCCCTGACCCCGCTGCTGCTGTCCGAGCTGGACCTGACCCGCGCGCCCGCCTTCGACCGCACCTTCTTCCCGCACGGCGTCAACGTCGAGCTCCTGACCCCCCTGGCCGTCGCCTCCGACGGTCAGCGCGGCGTCCACATGCGCGTCTACGAACGCGGCGTGGGCGAAACCCGTTCCTGCGGAACCGGAACCGTGGCCGCCGCCGCGGCGGCCCTGGCCGCAGAAGGCTTCGACCTCGCCACCGACACCGGCCACATCCAGGTCCACATCCCCGGCGGCACGGTGACCGTGGGCGTCGAGTCCGGCGCCGCCTGGCTCCGCGGCCCGTCGGTCCTCCTGGCGACCGGTACCCTCGCCGCGAAGTGGTGGCAGGACGCCTGACCCCACGGAACCTCCCCGCGAATCGCGGTGAAATAACCGAATGCGTCATTCGGTTGGTCCGTGGGACCATGGAGGCGTATGAGTAAACAAGAAACGTACGAGTTCACTCCCGCTGAGGAGCACACCGACGACGCCGAGACCGGTTGGTCCGCGTCGCCGACCGTCGGTGAGTTGCAGCTCGAGGAGCGCGCCGCACTGCGCCGCACCGCCGGGCTCTCCACCGAACTCGAGGATGTCACCGAGGTCGAGTACCGGCAGCTGCGTCTAGAGCGCGTCGTGCTGGTCGGTGTCTGGACCGAGGGCACCCCCGCCCAGGTCGAGTCGAGAATGGCCGAGCTGGCCGCGCTCGCCGAGACCGCCGGTTCCGAAGTGCTCGACTCACTGATCCAGCGGCGCGACAAGCCGGACAAGGCCACCTACATCGGTTCGGGCAAGACCGACGAACTGCGCGAAATGGTGCTCGAGGTGGGCGCCGACACCGTCATCTGTGACGGTGAACTCTCCCCGGCGCAGCTGACCGCGCTGGAGAAGGTCGTCAAGGTCAAGGTCATCGACCGCACCGCCCTGATCCTGGACATCTTCGCCCAGCACGCGACCTCGCGGGAGGGCAAGGCCCAGGTCTCCCTGGCGCAGATGGAATACATGCTGCCGCGCCTGCGCGGCTGGGGTGAGTCCATGTCCCGGCAGGCCGGTGGCCGCGCGGGCGGCGCGAACGGCGGCGTGGGTACGCGCGGTCCGGGTGAGACGAAGATCGAGACCGACCGCCGGCGCATCCGCGAGCGCATGGCCAAACTGCGCCGTGAGATCCGCGAGATGAAGACCGCGCGCGACACCAAGCGCGCCAAGCGCACCGCCAGCGGCATTCCGCAGGTCGCGATCGTCGGCTACACCAACGCCGGCAAGTCGAGCCTGATGAATTCGCTGACCGGCGCCGGGCTGCTGGTGCAGGACGCGCTCTTCGCGACCCTCGATCCGACGACGCGCAAGGCGGCGCTGGAGGACGGTCGCGAGGTCGTCTTCACCGACACCGTCGGGTTCGTCCGGCACCTGCCGACCCAGCTCGTCGAAGCCTTCCGGTCGACCCTCGAAGAGGTCACCGGCGCGGACCTGCTGCTGCACGTGGTCGACGGGTCCGATCCGCTGCCCGACATGCAGATCAAGGCCGTGCGCGAGGTCATCACCGACGTCCTGCGCGAGACCGGAACCCCGGCCCCGCCCGAGATGCTGGTGGTCAACAAGATCGACGCGCTCGACCCGATGGAGCTCACCCAGCTGCGCGGCTGGCTGCCGGAGGCGTCGTTCGTCTCCGCGCACACCGGCCAGGGCATCGACGAGCTGCGCGAGCGGTTGGCGACGGCGCTGAACCTCGACGTGGAGGTCAGCGTGCTGCTGCCCTACACCCGCGGTGATCTGCTGGCCCGTATTCACGCGGACGGACGCATCCTGAGCACCGAGCACGAGGAGTCCGGCACGCGCCTGCGGGCCCGGGTGCCGCAGTCCCTCGCGGGGGTGCTCGCCGAGTTCGCTTACGCGGGAAACGAATCCACGGATTCGGACGAGTCCGCCGACTGACTCCCGATTCGGCATCCGGCGCCGAGGTGTTGCCATCACCGCGGCGCCGTCTCCGGGTGTGACCCCACACACGGTGCCCCGCACGGGATTTCGTTAGCATGCGGCTATCGAATATCTCTGCAGGGAGGGATGTCTTGTCTCGAAATGACGCCGATTCGGCCGTGACCGATCGGCTGACCGACGGTGCGCCGTTGCATGTCGAGTTGACCGATGGGGATCGCCGGTTGATCGATGTTCTGGTGGCGCCGTCGCGCGCCTGGTTCAGTCCCCGGTTCTACGGGCTGGAGAACTTCCCGACCGAGGGCCCGGTGCTCCTGGTCGGCAATCACACCCTCGCGGGTGGCACCGACGCGCCGCTGCTGGCGCACGAGATTCTGGTGAAGCACAACCGGCTGGTGCGGGGCCTGGCCGAGAACGTGCTGATCGATGTGCCCGTGCTGCGCGACGCGCTGCACCACCTGGGGATCGTGAGGGGCAATCGGCACAACTGCACCGCGCTGCTGCGCGAGGGCGAGGCCGTAGCGGTGTTCCCCGGCGGCGGCCGCGAGGCCATGCGGGGCAAGGGCCAGAAGTACAAGCTGCTGTGGGAGGGCCGGACCGGCTTCGCGCAGATGGCCATCGAGACCGGCGCGCCCATCGTCCCGATCGCCATGATCGGCGGTGACGACATCTTCGACATCGTCTTCGACGGTGACGACGCGGTCATGCGCCCGGTGCGCGGCCTGGTGCGGGCGCTGGGGTTGCGCGGCAGTCTGACGCCGCCGCTGATCCGGGGCCTGGGCCCGACCATCATTCCCAAGCCGGAGCGTTTCTACTTCGCCCTGGGCACCCCGATCGACACCGCGCCCTGGCGCGATACCGCCGACATCGCCGCCGCGGCCGCGGAACTGCAGGTGGTCGTGGCCAAGGCGGTGGAGGAGGAACTGGGGTTCCTGCTCGGCGAGCGGGATCGCGATCGCGGCCGCAGCCTGCTCGGGCGGACCCTGTCCGCCGTGGGTCTCTGAGACCCTAGGTTTACCCAGGTTCCCGCACTGTGGACTGCGGCTCTTCGGTTAGGAGTCGCAGTTCGAACCTCTTTCCGGAGACTCGAAGTTAACAGCCATTCCGTTTTCGAGTACCGTGGACCACATCGGCGATGGGCCGCTGTGGCACTCAGGAGGTTGGCGTGGAACGCACTATTTTCGAACCGGAGCACGAGCTGTTCCGGGAGTCGTTCCGAAAGTTTCTCGATCAGCATGTAGCGCCGAACCACGAGCAGTGGGAACACGACGGCGTCGTCGATCGGGCGGTCTGGCTGGAGGCGGGCAAACAGGGCTTCCTCGGCATGGCGGTGCCGGAGGAGTTCGGCGGCGGCGGGGTGAAGGACTTCCGCTACAACGCGGTGGTCACCGAGGAGGCGACCTACGGTCAGTACTCCGGCCTGGGCTTCGGCCTGCACAACGACGTCATCGCGCCGTACCTGCTGGAACTGGCGAACGACGAGCAGAAGGCGCGCTGGCTGCCCGGCTTCTGCACCGGCGAGATCATCACCGCCATCGCCATGACCGAACCGGGCACCGGCTCGGACCTGCAGGGCATCAAGACCCGCGCGGTCAAGGACGGCGATGACTGGATCTTGAACGGGTCCAAGACCTTCATCACCAACGGCATCAACGCCGACATCGTGATCGTGGTCGCGCAGACCGATCCGGCCAAGGGTGCCATGGGCTTCTCCCTGCTGGTCGTCGAGCGCGGCATGCCCGGATTCGAGCGCGGCCGCAACCTCGACAAGATCGGCCTCAAGGCCCAGGACACCGCCGAGCTCTCCTTCCAGGACGTGCGGGTGCCCGGCAAGAACCTGCTCGGCACCGAGGGTCAGGGTTTCGTGCACCTCATGCAGAACCTGCCCCAGGAGCGCCTGTCCATCGCCGTGATGGCCGCCGCCGCCATGGAGGGTTCGCTGCAGGGCACCATCCAGTACGTCCGCGATCGCAAGGCGTTCGGCAAGCCGATCGGCGCGCAGCAGAACACCCGTTTCGTGCTGGCCGAGCTGGCCACCAAGACGACCGCCGTCCGCGTCTTCGTCGACCGCTGCATCGAGCTCCTGAACGCCGGGAAGCTGACGGTCGAGGAAGCCGCCATGGCCAAGTACTGGAGCACCGAGGAGCAGCTCGACCTGATCACGAAGTGCCTGCAGCTGCACGGCGGCTACGGCTACATGCGTGAGTACCCGATCGCCAAGGCCTACATGGACGCGCGCGTGCAGACGATCTACGGCGGCACCACCGAGATCATGAAGGAGATCATCGGCCGCGGTCTGAAACTGACCTGATCCCGGCCGATGTCGCGGGGCCGCGCGGGTGTTTCCCGCGCGGCCCCGCGTGGCGTCGACGGGGGAGCGGCCGGGCGGGGAGGTGCGCCGGCGCAGGTCCGGGCCACTTCTCCCGGGCCGGAATCTCTACAGACCGAGTGGTCTCATTTAGGCGACAGTACTGAGCAGCTAACTGATAGCGAATTAGCATGGCGTGTGGGGTCGGGTCCTACCCGATGGAGACACGCAATGCGAACAACCCGAGAGATTCTCAGGAACGCACTGGCCGTCGGCATGGCTGCCGCCGGTTTCGGAGCCGCCATCGCGCTTGCCCCGGCGATCGCGCCCTCCGCGCACGCCGACGCCGACTACGGCGGCGGGTGCGTGCTCTACGACGGCGATCGCGCGGCGACCATCGATTCCTTGAGATTCAGATGCGGCCCGGGGCAGCTCGAGGCGCTGTACCGCGACGCACCGCAGGGCGCGGTGCCCATGGGCGTCAAGAACGGGTGGGTCGCCGAGCCGGCCGACATGCAGGTGTGGTCCCCGGCGCTGTGGATCGGCAAGACCTTCTTCACCGGACCCGACGGCGGCTACCTGCTCAACCGCGTCACCGGCGCGGGTGTCGAGGTCTACCAAGCGGACGTGTACCGGGGCCCCTCGGTCGTGGACGGCGGGCCGACCTGGGTCCTGAACTACCGCCCCTCACCCACCCCGCAACTGTGGGACGAGATCCGCGAAGTCACCCCGGGCGTGTGGTTCGGCTACTCCTATTGGCGTGACGGTCGCGACGCACAGCTGTTGAGTTTCATCCTCACCTGACCCCACCCCGGCTTGCGATCACCGCGCACGTAACTCTCGTGGCGGGGGAGTGTCCCTTGATAGACGTGGACTCCGTTGTCCACGAAAGGGATTCAATGACAGCCCCGCTTCACGTCAGTGCCGCCGCGCGCGGCGAGCCCGGCCGGTCCCGGGCCCTGGCCCGGATTCTCGACGGTGCCGGCCGAGGACGCGGCGCCGGGATTCGCCACGACTCGGGAGCGTGCGCGTGAGCTCGCCGCCCGATACCGAACCCGCCCTCTGGGCGCCCACCGGCCGGACCGTCGGAGCCGTCTGCGCGGTAGGAATTCTCGTGGTCGGGCAGCTGTATGTCGTTCTGCCCGTGCTGAACCGGCTCGCGCAGGACTGGGAGACCTCCAGATCCGCGGTGACCTGGACCACCACGGCCTTCGGATTGGCCTACGGCGCGGGCTTTCTGGTGACGGGTCCGCTGTCGGATCGGTTCGGGCGGCGGCCGGTCATCGTGGGCGGCCTGCTCGCCACGGTGGTCAGCTCGCTGATCGTCGCGGCCGCGCCCGGGCTCGGTGCGGGGCTGACGGCCCGGGTGCTACAGGGTCTGACCGCGTCGTTCTTCGCCCCGGCGGCCTTCGCGTACCTGTCCGAACGCATTGCCCCCGAACGCAGGATCTTCGCGCTGACCTGCTTGACCAGCTCGTTCCTCGCCGCCGGGGTGGTGGCGCAGGTGCTGGCGCAGCTGGTGGGCAACGCCTGGGGCTGGCACGCGATCTTCTTCACCGGCGCGGTCGCGTTCGCGCTGTCGGCGGGACTGCTGTGGTTCGTGCTGGGTGCGAATCCGGCGGCGAGGGAGCCGGTGCGGCGGTCCGCCGACGGCATCGGCGACACGCTGCGAACGGTTTTCGCACCCTTCGGCACGCTGCTGCGACGCTTCCGGCTGGTGCTGCTGTACGTCAGCTGCCTGGCGGTGCTCGGCTCGTTCGTCGGCATCTACACCGGAATCCAGCTCGCGCCGCCGGACGGCGTCGGCGCGAGCAACGGCGCGCTACTGGCGTTGCGCGCCAGCGCGATTCCCGCCATGATCGCGGTCCCGCTGCTGGCCGGTCGGCTGGGCGCCATCGCGCCGGAGACCCGGGTGATCGGCGCGCTCGGCATCGCCGGGTTCGCGGCGGCGGTGACCGCCGTACCGTTCGGGGGCATCTGGGTCGCGGCCTGGCTGCTGGTGTTCGTGGCGGCCATCGCGGTGGCGGCGCCCGCCGCGGTGCAAGCCATCGCGGCGCAGGCGGGCGCGGCACGGGGCGCGGCCACCGCGCTCTACACCTTCGCGCTGTTCCTGGGTGCCAGCCTGGGGCCGCAGCTGGCGAATCTCGTTGCGCACCGGGGGTATTCGTGGGTCGCGCTGGTGATCGCGACCCTGGCGCTGGCGGGCGCCGCACTGGCCTACGCCTCGACCCGGGTGGGGGCGGTCGCCGTCCGGAATTGATTTCGACCACGCTGGTTTGAATCATTGTTGGTAATACGCAGTGCCACATAAGTTTTCGAACACGGTCATGAGTTCCAGCGACAAGCCCCGGCTTGCTGGGCGGCAACCCTCCAGTGGCGGCGGGGTGCTCCGGGTGACGACCGGATGGCGGCGAACGCGTCGCCATAAGCGTCTTCGCTCTCGGAGGAAAACAATGTCTGTAGCCCAACTCTCTTCGGCGACCCCGGAATCCGCGACCCTGAACCTCCGCGAGGTGGTACTGGTGGCGGACCGATTCCGGGGTCTCGCGGAGGACGACCGGGCATTCACGGTCTCCGGTTTGGTGGCCGTGCTGCGGAGCGGGGGATTGCGGGAGGCGGCCGAGCCGCTCACCGTCCGGATCGGGCAGGGGATCACCCGGCACGACCTGGACTACATCGAGCACGTGGCGGCCATTCACGCGCCCGCCGGGCTCCGGGTGATCGACACGGTCGCCGAACCGGCGCCGCGGCATCAGGTGCACAAGTACCAGAACTCGAATGTGTTGCTGGCGAACCTGGTTCAGGAATCGGCGACCGAGTTCAGCGCCGATCTGCGCATCCACGGCGACAACGAGCTGCTGCTGGATCATCAGACCGGCGAGCACGTGCAGGGGATCGTCATCGTGGAGGCGGTGCGCCAGCTGTTCCTCGGGGCGTTCGAGCTCGAGTACGGCCGGCGCTGGCCCGAGCAGCACTTCTACATCGTCTGGAACAGCATCGAACTGAACTTCACCTCGTTCCTGTTCCCGCTGCCCGGCACGCTGCACGCGGTGCTCACCCCGATCTCGATCGAGGATCCCGGCAAGCTGGAATTCTCGATCGAGGTGCAGGTGCGCCAGGCCGGGAACAACGTCGCCGACGCCCGGATCGGGTACGCGGCGCTGCCCAACGAGCGCATCACCCGCATCGAACGGCACAAGGCCGCCAAGGCCATCGCCGCGCACCTGAACGAGGTCGCGTGAGCGCCGTCGCGCCGGTGCGCGCGGCGGCGTTCTTCGACGTCGATGAAACCCTCATCACCGTCAAGAGCATGTTCACCTTCCTGCGCTTCTGGCTCGCCGAGCACGGTGACGACGGGAGCCGCTACGCGCGTATCTCCGGCGAGATCAAGGAGCGCGCGGCCGCGGGCGTGCCGCGCGAGGAGGTGAACCGGCACTACTACCGCGCCTATCGTGGGGTGCCGGGCGCGGAACTGGCCGAGGCGGGGCAGCGCTGGTTCGCCGAGTTCGAGGCCGGTGGCGCGGCGTACTACACCGATGCCGTGCAAGCGCTTGCCGCACACAGGGATTCGGGTGCGGTCACCGTACTGCTGTCCGGGTCGTTCGCGGCGGCCATCGCCCCGGTCGCCGCGGCGCTGGGCGCGGACCGGCTCATCGCCACCACCCCGGTGATCGATGATCACGGGCTGCTGACCGGGGAGGTGCTGCGGCCCATGATCGGTGCGGCCAAGGCGGACGCGGTCTCGGAGTTCCTGCGCGAGAACGGAATCGAGTTCGAGAACACCTTCGGGTACGGCGATCACGCCAGCGATCTGCCGTTCCTGTCGGCCGTGGCGCACCCCGGTTTCCGCGGGTCGGATCCGGTCCTGCTGGAACGGGCGGGCACGCACGGCTGGATTCATCTGAGCGATCGGGTCAGCGCGGCGATCGGTGCGCCCGGTCGCGTGCTGTCCGAGCAGGAAGCGGTATCGGTATGGTGAACAAGATCTACGAGCTGACCCCGACCACCCAGGGTCCGCTGTACCCCCCGAGTGAAGTGCTGGACGCCGCGGGCGATTTCATCGTTGTCGGCTTCCTCAACGACGCGGGGCCGGACGGTTCGGTGACCAGGCGGTGGGGGCGGGCGATCGTGGCCGCCGACACCCCCGTGCCCAAGTTCGGCGCAGCCGCGCCGTACACGATCGTGCGCGAACTGGACGCGGAGCTGTCGCGTGCGGACGCGGAGAGCGTGCTCTACACGCTGCCGCTTCCGTTGCCCGCCAACAACTATCCGATCGTGTTCGCGCCCGATCAGCGTCCGGACGCGGAATCGGTCCGGCGCCCGAGCTACGCGTTCCACGAGACGCCGATCCCGGACCTGCGACCGGAGGACGGGCGCAAGCTCACCACCCCGATCACCCTCGAGCAGTGGCTGCGCGCTCGCGGGACCGTCGAGGTGAGTGTGAGCGCGGACGGCCATCACGGTGAGTTCCGGTTCGAGTTCACCGACCTGATCCCGGATTCGCTCTACACCGTGATGTCCCTGCGGGCAAAGGATCTGGACCCGGACGCACCCACCAGGCCGGGCCCGCTCGGCGTGCCGAACGTCTTCGTCACCGATGCCGCCGGCGCGGGTTCGTACCGCGCGACACTGCCGAATCCGTTCCCGGATCCGGAGTCCCCGGGCGCGAACCGCGTCATCAGCGTCGTGGTGCTCTGGCAGAGCTACCAGCAGAACTACGGCGGGGCCATCGGCCACTTCGGCCTGGGCGGGGACATCCACGCGCAGTTGAAGCTGCCCACGCCCACCTTCGAGGAGTTCCGCACCGCCTGACAGCTTGTCGCGATGGCAACGGCCGCGTGGTCCCGGACCGCGCGGCCGTTGCCGTTGCGGCGCAGGGTTTCCGGCTGTGGTGTGGGAGCCGGACAGCATCTCCCGCCGCGCTGATCCTCAGCGTTCGGCCGGGCTCCCCGCGAGCAGGCGATGCGCCTCGAGCGCGAGGTGGATCTCGGTCGCGGCGTGCGGTGCGGTCAGGCGGCGCCCGGTGAGTTCGGCGACGCGATTGAGCCGGAAGCGCACGGTGTTGCGGTGGCAGAACAGTGCGGCGGCGATGGCCGAGACTTCGCCGTCGTGGGTGAACCAGGCGCGGACGGTGTCCAGCAGGATGTCCCGGTCGTGGTCGGGCAGTGCCAGCAGCGGGCCGAGCACCGCGCCGGCGAGGGTCATGGCGGTCTCGGGGGAGCCCACCAGGAGGACCGGGATGAGGGCGTCGCTGTAGCGAACCACTTCGCGTGAGCCGGGCTCCGTTGCGGCGCAGGCGAGTTCGGCCTGGCGCAATCCGGTCGCGGCGTCGGCGAGCCCGCCGAACGGGGAACCGATCCCGACCCGCCCCACCGCGCGCTCGGTGAGCATGGTCTGCAGCCGGGCCTGGGTGAATCGCGCTGTGAGAGTGACGATTCCGATGTGGTGATCGGCGCGCAGCCGCCAGGCCGAGGCCACCCCGAGCATGGACAGTGCCTTGTCGATGCCGGGCAGCGCCTCCTCGGCGGAGTTGCCGGTCCCGGCCATGACCACCACGAACTCGCCCTGCACCGGGAGCCCCAGGGTGCGGGCGCACTCCCACAGGCGCGGCCCCTCGGCCTGGCCGCCGAGCACCGCGTCCAGTGCGGCGTCCTGGGCGCGCGCGTCCCGGCGTAGCTGCTCGGTCACCGTCTCCTGATATCCGGCGGTGAGGGCCTGGGAGTAGTCGTCGACGAGCTTCCAGATATCGGTGGCGCGGATGAGCAGTTCCCGATTGGATTCGGGGTCGGCCCCGGCCATGGTCACCAGTTCGTCCCAGATCACACCCGATCCGATGCGGAAGGCGCGCAGAATCGCGGGCAGCGGCACCCCGCTCTCGGCGCGGCGCTGACCGGTGCCGTGCGGTGCGGCGGTGTCGGGTCCGGTGTGGTTTCCCGCGAGATAGCCGAAGACCGCCTGCAGGTTCTCCCGGGTGGTGCGGCGCAGCTCGTCGGGCGAGACCTCCGCGGTCGGTCCGTAGACCGGGACGGTGCGTTCGATCTCCGTGGCCACCCGGTCCACGAAGGCGTCGAGGCGCTCCAGCAGCGCGACGCTGGCCCGGGCGAGAAAGCCGCCGGGCGGGGTGGGCGGGGTGTTCATGGACGATGATCGTACCGCCCGTCATCCCGTGCTCGCGCACCGTGACCTGCGCCTACCCGTCGCACCCCGGGTGCGCGCCCGGCGCTCGCGCGGTCGCGCCACGCCGAGGTCCACAACGGCCCGGCCACACCGGTTTCCGCCGGGCCCCGCGCGAAACACCCTCGTGGACGAGGGCTTCCGGCCTACCATCTGTGCCATGTCAGCCCCGCGAACCGGTTCGACAATGATCGAGGGGCGGGTCGCGCGCACCTCCCGGAGTCTGGAGATCACCTTCCACAGCGGCCCCGGCGACCCGCTCGCCGTCGCGGTCCGCGGCGACAGCGGCCGTACCGCGCGCATGGCGGCGTGGCTGGGCTTCCACACCGCGGGTACCGGCACCCACCGCATCACTTACTCCAACGGGACGACCCTGCTGGTTCGCTCCCGCACCAGCGCCCCGACGCTGCTCACCCGCAGCGACGGCACGGCCATCGCGACCATCTCGCGGGCGAGCACCTCCACGGCCGTGGCGGGCACCGCCGGCACCCTGTTCCACTTCGTCCCCGCGCCGAAGGACGCGGAGACCCCGGCCCTGTTCCGCCTGCACGTCCTGGATCGGATGGGCGAGAAGTTCGCCCGCCTCAACATCGTCCGTTCCGGCGAGGGCCCCACCCCGTTCCTGGGCACCCGGCTGCTGCTGTGCACCCCGCCCGACGCCACCGAACGCGACATCCTGGTGGCGGTGTGCGTGGACATCGCCCTGGGCCTGCGCCCCTACATCACCGCGATGAAGTAGCCGGATCTAGTCGGCGACCCGGATGACCGACTTCCCGAGGTTCTGCCCGACGAGCAGGCCCTGGAAGGCCGGGACCGCGTTCTCCAGCCCGTCGACGACATCCTCGAGGTAGGTGAGGCTGCCGTCGGCGAGCCAGCGGGTGGCGTCGGGGTAGAAGTCGGAGAACTGGTGCAGGAACTCGGTCTGGATGAATCCGCGCAGGGTCAGGCTCTTGCGCAGGATCAGCGACATGAGCTGCCCGAGGCGATCGGGCCCCGGCGGCAGCTCGGTGTCGTTGTAGGAGGAGACGAGCCCGCACACCGGGATGCGCGCGAACGAATTGAGCCGGGGCAGCACCGCGTCCAGGACCGCACCGCCGACGTTCTCGAAGTAGACGTCGATGCCGTCCGGCGTGGCCGCGGCCAACTGCTCGGCGAAGTCGGGCGCGCGGTGATCCAGCGCCGCGTCGAACCCGAACTTCTCGCGCAGCAGCGCCACCTTGCGCGGCCCGCCCGCGATGCCGACCGCGCGAGCGCCCTTGATCCGCGCGATCTGCCCCACGGTCGCGCCGACCGGACCCGTGGCGGCGGCGACCACCACGGTCTCGCCCGGCTGCGGCCGCCCGATGGTGAGCAGCCCGGAGTACGCGGTGAACCCCGGCATGCCGAGCACCCCGAGCGCGGTGCTCAGCGGCGCGTCCGCGGGATCGAGGGTGCGCAGGTACCGCACGTACTCGACCGAATGCGTCTGCCAGCCGCCGTATCCCAGCACGAAGTTCCCGGGCCGCAGCGCGGGATCGGCGGATTCGATCACCCGCGACACCGTCGCCCCGCACATGACGTCACCGACCGCGACGGGTTCGGCGTACGAGGGCGCGTCGCTCATCCGCCCGCGCATGTAGGGATCCAGCGACAGGTACAGCGTCTGCAGCAGCGCCTGCCCGGGCCGCGGCGGCTCGAGTTCGACGGTCTCGGTGCGGAAGTTCTCGGCGGCGGGCATGCCGGTGGGGCGGGAGGCCAGGACGATGCGGGTGCTCTTCATCGGCGGCGCGACCTTTCGATGGGCGAGAGCCCCAGTGTGGAACACCGGGGCCCGCGGCCGACCGCTATTCGGGACGCGTGTCCCGCTCAGTGGACCCGATCGGGGCTACCGCAGCGCGCTGCCTGCCACCCACTGCTCCCACGGCACGCCCCAGTCGCCGCCCTGCCAGATGTCCAGCGGGTCGCCGCCGGTGTTGCGCACCTCGAGTACGTCGCCGGGCAGCGCGAATTCGTAGAACCAGCGCGCGTTCTCGGTGCTGAGGTTCAAACAGCCGTGTGAGACATCGGTATTGCCCTGCGCCCAGATGGTGGAGTCGAGCGCGTGCACGTAGATCCCGTCGGTGCTGACCCGGGTGGCCCAGCCGATCGTCTCCTTGTAGCCCAGTCGCGAGTTGACCGGCAGCCCATAGGAAGAGGAGTCCATGATGATCGGATTGGCCTGATCCATCACGGTGTAGATGCCCGGCTGGGTCCAGAACGAGATCGTCCTGCCGCCGACGGTGGTGGATCCGCCCATCCCCATCGAGGTCGGCATGCTGCGGATCAGGTTGCCGTTCTCGAAGACGTCGATCATGTGCGTGTTGTCGTCGGCGATGGACACGTGCGCGGGGCCGATGGTGAACCCGACGCGCGAGTTCTCCTGACCGAAGAGTCCGGGCGCGAGTTCGACCCCGTACAGATCGGCCGACACGCCGACCTTGGTCCCCGGGGCGTAGTAGTCGCGCGGCCGCCAGTGCGCGAGCCGGTTGTCGAGCCAGTGCCACGCGCCCTCGACCTTGGGCTCGGTCGTCACGACCAGGTGCTTCTCGGCCGCGGCCCGATCCAGCACGTCCTCGTCGAAGTGCGCGCGGATGATCGTCCCGACGCCGTAGACCCCGCCCTCGGCCAGCAGCACCCCGCCCGAGGTCTTGAGCTGGGCCCTGGTCTGATTGGCCGGGATGAGCGTGGTGAACGTGGAGGTGACGGGCCCCGTCGGCCCGGTGACGCTGATCCCGGTGGCCGAGATCGTGTAGCTGCGCCCGTATCCCGGGGCCTCGAACGGCGTCCAGGCGGTCTTGTCCGGGGTGAGCGCGCCGTCGTGGACCCGGCCGGTGTCGTCGGTCATGGTGACCGTGCCGAGGATGCCGTTGGTCGTGCCGACCCGGACCGGCAGCGCCGGATTCACGAACTCCGCGCCGGTCGCGGGCGCGATCGTGATGACCTGCGGGGGCGGCGCGGCGGTCGGCGGTATTTCGCTCGAGGTGGCCGAGGAACACGCGGAGAACAGCAGTACCAGCGCCGCGAATGACCCGATGGCGGCGGAGGGCCGAAAACGCCGGGGTTGCATAGGCTCTCCCATCCTGCACCTTGTTACTGGGCAGCCTAGTAGATGACCCATGGATTTCCGGGCTTGTGCCGACGTGGAGTTTTATCTACTGTCTACGGACGTAGATAGTAGATAAGGACTTGCGCCGGTCGACCACCCCGGCGCGGGCATCACCGCTCGGTGATGAGCTCGGAAGAAGCCGGGGCGTGCCACCCCCTCATCGGCATGCCCCGGCTTTTCTCCGCGCGCTACTGCGCGGGCGCCGGCAACTCGCCCCGCACCAGCCCGCGCACGGTGCGGGTGGCCACGACCGCCCAGGCGGCGACGAGCAGCGCGTACAGCGCCACCGCGACCACGGCGAACAGGTCGGCCCCGGTGTGCTGGAAGAGCACGCTGCTGCCGGTGACACAGGTGCCCAGGGGGAAGGTGAAGCCCCACCAGGTCAGGTTGAAGGGCATCGACTTCCTGGCGTGTGCGGTGACCGCGACCGCGAGCGCCAGCCACAGCATCGCGAATCCCCAAGTGGGAACGCCGAATACGAGCGAGAACACGTCCATGCCCGCCGAATCGCGATCGGGCAGCGCGGTGGGCGCGGCCGCGGCGAGCATGCCCGCGGCGGTGACCGACTGTCCCAGCGGGCCCAGCACCAGCCAGACGGTGGCGACCATGCCGGCGGCGGGCAGCCCGTGATGCAGTAGCCGCGACCAGATCAGGGTGATCATGACGACGGCGGCGATCAGGCTCAGCCCGAACATCGCCAGGCAGGCGAAGAACATCGTGAGCCGGGCCTGGCCCGCGGGCAGGTGGGGGATCAGCAGCGCTCCGGTGGCGGCCGAGACCATGGGCGGCACCACGGGCATGAGCCAGCCGCCGAAGGCCGAATCGGCGTCGAAGTGGTGCCGGGTGATCATGCGGTAGGGAATGGCGGCGGCGGTGAGCAGGCCGACGACGGTGCCGGCCGACCACAGGATCCAGTCCAGGGTCAGTGCGGCGCCGAGCCCGATCACGTCCCTACCGAGCATGAGCGCGCCCGCGCCCACGGTGAGCAGCGCCATCGGCAGTGCGCCGTAGAACTGCATCATCACCGGATTCGCGCCGTGCCGCCGGGCGCTGTCGGGGTAGCGGATCCAGTGCAGCGCCCACGCGCCGACGAGGGTCAGCAGCAGCAGCGCGGCCAGCGCCCACACCAGGGTGGCCGCGGCGCGCAGGCCCGGGAACTGCAGCGGGAGGGTCGCCGCGGCGTTGCCGATGATGCCGGTGCCCATGACCACGGCGAACCAGTTGGGGGCCAGGTGCCGCAGCGGCTGGGCGGGCGCCTGCGACCGGGTTCGCCCCGCGTGCGGCGTCGACAATCCGGCCCGAGTGCGCGCGGTCGGCTCGTGTTCGGTGCGGCGGAAGGTCACTGTGGTCATGTATCGAGCATCGGCCCGGACGAGATCGCCCGGTAGCCGCCGCGATCCGATGGGTACATAGAACGGTTCTATGCCCTTGGGCCGGTCGATGACCACGGCCGGTCAACTGACGACCGAGAACCGCCTGCCCGGTGTCGCGGCCCGCAGGTGCCGGGCCAGGCCCAGATCCGTCGGCTTATCCCGGCGGCTGTCGAAGCGCTCGAACACCGCCGCCATCTCCGGTGACCAGCGCGCGAACTCCCCGCGCACCGGACCGGTGGTCCCGAGTTGACACAGCACGCCGAGCGCGGTGAGCAGGGCGCGCGCGAACGGCGTGACGTAGGCCGGAATGGTCATCTGCCGGTGCGCGTTGGTCAGCCGCGGATCCAGGACGTAGCGCACCCGGTCGCGCATCCAGGCGGTGCTGAACCGGAACTCGCTGTGCGCCAGCGGTTCCGTGACCATGGCCACGCCCTCGGCGATGGCCCGCACGTCGTAGTCGCGCCGCGGTTCGACGAAGCCGTGCCGGCGCAGCGCGGCGTCCAGGTCGCCGAGATCGCCGTTGAACACCGCGTCCATGACCTCGCTGACCAGATCCTCGAATCCGGCGTGCGGCCAGGACACGCAGGCCCCGAAATCGACGACGCCGAGCCGCCCGTCCGGCAGCACCCGGAAGTTGCCCGGATGCGGATCGCAGTAGAGCAGCCCGGTGCGCACCCACGACGAGAGCAGGAAGCGCAGGATCAGCATGCCGACCCGATCGCGCTCCTCGGGCGCGCCGGATTCGATCACGCGGGTCACCGGGGTGCCGTGCAGCCATTCGCTGACGATGACGTCCCCGCGCTGGGTGACGACCCGGGGCACCACGAAATCCGGGTCGTCCGCGTAGGTTTCGGCGAAGATGCGCTGGTGCTCGGCCTCGGCCGCGTAGTCGAGTTCCTCCACCACGCTGGTGCAGATCGCCTCGGTCACCGCGGGCACGTCGGCGCCCGGCACGAACACCGTGGCCAGCACCGACAGTCGCCGCAGCTGTTCCAGGTCCCCGCGGACCGAGCGGTGCGCGCCGGGATACATGACCTTCACCGCGACCGGGCGGCCGTCGCGCCACACCGCGCGGTGCACCTGGCCGATGGAGGCACCGGCCGCGCGCCGGTCGTCGAATTCGCGGAAGTTCCAGCGCCAGCCCTGGCCGAGTTCCGAGGCCAGTACCCCGTGCACCGCGGCGGGCATCATCGCGGGCGCGGAATCCTGCAGCTGGGACAGTGCCGTGCCGTACGGTTCGGCGAGTTCGGGCGGCAGCGCCAATTCGTAGAGCGCCAGCAGTTGCCCGAGTTTGGCGGCGCAGCCCTTCAATTCGCCGAGCACCTCGAAAATGTGCTGCGCGGTGCGCATCTGGATGTCGAGATTGATATCGGCGGTCGAACGGCCGCGGGCGCGCTGGGCGACCCCGGCGGCCTGTCTGCCCGCGAAAGCGATGGGCAGCGTGGCGATTTTGGCGTTGCGTACCGCCTTGCGAACCGGTGGTGTCCCGCCGGTACCCCCCGAACGATTGCCGATTCGACGCTTCGCCATTGTTCACCTCATTGTGTGCACGGCCTACCGCACCGCGCACGTGCAGTTTGGCATATGGAAGCATAAACTGTCTGGGACGTATCCGATAGTTGTCGAAAGGTGACGGGATGGGTGCCCGGACGGTCGTCGGCGATGTCGCCGACATCCTCGCGCGTCGTGTCGCGACCGGCGAGTACGCGCCCGGTGACCTGCTGCCCTCGGTCCGCCAGGTCGCGGACGAATTCGGAATGAACAGGGCCACGGCGCAATTGGTGCTCGGGCGACTCGAGTCCTACGGGTTCGTCGTCGCGCATCGCGGGCGCGGGTTCATCGTGCGCGACGTGCGCCGGGCCGGCGGGCTCGACGTGTACCGCCGCCTGTTCCCGCTGTCCATGCACGCGCCCGAGGTGGCGGCGGAGATGTTCGCCGACATCGTGGCCACCGAGCGGGTGATCGTGCTGGAGGCGCTGCTGGACTACACCGATGCCGGTGGCGGCGTCGACCCGATCGAATTGCACGCCGCCGTGGACGAACTCGAGGGCTTGGCGCGCGCGGACGAGCCCGATCACGCGGCCATGCTGGGTATCGAGATCGATATCGTGCGTGCGCTGCTCACCTGTCTCGGCCACGGGCTGCGGCGTTCGGTGCTGAACTCGGTGGGGGAGACGCTGTTCGAGGTGCCCGAGGCGGTACGGGCGTACTTCGCGGCCTCGCCCGATCTGCACGTGCTGGTGTGGCGGGCGCTACTGGCGGTGTGGGAGTCGGACTCCGGGCCGACCGAGGCGCAGCTGGCGCTGTTCGAGGA
Source organism: Nocardia sp. NPDC003693 (assembly GCF_053981095.1). Taxonomy (NCBI): domain Bacteria; kingdom Bacillati; phylum Actinomycetota; class Actinomycetes; order Mycobacteriales; family Nocardiaceae; genus Nocardia; species Nocardia sp. NPDC003693. The sequence continues at coordinate 64,987 of NZ_JBSFNO010000005.1, forward strand.
TTTGTTCGGCCTGTACCACGAGAACGTGGTGGCCCGTTTCGGCGAACTGGCCGGGGTGCGCGCGGACGCGGTGGCCGCGCGCGGGGAGACCGCCTGAGTGCCGACCCGCCGGGATGCGGGAAGCGCAGTGCCGCAGTCCGTTTGACCTACTGTCTGAGACAATCTAGATTCGGGTTGTGTGCCCCGCGCGCACCCGCCTCGCGGTAGTGAGGCGGCCTTCGCGAAATCGAATCGAGGCACCCGATGGCGGGCAAGAGAAGAACCGGCCTGGCGCGTTCGGCGAAGATCGCCGCGTTGCCCGTGGGCATCATGGCCCGGCGCCTGACCGCGACGAGCAAGGCCATCATGACCGGGGCCGATCGCGCCACGATCGACGAGGCGCTCGTCGACAAGGCGGCGGACGAGGTGTTCCGGGTGCTCGGCGAGCTCAAGGGCGGCGCGATGAAGCTCGGACAGGCGCTCAGCGTCGCCGAGGCCGCGGTGCCCCCGCGCTTCGCCGATCGCTACCGGGATGCGCTGGCGCGCCTGCAGAATCAGGCCCCACCGATGCCGCTGGCCCAGGCGCATCGGGTACTGGACGAGCAACTGGGCACGCGGTGGCGCGAAAGATTCGCCGGCTTCGAGGATGTGCCGGTGGCCGCGGCCAGCATCGGCCAGGTGCATCGCGCGGTGTGGAAGGACGGCCGGGCCGTCGCGGTCAAGATCCAGTACCCGGGAGCCGATGTCGCGCTCATGTCGGATCTCAAACTGCTGCGCATGCTGTCGGGCACGTTCGGGGTCTTCGTGCCCGGCGTGGACGTGAAATCGCTCATCGAGGAGTTCGTCGAGCGCACCGCCGACGAACTCGACTATCGCATCGAAGCCGACCATCAGCGCCGGTTCGCGATCGCCTACGCCGATGATCCCGACTTCTTCGTGCCCAGGGTGGTCGCCAGCGCGCCCAAGGTCATGGTGACCGAATGGATGGACGCCGTCCCGCTGGGCCGCGTCATCGCCGAAGGCACCGCGGCCCAGCGGGATCGGGCCGGGGAGCTACTGGCCGCGTTCGGCCTGAGCTCACCCGTGCGGGTCGGTTACCTGCACTGCGATCCGCACCCGGGCAACTATCAGCTGCTCCCCGACGGCCGCCTGGGGATCCTCGATTTCGGAGCCGTCATCGCGCTGCCGGACGGGCTGCCGCCGGTGGTCGGCGCACTGGCGCAGCTCGCGCTCGACCGGGACTACGACGCCCTGGTGCGTGCGTTGCGCGACAACGGCTTCGTGCGCCCGGGACATCACCTGGACATGGAGCCGGTGCTGCGCGTGGTCGAGCCCATCGTCGCCGAGTTCCACGGCGATAGGCTGCGGATCAGTCGCGAGCTGGTGCAGGGGCACATGGAGCGCGCCACGGATGTGCGAAACCTGTCCGTGCAGAACACCTTCGCGGTCCGCACGCCGCCGGAGCTGCCGGATCTGGTCATGCTGGGCCGGGTGCTCGGCGGCATCGTCGGGGTATGCGCGCAGCTCGACGCCGAGGCGCCGTATCTGGCGCTCGTGCGGCGCTGGCTCCCGGGCATGCGCCCGCCGGGGGTGGCGGCCGGGCACGAGCCGCGGACCGCGGGTGAGGGGCAGGAGCCGGTCCCGGCGCTGTGACGCACCGGGTCGCTGCCCGCCGGTGAGTGTGGCTGCCCGGTCGGCAGCGGTGCTCAGCCGACCATCATTCCGGCGGCGACGAGCGCGGCGATCACGGTCAGCGCCATCGCCGCCAGGATGACCAGGTTGCGGCGCAGCGGGGGCTCGGCGGGCGCGGGCTCTCGTTGTGTGCCAGACGGTTTGCCCGCGGATGTGGTGGACGCACCTGTGCCGGAGACGGTTTCGGCGCCCGGCTCGGGCGCCGCGTCGCCGGAACCGGTCGCGGTGGGCCGGGCAGCCTCGGAATCGGCCGGGATCGGCTCGGATTCGGCGGGGGTGGGCGGAACGGCAGTCACGGTGGTTCATCTCCTCATCGGTGTCGGTGGCGACGGTGGATCATCGTATTCCGGTGGTTCCCAATAGGTTTGCAGGCCCGGTCGCTGCGGCATGAGTTCGGCCGCCTCGCGCGCGATGCCCAGGACCGCGGGATGGTCGATGGCGAAGCGCACCGCGCGCTCCACCTCGGGCCCGCTGATGGTTCGCATGAGTGCCCGGGTGAGTCCGGGAAAGGCGCGGGTGAGCCGGTATGCCAGCTGGGATTCCGCGCGCAGGGGCAGGATGTCGCGGTTCGCCGCGGCCGCTTCGACGATCCTGCGACCGGCTCGGTCCGGGTGCATGCCGAGCAGGGTCATGCCCTTGACGACCATTTGCCGGGTGATCGCGACCTGTTCCCTGCTGAGGGTGGCCAGGGTGGCGGTGGCGGCGAGATTGGTCGCGACCAGACCGGGGCAGGCGACCGTCACACCGATTCCGTGCGTGGCCATTTCGGCGCGCAGGCTCAGGCTGAAGTGCTGCACGGCGGCCGCGGTGAAGCAGTACGGGGTGCCGAGCCGCAGGGCCGCGAAGGCGGCGATCGAGGAGATGTTCACCAGGTGGCCGCCGGTCCCGCGCTCGGCCATCTGCGCGCCGAACAGCTTGCAGCCGTGGACGATCGCGGTGAGGTTCACATCGACGATGCGCCGCAGATCGGCGGGCCGGATGTCGAAGAACGGCCCGCCGACCACGATTCCGGCGTTGTTGACCACCACGTCGGGTACCCCGTGCGCGGTGCGCACGTACTCGGCGAACGCCTCCAGCGAGAGTGGGTCTCCCACGTCCAGGGCGTAGGACGCCGCGCGCCCGCCGTTCGAGCGAATCAGCGCCACGGTGTCCTGCGCTGTAGCGAAATTGATGTCCGCGACGATGACCTCGGCACCACGCGCGGCCAGCGCCTTGGCCGTGCCGCGTCCGATGCCGCTGCCCGCTCCGGTGACCACCGCGAGTGCCGGGTGGAAGGGTGTCATAGCTCGTCTCTCCTCCGGCCGGAGAGGCAGAGTGTACACTGTCTGGGACAGATGATTCCAGTCGAAATGCGCAGCGCCGCAACCGCGGACACAGGGGGCAACTCATGCCAGGCTTCGACGAAGAGGTTGTCGTGGTCACCGGCGCGGGCGGCGGAACGGGCCGCGCGGTAGCCCACCGCTTCGCGCGCGAGAGAGCGATGGTCGTCGTCGCCGATATCGACAAGGCCCGCGCGGTGCGCACGGTGGAGGAGATCGAAGCCCGCGGTGGCGCGGCCGCGCCGTTCGCGGTGGACGTGGCCGACGCGGCGGCGATGGAAAGCTTCGCGGACGACGTGCTGGCCGACTTCGGGCCGCCGAAGGTGCTGGTGAATGCCGCCGGATTCGTCACGGCCGGCCCGTTTCTCGAGCACACCCTCGAGGACTGGGAGCGATTGCTGGGCGTGAACGTCTGGGGACTGGTGCACGGCTGCACCTACTTCGGACGGCAGATGATCGCCTCGCGGCGAGGCGGGCGAATCATCAATGTCACGTCGGTGGCCGCCTTTGCTCCGAGTCCGTCCAGCACCCCGTACTGCGCGACGAGGGCGGCCGCCCGGATGCTCACCGAAGGGCTGCGGCTGGAATTCGCCGGAACCGGCGTCGGTGTTACCGCCGTCTGTCCCGAGCCGGCGCCGACCGGGATCTACGACGCCGACGGTCCGGACGGCATCGCCCGCATGATCGTTCGCATCGCGGCGCGAAATCCGGCCGTGGTACCCACACCGATCGAAGCCGGGGCGCTGTATCTGGCGAACCGGGTGTCCCCGCGCGTCGCGCGGCGAGTGGCCCGGATGCTCGAGCCGGAACCGCTGGCTCGCCTGCGGGCCCGGCGGATCCGCCCTCAATAGCGCCCGAACAGCACCGCGGCATTGTGCCCGCCGAAACCGAACGAATTGTTGAGCGCGAAGTCCACGGTGGTCCGGCGCGGCGCGGTGTGCACGACGTCGAGATCGATCTCCGGATCTAGATTGTCGAGATTGAGCGTCGGCGGTATCACCTGATCGCGCAGGGTGAGCACCGACAGGATCGCCTCGAGCGCGCCCACCGCGCCGACCGAATGTCCCAGCGCCGATTTGGGCGCGTACACCGCCGGATGCGTGCCGACCGCGGCCGCGATGCCCTTGGCCTCGGCCAGATCCCCGATCGTGGTGCCGGTGGCGTGCGCGTTGACGTGATCGACCTCGCGGGGGCCCACCCCGGCGGTCTCGAGCGCGCGGCGCATGGCTCGCGCGCATCCGACCCCATCGGGATCGGGGGCGACCAGGTGGTAGCTGTCGGCGGTGAGCCCGGCGCCGAGCAGCCGGGCGAGTGGTTTGGCGCCGCGCGCCAGTGCGTGCTCCTCGGCCTCGATCACCAGCAGCGCCGCGGCCTCGCCGAACACGAACCCGTCCCGATCCCGGTCGAAGGGCCGGGACGCGCGCTCGGGCTGCTCGGCCCGGGTGCTGACCGCCCGGGCCATCGAGAATCCGGCGATGGCAACGGGATTGATGTACCCCTCGACCCCGCCGGCCACGATCATGTCGGCCTCACCCAGCACGATCGACCGCCACGCGTGCACCAGCGCCTCGCACCCCGAAGCACAGGCCGACACCGGTGTGACGAGGCCGGCTCGCGCGCCGATCTCGAGCCCCACCACGCCGGAGACGCCGTTGGGCATCGACATCGGCACCGCGAAGGGAGACACCTTGCGGTACCCGTGATCGCGCATGGCGTCATTGGCTTCGACGATGGAATCCGCGCCGCCGAGCCCGGTGCCGATGCACACGCCGAGCCGCTCGGGATCCACCCCGGGTCGTCCGATGCTGTCCCACAGTCGTTTTCCCATGGCGTAGGACATCTGCTGCACGTAGCACATGCGCCGTTTGCGGACCCGATCCAGTTCATCGGTGGGATCGTCGACGAGTTTGCCGCCGATCGTCACCGGCAATTCGAGCCGGGCCAGTTCCGGATCGGTGAGCTTGCCGATTCCGCTGGCCCCGGTGAGCAGGCCCTGCCAGGTGCCTTCGGTATCGGCGGCGATGGAGGTGGTCATCTCCACGGCGGTGACGACGACATCGCGGAACCCGCCGCCGCGGGTGGAGAAGGTCTCGAGTGTATTCACTGTGGAACCCCTTAGCGACCAATCAGCAAGCACGGCAGTGTTATTGCGGTCTCGACGAGGGTAGCCGCCACCGTCCGCGCGGGTGGGGTGAAGCTCAGATCCGCGTGCGGAGCCCGCCGAGCGCCCAGGCGGCGAAGGGACGCACGAAGGGAGCGCCCCAGCGCAGCGGCAGGAAGCGGCCGAAGCGCGGGCGCACGGCGATGGTCCACGCCACGGTGGTGCGGCCGTTCAGCTCGGTGAATCGGTAGTCCTGGGCGAAACCGGTGACCAGTAGGGGAATCGAGAGTCCGGTGCCGGTGGCGGCGAGGCGCGTGTGCGGGGCCTGGATGATCACCCGTTCCCGTGCCGCGAACAGTGGCGCGTCGATCACGCGAGCCGCGCCCTCGTGGCGGCGGTCATCGGCGTAGCGAATGCCGTTGACCAGCGGCAGCCAGGAGTAGGCGCCGTCGAGTTGCAGCGCGTCCCAGACCCGCGCGGCGGGCGCGGCGAACTCGCGGATCGCGGTGACGGCGAAAGTGCCTCGGTCGGCGAGGAATTCGTCGACGTGCTCGGCGGACACGGGACGCACCTCGAAGCCGCCGCCGGACAGCACCGCGCGTCGCCGGCGATGCAGGACGGCGGCGCTGATCGTGGCGGCGACAGCGCTTGCCACCAGGAGAACGATCGCCGCGACGAGAAGGGTTTCGATCATGGCTCGGCTGCTTTCGGGAGAACTGCGGGGCAGCTGCTCCGAGACTGTCGACCGCAGTGCACCCAGATTGTCTCAGACACGATAGCGGCTTACGTGGAATCGTGCCGCCCATCGCCGTGCGATCGAGTGGCCCCTCTCGCTGACGGTGGCGCTCGCCGTCGGTGCCGTGGTCGCCGTCTTCGCGGTAGAGCCGCGTGCCGGGACCGAGGTCAGAAAGGTTTGACGCCCTTGGTGTTTCGTCGTCCGAGATTGGTGAATGCCGTATTCGCCGCACCGGCCGCGGCGCGGGCGGCGCGCACGCTGCGCAGCCGGAAGATCCGCCACACCCCGACCAGGGCGGCGAGTCCCGCCGGAATCAGCATCATGGCTGAGGTGAGTCCCAGCGCGGCCCAGTGTGGCATCCACTGTCCGAGCAACTCGACGACGAAGGCGAAGAAGTAGATGGTGCCGTAGACCGCGGCGACGAGCGCGAATCCCAGTGCGGCGACGATGAACGCGGCCCGCGCGAGCTCGGCGCGCACCGCTCGACCGGCTCGATGCGCCCGCGGTGCGAGCCACCTGGTGAACTCGGCGAACAGCTCGCGCGCCGCCCGTTCGAACGGGCCGGGTGGCGTCTGCAGCGCCGTGCCGTAGGTGTGCTGACGGTCGGCCATCGCGGCCCCCTCGATGCGATCGGTAGGCGACGGCGGCCCGCCGCGAGAACTGTCGCAGCCTAGCATGACCGGCTACTCTGTCTCAGACGATATTTGCGCGCGTAGGAAGAGTGTGAAGGTGATGGCACAGGTGCACACGGCCGCGGCGAAGGCGGTCAATCCGCCCCTGATCGCCCGGCGCTGGACAGCCGACGATATCCCCGACCTCAGCGGCAAGACGGCCGTGGTCACCGGTGCCAACAGCGGCCTGGGCCTGCGCACCGCCGAAGCCCTGGCGGCCAAGGGTGCGCACGTTCTCATGGCCTGCCGCAACGAGATCAAGGCCGCCGCCGCCCTGGAGTCTGTCGCCGCCGGAGCCACCGGACCCAAACCCGAAGTCCTGCCGCTGGATCTGGCCGACCTCGGTTCCGTGCGGCGCGCGGCCGACCATCTCGATGTGCGCGGTGTTCCCATCGATCTGCTGGTCAACAACGCCGGCGTCATGGCGCTCCCGCGCAACGCGCGCACCGCCGAGGGCTTCGACGCCCAATTCGGCACCAATCATCTGGGCCACTACGCGCTGACGGGTCTGCTCCTGCCCGCGCTCCTGCGCGCCCCCGCGCCCCGGGTGGTGACGGTGTCGTCCATCGCGGCCTGGGGCGGCGCGATCAACTGGCTCGATCCCCAGTGGCGCGTGGTCTATCTGCGCTGGCTGGCCTACAGCCAGTCGAAGCTGGCGAACCTGCTCTTCACCGCCGAATTGGACCGGCGAGCGCGCGCCCACGGCACGCCCCTGGTCGCCGTAGCCGCCCATCCCGGCCTGTCCGCCACCAACCTCTACGAGTCGACCCCCGAAAGCGGCTGGACCGCACGCATTTCCGCGCTACAGCAGCGCGCGCTGGTCGGCCTGGCGCAATCGGATCGGATGGGCGCACTGCCCCAGCTCTACGCGGCGACGGTCCCCGGCCTGGCCGGGAACTCCTACGTCGGCCCCGCCCTGGAGACCCTCGGCTATCCCCGGCGCACGCTGCGAAACCCGTTGGCCTACAGCCGCACCCAGGCCGGCGCGCTCTGGCGGTTGAGTGAGAAGCTGACCGGCGTCGCCTATGACTGGCCCGCGTAGACGGGGCTCGATGGCGTGCGGCTGCGGGCCGGGGCCGACGGCGGAGGAGTGCTGGAGGAGCGTGGGGAGCGTCGGCTGGGGTTGGGATTGGTGTGCAACCGGGGGAGTGGCCTCGAGAACGGAGTGCTGGCGGGGCCTGTCGGGTGCGATGGCAGCTGGATTCCCTTCCATGGGAAGGGAGCCTGGATAGCGGAGTACCGGCATAGCCGGGTTGGGTGTCCCGAGCGCGGTTGGGTGCCCAGCCGGAGCGACGAAGCCCGGATGACTGCGTGTCGCTGGGGGCGCGTCAGATGCTCGGTTAGCGGTGGGGTGCCCTACCGCAGGCGAGAAGCCAGGAGAACGGGTACCGGCAGAGCGCCTGGAAGACTCGGCGGCGGCTGGGTGTCCTACTGCGGGAAGACGCTCTGACAACGAAGTAGCGGCGGGGCATGGCGGACACGCGATCGTGGTGGAGTGCCCTACCGCAGGAGAGAGTCCTGGAAAGCGGAGTACGAGTGGGGCACGTTGGGTGCCTCGATCGCGTGGGAGCCCTGGGGAGGAAGAGAAGCCTGGACAGCGGAGTACCGGCGGGAAGAGTTGGGTGCATCGGTCGCGGCTGGGAGGGCTACCGCAGGGAAGATGCCTGGACAACGGAGTACCGGCGGGGGCACGTCGGGAAACTCGGCGGCGGTTGGTTGCCCTACCGGGGGAAAAATGCCTGGACAACGGAGTACCAGCAGGGGCACGTCGGGAGGCTCGACGGCGGTTGAGTGCCCTGCCGGAGGAAAGACGACTAGAAATCGGAGTACCGGCGGGGGCACGTCCGGAGACTCGGTTGCGGTTGGGTGCCCTACCGGGGAAGGAAGCCTGGATAGCGGAGTACCAGCGGGGGCGGGTTGGGTGCCTCGGCGGCGGTTCCAGCCCTTCCGGGCCGATAGGCGGGATCGAAGCCCTTGGATGCGTGGCCGGGTTCCGAATTCGGCACCGGGCACGGCAATCACCGCCCGGGCATAACCCCCATCCGGGGATGACGAGTCTTTGTCGGTGAGTCTCGAGAAGGTTCCCACGGCCGGCCAACCGGGCTGGAAGGGCGAACGGGCTCTCGGCTGGGGAGCCATAGGTCGGGTACGGCAGGCGAGGTAACCAGCACTGCCGCATCTGTTTTGCCTGCTCTCCCGAACCCCGCTGGAAGCCAGAGGGTGGGTTCGGGTTCGGGCTACGTCGGCCACGGGCGTGAACACCGGTGCGTGTGGTCGCACCAGCGGTGTGGGTGGGATGGCCGGGTCGGGGGGAAGGTGGGTGGGAGCACGTTCGGTGTCGAAGGACATGAGGCGGCGAGCGAAAGTGCTTAGAGCAGTGAGCGGTTCAAGGCCGGGGTGTGGTCGTGGGCAGAGTCGCCGTGCGGGGATGCCCGGTGCTGGGGTCGTGGTGGAGTTCGGGAGTGTTCGACGCCAAGGGGGTGGGTGGGGCGTGTCGGCGCACGAAAGCCTCTTCGGCATAGGTAAGCCGAAGAGGCAGAGTGGAAAGCAGTGAGCGGGGGAGTCGCGACCGGGCGTGATGGTTAGCAGCGCCATCGTGCGGGGATACCCGGAAACTGTGGATGGTGGCGGAAGTTCACACGTGGCCTACGACTTCGGTCGATGTGTGGTGGAGGAATCCACCCGGTTTTGCCTGGATTCTCCGAATCCTCGCCCATGACAACCGTTTCCCACCCGTTCGGGCCGGTGTTGATCTGGGCGTGGCAGGCATCGCACGCCAGGGTCAGGTTTTCGATGTCCGTTTCACCACCATCTGACCATTCCTTGATGTGGTGTACAGCCGAGCGGCTCGCTGGCGCGTCGCATCCGGGGCGCGTGCACCCATGTTCGGTGGCGGTGAGCGCCAACCGTTGCGCCGGGTTGGCCAGGCGCTGGCCTCGGGACAGGTGCAGGGGTCGGCCGTTGCGGTCGAGCACTACCAGGTACGGGGTGGAGTTCCTGGCGACCTGGAGGGCTTGGGTGATCGACATCGTGCCACCGGTCGCGGTCGTGGCAACCCCGGTGCGGCGTTCGAGGTCTTCGATGCTCATGGTGATGATGGTCGAGACCGGCAGCCCACGATGCGATCCCAGCTTCGTGGGTCCCATGTCCGGGCGGAAGAACACCAACAGGGCATCGTGGTGGCGCTGCTCGGCGGTGCGGCGGTCCCGTTTGGCTGCCGCGCGCAGTTTCGCACGAGCCGCAGCGCGGGCACGCTCTGCCGGGGTCAGCGAAGGATCATCGGCCCTGGCATCATCACCGATGTCGTCGCCATCGTCGAGTTCGGTATCGAGACCCAGTTCGGCGGTGGTCCACGGGCTTTCGGGGTCGTCCGGGTTGCACATGCCGGGGCGCCCGAACTTCTCGAACATCGGGATCATGACCGCACCCAACTGCGGGGTGAGGTATCCCGAGATCGGGTACATGCCGTCGATGCCCTGGTGCCCGATCTTGATGCACCGGACCCGCTGGCGGTCACGGTCCTCGGTCAAACGCCCGTCGGGATCGACATGCGCCAAAATGTGCACCCCGAGCTTGGTCACACCCTTCGGATCACCCTCACGGGCATAAGAGGTCAGATGCTCCTCGGCATGATCCTTCACTTCCGGACCGGCGGCGTCGGGGATCCGCTCGAGCGCATCCTTGATCGCTTTCACATGATCGGCGGAGATCTCCCCGGCCCGTTGCGCTTTAGCTACGAGCGGCAATTTCGGCGGCCGGGTGCTCGAACCCACAGACACCGTCGACAGCAGATCAGCGTTACGAACGCGGGCGGCGGCCTCGGCGTACGACAGGCGCAGGGTCTGTTGCAGGAACAGGATCAGGCTCTTCACACCCGCCCGAGGGCCCAAGTCTCGTGCTCCGCACTCGAGTGCGAACCGCTGCTTGACGGCTTCGAGCTTGCGGAAGCTGGTTTCGAGCTCCTGCATGACGTCGATGACCTCGTCCTTGGCCAACGAGTACATCGGCAATTCGAGCAGGTTCTCCACCGCGGCGCCGAGTGCTTTGGCACTGGTCGCGATGGTGGGTACCTTCCTCGAATCCATGCCTCTATTCTACTCCTTCATAGCGAGCATGAATAGCCCAATTCTGTTGTGACACAACGACATTCGGGCAAATAGCGCGTTTCGACCAATGGAAATTCGTGAACACCATTACGCTCGCAACCGGCCACGCCCAGAACTCCGCGGTGGAAACCTAGCCCGGCCGAAACCCGCCGCACGTGCGAGAATCTGCGTGCCGTCGGGTCCCGCCCCGCCCGCGCGGTCGCACCTGTCGAGACCACCGTGAGGAGACGTCGTTGAACGTCAAGTACCTGGCCACCCTCCCCGCCGCCGTCATGGCGGTGGCCCCGGTGTTCGTCGTCGCGGGATCGCCTTCCGCGGCAGCGGCGGCGCCCCGCGCCTACGTCTGCACCGCCGAGACCTGGGGCGGCGATCCGCTCCCCGCCGTCACCGTCGAGGCGCGCAAGAACCTGCGCCAGGCCAAGGGGCTGGCGCAGACCGAATGGCGCGGCACCGCCAAGTACGCGACCATCGAATGCAAACCCGCCTGAGTGTTCGGCGCACGGCCTCCGGGGGTTCTCGGACCCCGGGAGCCGCCCGGGTTCGCTGCTAGCGGTCGAATGCTCCGGCCCGCACGCCGGAAATGAAAGCGTCCCAGGACGTTCCGTCGAAGACGAGCGCCGGGCCGGCGGGGTTCTTCGAATCTCGCACGCCGACCATTCCTTCCGTGAGATGCGTCGCCTCGACGCAGTCCTGCTGCGGTGTGCTGCGGGAGCTCTTGAACCACCGAGCTGCTACCAGCTGCGCGGAATAGTCGATCGAGTATGTGTTGGACGGTTCGAAGTTCACTGCTCTAGATCCTTTGCGATACGACTGATCAGCGCTCGGCTTTCCTCGCTGCTGACCGATGCTTCGGCGATGCCCTCGAATGCACGGTAGTACTTCTGGACTTCCTCGTCTCGTCCCAAGTAGAGGCTTCCCGTGAAGTGCTGCAGATACACCGTCGGCGGCTCATCCGGAATCCATTGCTTATCGCTCTTCGGCGACTCCAGGACGACGAACGGCCCTGTCGCCAAACCGATGTGCGGAGTGCCCTCGGGGATGATCCGAATCGAAACGGTGGGTATTTCGACCAGCGTCAGAAGCCGCTCCAGTTGGTCGCGCATAACGGCCGCGCCGCCGATAGTTTGGCGCAGGACACGTTCTGCCAGTACCGCAACAACTTCGAGCCGGGCCTGGCTGGTCTCTTCGAGCCGCCCCTGTCTCATCGTGGCCACGGCGATACTCGACGTGACGGAGTCTTCCGGGGCGTTGGGATCGATCACGTACGCCATCGCGCGTCGATACTCGGCGGTTTGCAGCATTCCCGGCAGCAACGTGTCCTGATAACTGATCATCCGTTGTGCCGAGTTCTCGCGGGCGACGAATTGCGAGAAGCCCGGAGTCATCGCGTTGTCGAACTTCTGCCACCAACCGGACTCGCTTGCCCTGCCCAGTAGATCCAATATCGTTTCCTGCTCGGCGATGTCGGCGTCGTACAGCCTGCACATCGCCAGGATCGAGACCTTCTTGGGTGGTTGTTCCCACTGTGCTCGCTCGTATCGCCACAGTGTTTGTTGGCTCAGCCCAAGGAGTTTGGCGGCGGCCTCGCGACTCATCGCCGGTCGGATGCGCTCTCGCAGCGCCTCCAGCGTCATCCCCATCAGCCGCGCCGGCAGCGTATGGCTTTTCACAACTGTCTCCCTTTGTGTTGGAACAAAGCTTCCAAGCCGGAAGGAAAGATTGTGTCGTAGTTCACTGGGAAGCTTCCACGAGCATAACTCCGGCGCGCAGACTTGTAGGCACCCGCGGCGGGGCGACCAGCGTCGATCCCGCCGCAGCCATCATCGATCCGCGAGCCGACCGGAGCTGCCGAATGAACACCGCCGCACAGCAACTCGATCATGATCCCGTTCCCGACCATGAGCTGACCGCCGAGCGTGCCCGGCGCGAACTCGCCACCCATCGGGAGTGCCCGACCTCCGTCTGCCGTCGCAAGGCGCAGGCGAAAGCGCTGCTGGCCTTCGACATCGACGCGCCGGCCGCCGTTCCGGAACTCCCGGCGTGGGTGCGCGTCGGCGCCCGTGTCGTCGAACTCTCGCAAACCCGGGGGATCGTCCTGTCCCGCTTGCGGATCACCGCGATCACCGACCGGGCGATCGTTCTCGAAGGCGGGTACCGCTATCCGCTCGAGTCGATGCATACCTGCGTCACCACCGGGCACACTGTGTTCACCCGTCAGAACCCCTATCTCCCCAACTGCCGCCTCCGCCTCGCCGCTCCCGACCACCCCGAAGCGCGGTAATCCCATGAAATCTCCCGAGGGTCAACCTCTTCCGCACTCCGCTCCGCGACTCGGCGACTCCGTCAGTGACGCCATCGCCACCCGCTCCGCCCAGCTCGCCGAGTGCGATTTCCCCACCGACGCCTACCTCGGCGTGATCGAGGCCGCCCAGGCCCGAGCCGCACACCGCACCTGCGATCCCGACGCGTGCACCACCCTGCTGCGCGCCGATCAGATCCTGCGCGCGGCGACCGAGATGCTCTTTCCCGGCGCGCCGCAATAAACGGCGGCCCAACATTTTTCGTGATCGACTCCTCCGGGTCGCCCGAGCAGTATCCCTCGGGCTCGTCGGGCACGGTCCCGGAGTAGACCTGCGGCCTTCGCGCTCAGGGCCGGTGGTCTTCCGATCGCGCTCCATGTTCCGGCGCGGAGCGCCCGGCACCGCTCCCACGTGTGGTGATGCTCGCTACGCTGGGCGCGTGGAGTGGGACATCGCGGACAGGGCGCTCGTGTCGTGGCTCGGCACGCCCGACACGGATATCGGGTGGTGCGGGTACGAAATACCGTCACACCCCGACGCCGTGTGGGTGCTGAACGCGATGTACGAACACGACTCGGCGCCTTCGCAACTCACCTACGACGAAGCGCGCAAGCGGCGGCTGGCCGCCGGCCTGGAGCAGCCGGTCACGTTCCCGGGGCTGGCCACGCTCGATGCCAACTCCGTGGAGACGGGCGGGTCGGTGGGCCGCTCGCGCCATCCGGGGCCCGGATGGCGGCGGCTGCGCTGGGCCGAACTGGCCGAGCGCGTGGGGGAAGAGCCCGTCGCCGAGGGCGTCCTGCCCTGTTTCCGCTGCATGCCCGGCGCGACGGTGAACGGCAGCTGGCCGGTCAGCATTCGCCCGCCCGCCGAGGGCTCGCTCGACCGCGAGTCGTGGGAAGCCCTGCTCGAGGTATTGATCGCCTGGTCCCCGCAAGGCGCGGAGACACCCTGCGTGGCCTACTTCGGCCCCGGCGCGAGCGGCGAGTTCGACACCGGCGTAACGCTTTCCGGCCCGCTCGGATCGGCGACCGCGCTCTACGACCACCCCGCCGGCGCCGGTTCGCCGTCGAATCTGTGGGCCGCGGACCGATCCTGGATCACCTGGTCGGATTGGGACCTCTGGGGCACGAAGGTGACCGGCCCGCCCGACCTCGTGAACGCCATTCTTGCGAAATCGGAACTCGAGGCGCTGCGCCTGCCTTGGGGCTGACACCCGACAAGAGCTGCGGACGGGCCGGTTCTTCGCTCCCAACGGGCAACCCTGCCCGCGATCGAGGCCCCGCGCCTGCCTTTGGGCCGACACTTGACAGGGTCGGCGGACGGGCCGGTTCGCACCCAACGGGCAACCTTGCTGGCGATTGAGGCCCTGCGCTTGCCCGGGGGCGACACTCGACAGGGGCGGCGGACGGGAATTCGGACCGGCCGGTTCCTCGCTCCCTACGGGCACCTGCCGGCGGGGGCGAACGTAACCGCGTTGGCGGCGAGCATGATTCACCAACGCGGTGCGTGCACCCTGGACGCGACAACCCGTCCGCAGCCGCCGAACCGCCGTACGCCCGTGTCCTCAGTGACAATCACTCGGGCTCGACGGGCAACCACAGCTCACAGGTCGCGGTGGTGAAATCTGCCGTGCGGTCCAGGATCGCGACGATCGACGGGCCCGGGCGCAGACGCCACGGGTTCGAGGGGAACCAATCGGTCGCGGTCGCGGCCCAGGTGTCCTGGAGGGTTTTCGGGTGGGGACCGGACGTGCGGAACACCGCCCAGGTACCGGCCGGGACATCGATGGCGTCGAGGTCTCCGGGGACGGGGGTTTCCAGCTGCACGGCGACGCCGTGCAGGTAGGTCAGTTCGGTGCCCTCGACGCCGTCGGGATCCACGCCGTCCGAAACCTGCAGCAGGCCGGCGGGATCGGTGTCGTTCAGGTCCTTCAGCCGGACATGCTCCTGCGGGGGCAGCGCGGCGATGTGCTGCTGGATGTGCGGGTTGACGCCGCGATGGATGAGTGGAACCCGGGCGGCGTGCCCGACGAGCCGGAAAGCGGGGCGGTCGATGATGCGGGTGTCCATGGGGGTGCTCCCTTCTACGGTCAGGCGGAACCTGAGCTGCGGTTGTGTGCGAAGGGGGCCTCCGTCGCGGCGCACGTCACCGGGGCTCGCGCCGTGGACCGCGCGGAACGCGCGTCCGAACGCCTCGCTCGAGCCGTAACCGTGCCGGACGGCGATGCTCAGCAGATCGTCCTCGCCGCGAACGACTTCGGCGGCGGCGACGGTCATGCGCCGCCTCCGCACGTACTCCGAGAGCGGCATGCCCGCGAGCGACGAGAACATCCGCCGCAGGTGGTACTCGGTCGTGCCGAGCTCCCTGGCGAGCCCGCCGATGTCGAGCTCGTCGGTCAGCTGCTCGTCGACGAGGTCGACCAGCCTGTTGAGTGCCGAGATCACGAGGCCTCCTTCCACCATCAACCCTGTCGCACGGCACCCCGGCCGCACCCGATCACAGCGATCCGATCCGATCAGTCGATTCGACCATGCGAGTGGGGATGCCAGGGCGTTCACTTGCCGCTTGTGTCCGCGCCTCCGGGAGCTTCGATCGGCGGCCGCGCTAGTCGCCCGGTCCGCGGGCTCGCCGACCTGCCGACCCGATGGCCTGCCGATCTGATGGCCTGCCGACCCGGCGGTTTGTCGGCCCCGGCCGTGCTCCGGCGGGTTCTGGCCGGTCCCCTCCGGCCCGAACTCCGCGGGCCGAAAACCGGACTCGTGAATAGGATCGACCCGTGACCAAGCTGCGAGACCTGCAACACCGAGTGGTGACGACGGCGCAACGACACATCGGTAACCCGATCATGGGCCGGCTACCGGTACAGACCCTCCTGGAAACGACGGGCCGCAAGAGCGGTGAGCCCCGGATCACCCCGATAGGCGGCCGCCGCACGGGCACCACCTTCTGGCTCGTCTCCGAGTTCGGCGAGAAGTCCCAGTACGTCCGAAACATTCTGGCGGACAACCGCGTTCGCCTGCGCCTTCGCGGCCGCTGGCACACCGGCATCGCACACCTGGTGCCCGACGACGACGCCCGTGCCCGCCTGCGCGCTCTACCCCGGGCCAACAGCGCGGTCGTACGCGCGGTAGGCACCCAGCTGCTGACCGTTCGCATCGACCTGGACTGACCCGTCGCCGGAACTCGATCGCCCGTCCGGCTTCGCACCATCCTGAAGTCGTCTTCGCTGGTGCTCGGGGCCGGATGGGTGGCCGAACCCGAATTCCTCTGACCACCAGATCGTTTCGGTGAAGGCGGGGCGCATCGGCGGTTTCCGGTGATGACCGTGCTCACGGTCGCGGTCGCCAGTGCCCGGGTCATCCTGCACGGCAACCGTTCCCGCGCAGGAATGCGATCGCGCCCCGGCCACCCTTGCTGATTTACTGGCGCGCGTGAGAGTTCGGGACGCGAGCAAGCGATTCTGGTACCTGCGGCGCAGATTCGCGCCGTGGCGGCGGGTGGTGCAGCCGTACTACATCGCGTTCGAGAACACGTATTTCCGCTACGAGGTGCCGGCGGGTGCGCCGCAACCCATCGAAGCGGAGCAGGGGCGGCAACCGACGCCCAGAACCGTGCGCCGGGAGCGGCGGCAGGCCGAGCGCGAGGCGAAGCTCGATGGGCTCAGTGGGTGGGAATGGCTGTGGAAGTTGCCTTTTCTGCTGGTGTTCCTGCTGGTCGTGGTCGTTCTCGGGCAGGCCCTCGAGCTGCTCGCCCTGCTGCTGTGGCTCGTGCTCGTCGTCGTCTCGCTCGTCGAGATAGCGGCCCAGGTGATCGTCGGTGTGCCGTTGCTCGTGGCCCGCGTGCTCGGGCCGGCCGCCTCGCGGGTCGACGTCTTCCGGGAGCAGGGCAACCACCTGTCCTCGCTCACGGTGCTGCGGGTATCAGGTCATCGGCGGGCCGGGCAGCTCCGCAACGCCCTGGCCGAGCACCGCCGCACCGCGGACACGCCTTTCGACCCCGTTCGCGATCCGCACGTCGCCATGCTTCTGCGGCAATACGACGCCGAGGTCGTGAGCCACGACAGCCTGTACACCGGTCCCGGCGCCGAGTCGTACGCGCCGCCGCCGCAGCCCCGGCACAGCCGTGCGTAGACCACGCCGACCGGCGGCCCACGCCGCACCCGGACGCTGTCGGCGCGGGTCGGTAGTGTCTGCCCGGTGACCGACGCCAGCGACCTGATCCGGCTGTTCCTGGCCGAACCGGACCAGCCCTTTCCACCGGTCGAGCACGCGGACCCGTCGGGGCTGATCGCGTTCGGCGGGGATCTGTCCGAGCAGCGGCTGCTGGACGCCTACTCCGCGGGCATCTTTCCCTGGTACAACCCCGGCGAGATCATCCATTGGTACTGCCCGGACCCGCGCAGCATCCT
Source organism: Nocardia sp. NPDC003693 (assembly GCF_053981095.1). Classification (NCBI taxonomy): domain Bacteria; kingdom Bacillati; phylum Actinomycetota; class Actinomycetes; order Mycobacteriales; family Nocardiaceae; genus Nocardia; species Nocardia sp. NPDC003693. Next base: position 82,299 of record NZ_JBSFNO010000005.1, read on the forward strand.
GGTGCCGGGCGCGCTGCGGGTGACCAGGTCACATCGGCGGGCGGTCGCCGCCGCCGACTACACCGTCACCATGGACCGGGCCTTCACCGAGGTGATGGTGAATTGCGCCGCGCCGCGCGCCAAGGAGGCGGGCACCTGGATCGGCGCGGACATGCTGGCGGCCTACGTGCGGCTGCACGAACTCGGCCACGCGCACTCGGTCGAGGTGTGGCGCGGCGGCGAACTCGTCGGCGGGCTCTACGGGGTCGCGCGCGGGCGTTCCTTCGCCGGGGAGTCCATGTTCTCCCGTGCCCGGGACACCTCGAAGATCGCGCTGTACTGGCTGTGCGCGCAGCTCACCGCATGGGATTTCGCGCTCATCGATTGCCAGGTGACCTCCGAACATCTCGCCTCGCTCGGCGCGATCGACCTGCCGCGCGCGGACTTCCTGAGCCTGCACACCGAGGCCGCCGCGCGTACGGGCGTCCCCGGCTCCTGGCGGTTCGACATCGCGGTTCCGCACCGTGCCGGAGATCTGCCGGAATAAGGCCGAACCGTCCCGGGCAGCCATGCCGAAATGCACTGCGCGAGGTGGACATCGGTCCCGATTGCGCGAATGATCGCCCGGTCGGTGCAGAACATACTCGGGGGTCGAGTCCATGTCGTTGTGGACTTGGGGAATCGAACCCTGTCCCCGCCGACGCGCTTACTTTTCGATCTCGGCCTCGCGTGGCTGGTCGAGCCGCTGTCGGTGCTGGACACCATCTGCACGTCGAACGCGGGCTAACGCCGGCTCGCGCAGTACCGGCGACCGGGTCGTTCACTGATCGGCGGACCCGTCGCCCCGGCGCTCGATCGGCCTGTCCGCGCGAAAGGGCGGGCCGAATCGCACCGGAACGCCCGGGGAGTAGAGGACGCTGACCGGGCCCTCGCCGGTGACGGGCACGCCCGCGGCCGCGACGAGATCGTCGTCGCAGTCCAGTAGTTCGGCGCGGTGCAGCGGCCACGCCGGGTGCTCGTTGGGCATGTAGAGGGTGCGACCGCCGCGCGCGACGTGCAGCCCCCACCGGGCGGTCAGGAACTGCTCGAGCGGCGTCGGCTCCGCGATCGGCTCGCCGGGCCGCACCCGCACCCGGCTCCCGATGTCCCCGCGCCGGCGCCGGCATCGGTATTCGACAGTGCCGGAGGTCTTTTCGATCCGCAGCGCCGACCACAGATACGGCAGCGACACCGCCGCGCGCCCGGCCAGCGCCGGTATCAGGCGGGCGGCGTCCAGCGACAGGAACACCACGCCCCGCCGCCCGCGCTCGTCGACCGAGTACAGCCGCACGTTCGTCTCGCAAAACGAGCCCAGATACGGCAGCCGCAGCGTGCGTTCCATCCGGAACGGCACCAGTCCCACGTAGGCGCGCCCGTCGAACAGATCGGGCCGGGTTCCCGGCGGCAGCAGCGCCGCCACCGCGTCCGGCTCCACCGTCCAGTGCAGGAACGTGACGTCCCGCCACCACTGCGTCATCACCGCCCGCCGCACGGGCCGCGGGGTCCGCTCACTGACCGGCTCGACGACCATGACGCCAGGCTATCGAATCCGGTGACCGCTTCGGCCGACCGAGCGGGACCGGAGCGGCGCCGGTCGGATCACGCGCGGTCGTGCAGGGTGATCCGGTAGCCGTCCGGGTCGGCGAACGTGAAGGTCCGGCCGAAGGGGCCGTCGATCGGTGCGGCCACGATCGGGTGGCCGTCGGCGGCGAGCGCGTCGTGTATGGCTTGGACGTCCGTCGCGTGCAACCAGATCGCGGCGCCGATGCCCGGCTGGGCGACGGCGTCGAGGTCGGTGCCGGGGACCACGTCGCGCAGGGCGAACGCGATCGGCTTCGTCTCGAAGACGACGGCGTGGGGCGGCCCGGCGGGTGAGCGGACCAGGCCCAGGTAGTGCTCGTAGAACGCCTGGGAGGCGGCGAGGTCGCGCGCCTGGAGCGAGACGAAGTCGGGGCCGGTGACGGGCATGACGATCCTCCTCTGTTCGTGTCAGTTAACTGACACGAACCACGGTATGTCAGAATACTGACATGAGTCAAGACGCCGTCGACCTGGAGACCTCGCTCGGTTACCTGCTCAAAGAGGCGTCCAGCGCCCTGCGCACCGCCATGGAGGAAGTCCTGCGCCCGCTGGGTATGAGCGTCACGCACTACTCGTGCCTCGAACTTCTGGCCCAGCGCCCGGGCCTGTCGAACTCCGATCTCGCGCGCGGTGCGTTCGTCACCCGCCAGACCATGAACGTCCTGCTCCAGTCCCTCGAGCGCGACGGTTATGTCGCCCGGCCCGCCGAGGCCCCGGTCGGCAAGGCGCTGCCCGCCCGCCTCACGCCCAAGGGACGCCGCAGCCTCGAAAAGGCTTCCGCCGCGGTCCGTTCCGTCGAACTCAGAATGCTGTCGGGGATGACGGAACCGGAACGGTCGGCCGCGTTCCACGCGCTGCGAGGCATGATCGACTCCCTGCGCGGCGGGCCCGGGGGCGACTGACCCGCGTCCCCGTCGGCCCGGGCCACCGGACGCCCACCGACCCGCTCTCCGTGGTCCGTTCCGTGGTCGGCACGGATGCCGGCCGGTGGGGCCCGTCCATATCTTTATCGGCATGGAAAACAACACGCTCACCAGCACCGATATCACCGTTCAGCTCGAGGTCGAGGACCCCGCTGCCGCCGCCGCGATCTACGAAGCCGCCTTCGGGCTGGGTGACGCAATCGGGTTCCGGCCGACGCGCGGGGAGTCGGCGGGATTCCGTGGATTCATGCTCTCCCTCGTGGTGTCGCAGCCGTCCACCGTCGACAGCCTGGTCGGCACCGCGGTCGAGGCCGGGTTCACGATCGTCAAGGCCGCCAAGAAGAGCTTCTGGGGCTACGGCGCGGTGCTGCAGGCGCCGGACGGGTCCGTATGGAAGGTCGACACCTCGAACAAGAAGGACGTCGGCCCGTTCACCCGCAAGATCGACACCGTCGTCCTGCTGCTCGGCGTCTCGGATGTGAAGGCCGCCAAGCAGTTCTACGTCGAGCGCGGGCTGACCGTGGCCAAGAGCTTCGGCGGCAAGTACGCCGAGTTCGAGGGCAAGGGCTCGCCGGTCACCCTGGCGATGTACCCGCTCAAGGCCGCCGCCAAGGACGCCGGCATGGCCCCCGACGGCAGTGGCTCGCACCGCATCGTCGTCAGCAGCGGCATCGGATCCTTCGCCGACGCCGACGGCTTCGTGTGGGAGACGGCGGTCTGACCCGGGAATCAGACCCCGGCCGCGAGGGCCAGGGTCCGGGCGGACTGGTAATGACAGTGGGCGCGTTCGAATTCCGCCGCGAGAGCGGCCAGCGGGGTGGTGTCGCCGTCGAGTATGGCGGCGGCCCGCTCCACTATCGGACCTGCTATCGGGTTGCCGGACACCGTGGTCCGCGCCGCGGCAACGACGCCGCGCGCATCCGGATGGCCGGACAGCACCGCGGCTTCGGCGCGCAGGGCGACGTACCAGTGCCGCCAGATCCAGATGGCGCGCTCGTCGGGCGAATCCTGTTCGATCGCCAATTCGTCCAGCGCCTTTGTCGTTTCGCCGCGATCGAGCAGGACGATCGCCTCGAACACCGCGCGGTAGGCGGACTGCTGTTCCCCGGCGCCGCCGAGCGCGTCCACGATCGCGAGCCACTCACCCCGCGCGACATCGTCGCCGCGCAGCCCGTGCGCCATCGCGACCGCCGCGGCCGCCGGAGCCAGGCCGGGGGAGTGCGGGCGGCCGGACAGCTCCCACGCATCGAGGAATCCGCCACTGCGAGTGAGCACGTCGTCGAGATCGCCCGCCAGCGCCTCCGCCACCAGCAGGGCGGACGTGGCGAAATCGCCGCGCTCGGCCAGCAGCGGCAGATCGTGCAACTGCTCGGCCACCTGCCGCGCCGCCGCCAGATCGCCCACCCCGATGGCGATCTCGGCCGCCTCGGACAGCGCGTTGACGTGTTCGAGGGAACTGGCCGGCGTGGGCGGCATGGCGGACAGCAGCGCCACGCGCCGCCGGGTGGTCTCCGCGGTGGCGACGATGTCTCCGGCCCAGCACTGCGCCGCGGCCAGGGCATCCAGGGCGGCACTGCGCGCGAGCGGGTCCCGGGTGTTGTCGGCCAGGGTCACCGCGTGTCGCGCGCGCGACAGCGCTTCGGAGGCGGGACCTTCCGACACCCGGGCGGCAGCCGGATCCGAGTCGCCGACCTCGGCGTCGGCATGGGCGAGCACGCCGCATTCGGCCAGCGCCACCGCGGCCAGCGCGAGCGGATCCGTCCCGGCGAGTGCGCGTGCCTCGTCCAGCAGCGCCGCGGCCTCGCTCACCGCGATCGGGCGCGCGAACGTATCGGCCATGCGGAAGACGGTGATCGCCGCGGTGGCCAGATCCCGCGCCGCGGCGGCCGAATCGGCTGCGCCACAGGCGATCGCGGCGGCCGCCCGGTACAGGCGATACATGTCCTCGCCGCGCATCCGGCAGCCCGCGACCTCGGCGGCCCGCCGCAGCGTCTCGGCGGCGGCGGCCGGGTCCGCGGTCAGCGCGGCGGCCTGTTCGTAGCGCCGCTGGGATTCCCCGATGAGATTGCGATCGAAAGTCAACCGCGCCAGGGACATCGCGAGGGCGAACGCGTCGTCGCGCCGCTCGGCCTGCGATGCCGCCCAGGCCAGTGCCGCGCGCGTGTCGTCGGCGATCGCGTCGAACGCCGCGGACCGCTCCCGCACCGGGCGCGCGGTGTCGGCGAGCAACTCCGCGGCCGTCGTCGCGCACCAGTGTGCGTGCCGCGCAAGGGTTTCCTCGAGCTCGCCGGCGCTCACCAGCTCCTCGCGCTCGTACTGGCGGATCGTCTCCAGCGCCCGGTACCGGGTCCCGCGCGCGGACCGGACGACCGTCAGCAGACTCTGTTCGGTGAGCCGGGCCAGACCGTCGGCGACCGCGATCGAATCCAGCTCCGCCGTCCCCGCCACCGCCATGGCATCGACGGCGGTGAACGGGGCGACGAACACCGCGATCCGCCGCAACACCCGCCGATCCTCCTCGGTCAGCAGCGCCTGGCTCCAGTCCAGCATCGCGCGCACCGACCGATGCCGCTCGTCGGCCCGGCGGCCGCCGACCAGCAGCCGCAGCGGATCCGCGAGACTCGCGCCGAGCCCGTCCAGCCCGAGCGTGGGCAGCCGGGCGGCCGCGAGCTCGATGGCCAGCGCCAGTCCGTCGAGCCTGCCGCAGATCTCGTGCACGCGATCCAGCTGCTCGGCGTCCACCGGCCAGCCCAGCGCGGCGGCCCGGTCCAGGAACAGCGCGACCGCGTCCTCGGCGTCGTCGCCGAGCGAGAGCGGGGGCACCGTGAAGACCTGTTCGAACGGCACCATGAGCCGGGCCCGGCTGGTCGCGAGCACCGTCACGTTCGGGCAGTTCGCGAGCAGGTATTCGATGAACGGCGCCACCCCGTCCCGCAGATGCTCGCAGTTGTCGAGCACCAGCAGCACCCGGCGCTCGCCGAGCGTGGCCGCCACCGACTCCTCGAGGGTGCGACCCTGCTGCTCGCCGATCCCGAGCGCGCGCGCCACCGCGGCCCCTGTCATCGCCGGGTCGGTCACCGGCACCAGGTCCACGAACCATGCGCCGCCGGTGAATTCACCGGACAGGTCGGCGGCGACCGCCAGCGCCAGCCGCGTCTTGCCGACGCCCCCGGGCCCGAGCGCGGTCACGTGCCGGTGCGCCCGCACCGCCGCGCGCAGCTCGTCGCGCTCGCGGGCACGGCCGACGAACGAGGTCAGCGGCGCGGGCAGCACGGCGGCCGGCGCCCCCTCCGCCTCGGTCCGGTCGAGCTCCGCGGCCCGCTCGGCCAGCGCCCGCCGGTCCGGCACCCCGACCTTGCGCAGCAGCGAGGACACGTGGGTCTCCACGGTCCGCACGGAGATGAACAGCTGCGCGGCGATCTCGGCGTTGCTCCGGTACCGCCCCACCAGGGCGAGCACTTCGGCCTCACGGTCCGAGATCCCGCCCGCGGGCTTCGACTTCGACACGTCCACATTCTCACGCACCGGCGTGTCGCCGGCGCGGGAACACCCCGGTACGGGGTTCCGCACACCGCTGGTAACCCCGGTCCCAACCGCTCACCCACGCCGAACCGCCACCGGGCCTCGACCTCGCAGTCGCGACGACCCCCGTCGACACGGCCGCCGTCAGCACCGAACTCGAGTTCCTGGTCCTCGACGCCCAGGTCGCAGAACGATCCGGTTGCGCTGCATACGTACGAGTTTCGGCTATGGTGCGCGAGGATGCTCGTGGCGCGGAGTTCGGGAGGGCCGCGGTGACGGGGCTGGGTCATCAGCGCTGGTCGAGGGCTGATCGGCGGCGAGCTGTCGCAATGCGGTTCCTCGGACGGCGTGGCACGTGCCGTGGCGTGCGTCGCGCCCGCGATGATCTTGGAGTGGGGAGCGAGAGGCGGGCCGGACGGACCCGCCGTGAGTCAACGGGAGAGCGCACATGAAGTTTCGGTCGCAGGTCGAGCCGCCCGAGCCGATGCGCGGACTGGAGGTGCCGCCCGAGGTGGTCACCGCGCTCGGGGACGGTGCGCGGCCGCCGGTCACGATCACCATCAACGGGCATTCCTGGCGGAGCCGCATCGCCCTGATGCGCGGCCGGCATCTGATCGGTCTCAGCAAGGCGAACCGCGCGGCCGCGGGGATCGAGATCGGCGACGAGGTCGAGCTCGAGGTGGAACTGGACACCGAGCCGCGCGAGGTCGTCGAACCCGCGGACTTCGCTCAGGCGCTGGACGCGGACCCCGAAGCGCGCGCCGCCTACGACGCGTTGTCCCACAGTCGCAAGCGCGAACACGTGCTCGCGATAGAAGGCGCGAAGAAGCCCGAGACGCGGCAGCGGCGGATCGAGAAGGCGATCGCGAGCCTGCGGGGCTGAACCGGGGCGAGTATCCCCGCCGGCGGTACGCACCTCGAGCCGAGCCGAGCCGAGCCGAGCCGAGACGGGGCGGGCGGTCGGATGCGCTGTGGCGGACGGGGTCTGGCTGACCAACGTTGCCTCGGAATCGGTCTGCACGGCCAAGGCCAACATCGCCATCGCCACCACCGCGCGCTAGGTGCCCGTCGGATCCGAGCAACCCGAGCAGTCCTTCCGCTCTGCGGCTGGATTCTTCGCCGAACGCTGCGCCGAAGGGGCGCAGCGTGATTCGGATGCCGAGGCCGGACGCGGGGCATAACGCTGTACGGCGACCGTGATCTACATCCCGCCGGTCGCCGCAATCCGAGGTGATCGAAGCGGGTACGTGTTCCACGAAGTTGATGCCTCAGACGGGCGCACTTCCGGGACAACCTGCGTGGTCATCGAGCGCTCCGGCGAACGCCGCACTGCCGGTGGACATTCGGCGGCCGGGCGGTGGCAGCGACCGGTCCTGCGAAACCGGCCGATCTCTGACACACTGGCGAACCGTTTCGTCGGGCGTGGTGAAGGGGTGGGGATGATCGAGATTCCGGAGTGGTCGAAGCAGTCGCCGGCCGGTATCCGTATCGACTGGGGATTGGCGGGGGCGCGGGCGCTCGGGCCGGGGTGTGCCGCGGTCGTCGTCGTGGACGTGTTGTCGTTCACCACCTCGGTGTCGGTCATGGTCGAGGCCGGCACCCGGGTCCTGCCCTACCCGTGGCGCGACGGCAACGCGGCCGAATTCGCCGCTGCGCAGCAGGCGGAGGTGGCAGTCGGGCGCAGTGCCGTCTCCGCGCGGCAGCCGTGGTCGCTGTCGCCCGCCGCACTGCGCCGGGCGCCCGCGCCCGCGCGACTGGTCCTGCCCTCGCCGAACGGATCGGCGATCTGCGCCGCCGTCACCGGGATTCCGGTGCTGGCCGCGTCCCTGCGCAACGCGACCGCGGTCGCCGAGTGGATCGCCGGGCAGGGGTGGGGCACCGAATCCCATCCGGTCGCGGTGATCGCCGCCGGGGAACACTGGCCCGGCGCCGACGTGCTGCGTCCTGCGGTCGAGGACTGGCTCGGCGCGGCCGCCGTCATCACCGCTCTCGCACAGCGCGTTTCGGGGCCGCTCTCATCGGAAGCCGTGCTCGCCCGGGCGGGTTACGAGGGCATCGCCGACGTTCGGGCCCTGGTGCGCGACTGCGCGTCCGGCCGCGAGCTCGCGGCGAAGGGCTTCGGTGACGATGTCACCGTGGCGACGGAACTCGAATCGAGCAAGGTCGTTCCGCTGCTGGTCGACGGGGCGTTCGTCGACGCCGCCTGATCGCGCGCTGGGCGCCCGATTGCGGTGTCGCGTCGTGCAGCGCGAATGTAGTTGGCCCCCAAGCCAAGTCCGCGCGCACCGACTCGCTACGGCTAGTACGCGCGGCGGGCGAGCGGCCTCACAGATCAGCGAGTTTCTTCTCCAGCACCGACTTCTCCCGTTCGTTGCCGCACAGCCCGATCGCCTCGGTCAGCGCCGCGCGCGCCTCGGCGTTGCGCCCGATGCGGGTCAGCAGCTCGCCCCGCACCCCGGGCAGCAGGTGCGAATTCGCCAGTGCCCCCGCCGCGGTCAATTCCTCGACGATGGGCAGCGCCGCGGCCGGCCCGCTCGCCATCGACACCGCGACGGCGCGATTCAACTCCACCACGGGGGAGGGCGCGAGCCTGCCCAGCGCCTCGTAGAGCACGACCACCCGCTCCCAGTCCGTCGCCTCGACAGACGGTGCGACAGCGTGACATTCGGCGATCGCGGCCTGCAGGCCATACGCGCCAAGACCCCGCCCGGCCTCGGCGGCCTTGCCCAGCGCGGCCCGGCCCCGCCCGATAGCGGACCGATCCCAGCGCCGCCGGTCCTGCTGTTCGAGCAACACCGGCGACCCGTCGGGAGCCGTGCGGGCGGGAAAACGCGCGGCGGTGAGCTCGAGCAGCGCGAGCAGCCCGTACACCTCGCCCTCGGGCATCAGCCGGGCCAGCACACGGGCGAGCCGCACCGCCTCCGCGGCCAGGTCGGTGCGGATCAGGTCGCCGCCCGTACTGGCCGAGGACCCCTCGGTGAAGATCAGGTAGATGACGCCGAGCACCGATCCGAGCCGCGCCGGGCGCTCGGCCGCGGGCGGCACCTCGAACGCGACCTCGGCGGCGCCGAGCGTCTTCTTGGCCCGGGTGATCCGGGCCTGGACCGTCGCGGTCGGCACCAGGCACGCCCGGGCGATCTCGTCACTGGTGAGACCGCCCACCACCCGGAGCGTCAACGCCAGGCGAGCCTCGCGCGAGAGCACCGGGTGGCAGGAGATGAACATCAGGGCGAGGACGTCATCGTCGATCTGATCGGGATCCCACAGCACCTGCGCTTCCGCACCGGCCGGTTCGGCGGGCTCGCCGCCGGTCAGCGCCCCGCCCTCACCGAGATTGCCCGCCAGGGCGTTGTACCGGTCGTCGAGGGCGGCGCGGCGCCGGAACGCGTCGATCGCGCGGCGCCGCCCGACCGTGAGCAACCACCCGGCCGGCTGCCGCGGCACGCCTTCGCGCGGCCACGTCACCAGCGCTTCGGCCAGCGCCTCCTGCGCGAGATCCTCGGCCATCGCGAAGTCGCCGGTATAGCGGGCCAGCGCGCCGACGATCCGGGCGGACTCGATGCGCCAGACCGCCGCGACGGCTTCCCGGCCGGTGGGGTGCGTCATCAGAGCTGGCCGGTGGCCTCGCGCCAGGCGCGTTCCTTCTGGATCCACTGGTTGTCCTGCGGGAACTCGTCGATCGAGGTGACCCGGCGGATCTCGGTCTTGACGCCCGGGCCGGTCATCGGCATCCGCTTGGCCCACTCGACGGCCTCTTCCTTCGACGCCACGTTGAGAATGTAGTAGCCGCCGAAGAGCTCCTTGGTCTCGCCGTACGGCCCGTCGGTGACCACCGGGGTCTCCGAGGCGTAGTCCACGACCACGGTCTGGGCGGCGTCCTCGAGGCCCTCGGCCGCGACCAGGATCCCGGCCCGGATGAGCTCGTCGTTGAACTTGCCCATGGTCTCGAGGATCTCGTCGAAGTCGTACTTCTCCATCGCGGCCCAGGCGTCGTCGGTCGCGCGCATGATCAGCATGTACTTCATGGTCTTGTCTCCTGGGGTAGGTGTTCGTCTTGCTTGCATCCCTAGGTCGAACGGGGGGTGTCGGAGATCGACAAGCCGCCGAAACTTTTTTCGGCGAATTTGCCGCGACGGTTCGCCGACGGCCATTCTGCCCGCTCGGGCGGGCCGGCGGAGTCGATCCCGCCCGCGAGTCAGCGCCGGTGCGCGAGCACGTTGATCACGGTGCCGCCGGGGTCCTCGACGAAGAACCGCCGCACGCCCCAGGGCTCGTCGGTGAGCGGATAGACGATCTTGGCGCCGCACCGCACGGCCTCGGCGTGCGCGGCGTCCACACGGTCGGGGTCACCGAGATCGATGCCGAATCGCGGGGTGGGGGTCTCAGTTCCGGGGGCCAGCACGATGAGCTGCGCCGCCGGATTCCCGGGCGCGCGCAGGCCGAGCACGGGTGTCTCCATGGCGACTTCGAGACCGAAGACGCCGGAGTAGAAGCGGGCGAAGACTTCCGGGTCGTCGCCGTCGATGTAGGGGTGGATGCGTTCGATCATGTGCTGATCCTGCCGGTCGGCCGGGCGGGATCGCTTGTACGAATCGGAACGGAACGGCGCCGATCGGGTTCGCGTGAACTGCGGTTTCCCCGAAAGTTGGGATTGGTAGGCGAAGTTCGCCGCGTGTACTTACCGCATGACATCTTCTCAGTACCCCGCGAACTCCACCGGCCTCGACAAGAAGACGAGCGCGATCCTGTCCTACGCGCTCGGCTGGGTCACCGGAGTGATCTTCCTCTTCGTGGGCAAGAACGACCCGGACGTGAAGTTCCATGCCTCGCAGTCGATCGTCTTCTTCGGCGCTGTCTCGGTCCTCAACATCGTCCTGAGCATCGTGGGCTCCCTGCTCGGCGCCCTCGGCATCATCTTCAGCCTCGCCGGCCTGGCCCTGATGGTCCTGAGCCTGGCGGTCTGGATCATGGCGATGCTGCAGGCCAACCGGGTCGGCGGCGTCCGCGCCGAGCTGCCCCTGGTCGGCAAGTTCGTCGCCCCCTACGCCGACCAGCTGGCCAACTCGGTCAAGTAGTCCACATCCCCTGCCTCCCAGCACAATCCGTCCCCGATATCCGCCCTCGGCGGCTCATATACCGAAGACGAACGGCCCGAGATGATCTCGGGCCGTTCGTCTTCGGTCTGTCGGTTGTCGCCGAGACGTCGGCGACCGGGAGCCGAGGCGGCCCGCGGTCCGGCGTAAGTGGGCACTGTCGCCGGACGACATTGGGTATGCGGGCCGCCTCGCGGTGTCGTGGATCCGGCGGGGTACTCACCGGGTCCGCAACGACGGACCCAGACTATAAGTGTCTGAGACAATTTGCAACCGGTGGGCGGGCCGGATCGGTCACGCGTGTGCGAGTCGCGCGTCCCGGTGGGGCGACCGAGGCTGTGGATGGGCGAGAAGCTGTCCACAGACCGGGTTTTCGCCGTTGCGGGCGGGTGGCAGGTGGATAGGGTCGATAGCGGAAGGGGGTCGCTCATGGGGGAGATGTTGCGGGTCGACGTGGAGGCTTTGCGGGTGATGGCGGCGGGGGTGCGGGTGCAGGCCGACGTCATCGGGGGGATCGACCCGGTCGATCTGATCGCCGAAGCGGGGCGGGCCATGCCGGACTCGGCCATCGGGGTCGCGGCGGCGGGAGTCGGGGAGCCTCTGGTTGACACGTTGCGGCAGTTGGCGGATCGACTACGGCACATGTCGGACGTGGCCGAGCGGGGGATGCGGACCTACGAGGAAGCCGACGCGGCGTTGGCGGGCGAGATGGAGATGTACCTGCGCGGGCTGCCGTAGCCGTTCTCCTCGGGAACCGGCCGAAAGCGAAGCCGGGCGAAACATGCACGGCGGCAACGATTGTCGTCTGACTGCGGATGGAGCGGGCGACGTGGCTGCTGTCGATCCGCCCAGGGGTGACGACGTGTTCGCCGTCTTCCGTGCGGACAGGGAGGAGGGGGCGGGGATGCGGCAGACGGTGAGTCAGGTGTTGCGGTGGCGGCCCGACGCCGCGGTGGCCGCGGCGGACGGGGTGGTGGCGGCCAACCGGGAATTCGTCGCGGCCATGGGGGCGGTGGGGAACGCGGTCGACGTCGCGGTGAGCCGATGGGCGGGGTCCGCCGCCACCGCGCACGCGCTGCGGGCGCTGGAAGCTCAGTGGTCGGCGAATCATATCGACGCGGCGCTCGCCGACATCGCCGACGCGCTCGCCGACGTCGCGGCGCTCGCGGGGGTGTGCGCGGTCATCGCGGAGATCGACGGTGAGGCCCGGGCGAACGGCTGTGAGATCGGCGAGGACGGGACCGTGCGCGCGCCGCGCGCCGAATCCGGCAACGCGGCACTGGATGTGGCGCTGCAGGTCTGCTTCGACGCGCAGGCCCGCACGCTCCAGGCCCGGCTCGTTCCGCTGCTCGACACGGCCGGTGAGACCGACCGGGAGGTGGCCGCTCGCCTCACCGCGGCCGTCACCGCCCTCGCCGCGCTGCGACACGCACCCGGCGGCGGGCCGCTCGACCACCGCGTGGCCGACGTCCTGGCAGGCCGGGCCTTCCTGCCCGAGGACCCGAACGCGCTACGCGCACTGTGGGAATCACTGGCACCGGCCGACAAGGACGCGTTGTTCGCCTACGACCCGTCGATCGGCAATCGCGACGGCATCCCGGCGATCGCCCGCGACTTCTACAACCGCGCGGCCCTGGACCTGCTCCGCGCCGACGCGCGAGCCGATCTCGCCATCCTCGAAACGCGGCAGGCCCGGTGGACGGATGGTCACCGGCCCGACTCGCTGCGCGACTGGAACCGATGGCACGACCTGCGGGACGAGATCCAGCTGTCGCGGCAACGACTCGCCGAATACGACGCCGTCGAGGCCGTCATCGGCACGGTGCCCGCGGGCGCCGACCCGCCCGCGGACGGCCCCCGGCGCTATCTGCTCGCCCTCGACGACAACGGCCGCGCGGCCATCGCCATCCAGAATCCGGACGCCGCCCGCAACGTCGCGACCCTCGTCCCCGGCACCGCCTCGCCGCTCACCGGCATCGGCGGGGGAGTGGCCCGGGCCCGGGCGCTGTACGAATCCGCGCTCGCCGCCGACAGGCACGCGCACACCTCGGTCATCGCCTGGTACGGCTATCCGTCCCCGCCCTGGCTCGGGCGCGCACTGCTCGACCGCTACGCCGACGCGGGCGCCCCGGCGCTCGATCGTTTCCAGGACGGCCTGCGCGCCACCCACGCCGCCCTGCCCTCGCACAACACCGTCATCGGGCACAGCTACGGCAGCACCCTCATCGGCGTGGCCGCCGCGTACCCCGGCGCCCTGGCCGCCGACGCGCTCGTGTTCGCGGGCAGCCCCGGTACGGAAGTGAGTACCGCCACGGACCTCCGACTCGACGGCATCGCACCCGAGCACAATCGAGAGCACGTCTTCGCGACCGCGGACCCCGCCGACCCCGTCGCGGCCTTCGGCCCCCTCTCCCACGGCGTGAGCCCGGTCCATCCGGATTTCGGCGCCACCGTCTTCGAGTCCGCCGACCCGAATACCGGCCCGGAACACCCGCGCGTCCTCGGCTGGGACCTACGCGCGCACAGCAACTACTGGGCCGTCGGGAATCCGGGTCTGACGACCCAGGGCGAGATCATCACAAACACCTATAACCGCTAGTCGAAGGTGACCGGAACCGCACTCGCCAACAGCTGTCCTATAAGTAGCGGAATTATTGCGGACAGTCGAAAACGGTGGTTACCGGCCGGTTGACCGACTCGGTTTGAAACGGTTGGGTTCATGTTAGGGTTCCGGGGGGTTGTTCTTGGGAACCGGAGACAAATGCGCACAGAGAACATCAATAGGAAGTTCAAACTGCATGACGAGCGCAGATTAGCGGCGCAACTTCCGGAGCAACTGCATGGTCTCGATGTTGTCGGTTTCGTCAGGGTCGATGAGTTTTCGGGGGAGTTGCTGAACTCGTTCGGTCTGTTCGCGAGCGGGTCCGTGGCGCCGCAGGCGCGCATCTACCGCAACGCGCAGCCCAACCGGATCGATGCCTGGTTGCTGGACCTGTTGCGGCAGGCGGGAATCGGCGAGCGCTTCTATCTGCGCACCGGCCTCGAGTACTTCCCCTGGGCGGATTGTCGTGTTCTGGATCATCGCTGGCTGGAATCGCTGCGTCGCGTGATGGGCCCGAACCAGGCGTTCGTCGCGCACGGCAAGAACGGCGCGGCCATGACCATCGGCGCGCAGTACGAGGTCCTCGGCTTCGCCCGCGACGCCGCCGCCCTGGCCAACTCGCCGGCCGCCGCGCAGCCGGCCGGGCCCGCCATGCCGCAGCCCGCCGCCCCCGCGCCCTACACCCTGGCCGCGCTCTCGGCCGATGCGCCCGCGCCCGCGGCCTCGGTGCAGTTGCCGCCCGTGACCTTGACCGCACCCGCGACCCCGAACCCGGCCCCCGCGTTCGGCTCCCCGAGCCCCGCGCCCGGCTCCGCGTCGCCCGCGCGCCCGGAACCGCCCGATCAGGTCGCGGCCACCCACGATCCGTCTCTGCTCGGCGCGAACCACGACCAGCCGCTCGTCGGCCTGAATCCCGATCACCCGCAGCCGGGTTCCGTCCGGCTGACCGGTCCGGGCCAGGACCGGCCGACCGCGTCGCCGCACGATCAGCCCCTGGCGGGCTCCTCGCTCAGCGAGCCGCCGGTGCGTTCGGTGTCGAGCACGGGCGATCGGTCGCTGGTCGGCTCGACGCTGATCGAGCCGCCGAGCGGTGCGTCGCCCGCCATGACCGGCCCGGCCAAGACCTCGCGCCCCGGCGACTCGGAGACGACGGTGCTGCTGTCCGCGATCCCCGACCGTTCGGATGACGAACAGACCACGACCCGGATCGAGCGCCCGGACGCGGTGACCCGCCGCATCACCCGCGACCAGGTCCCCGCCCCGGAACAGAGAAACCCCGGAACCCAAGGGGCGCAGCCGGACTCGCACTGATCACCCGGGCCGATCACGGAGATCCACGCGGGCGACGGGGAGAACGCGTCCGCGCGTTCTCCCTTTTCCGTGTCGAACCGGCGCGGTCCCGCCTACGTTGTTCTTGGTACCGGAGTTGGCCGAGGTGCTGAACAGAGGGCGTCGACATGTCCACAATTCGCGGGCTCCCCGCCCATGTCCTGCTGGTGCACGGCCTCGTCGTGCTCGTGCCGCTGACCGCGGTGCTGCTCGTGCTCTGCGCCCTGTGGCCCGCGGCGCGGCACCGGTTCGTCTGGCTGACCGTCGCACTCGCGGCGGTGGTCACCGTCCTGACGCCGCTGACCACGGCGGCGGGGGAATGGCTTCAGGATCGGCTGGGCGGCGGGGGCCCGGCCATCGAGGAGCACGCGAACCTGGGTGACGACACCCTCTTCTACGTCGTTCCGCTGCTGCTCGCGGCCGTGTCGGTGGTCGTGGTGCACCTGCGGGCGGGCCGCGATCGGCCGGTGGGCCGCGCGGCGCTCGCGCTGGTGGCGGTGTTCGCGATCGCGGCCGGAACGGCGGCGACGGTGCAGATCTATCGGGTGGGCGATTCGGGCTCGCGCGCGGTCTGGACCGGCGTCGTCACCTGAGTCCCGCGCAGGGGCCCACAAGCTCGCAACCACGACTGTCGTGACCCGGCGCCCGGTCTGCGGGGCGGCCGCCGGGTCACGGCAGTCCGTGCACGGTCAGATCTTGCGGATGACCGTGACGACTTTGCCGAGAATCTGGGCGTCGTTGCCCGGAATCGGCTCGAACAGCGGGTTGTGCGGCATCAGCAGCACCTGGGAACCGGTGCGCTTGAACGTCTTCACGGTGGCCTCGCCGTCGATCATCGCGGCCACGATGTCGCCGTTGTCAGCGACGTTCTGCTGGCGGACCACGACCCAGTCGCCGTCGCAGATGGCGGCGTCGATCATGGACTGGCCGACGACCTTCAGCAGGAACAGCGAACCCTCGCCGACCAGTTCGCGCGGCAGCGGGAAGACATCCTCCACCGCCTGCTCGGCCAGTATCGGGCCACCGGCCGCGATGCGACCCAGGACCGGTACGTAGGTGGGCGCCGGGTGATCGCCCGACTCGGCCTCGGCCGTGACCGGACGCAGTTGCGCCACACCGGAAGTCGCGCGCACGGCGGTCTCGTCCAGCCCTCGGACGTCGACCGCGCGCGGGCGATTGGGATCGCGGCGCAGGAAGCCCTTGCGCTCGAGAGCGCGCAGCTGGTGTGCCACCGAGGAGGTGGAGGTGAGCCCGACGGCGTCGCCGATCTCCCGGATGCTGGGCGGATAGCCACGGTCGCTCACCGAGGTGCGGATGACCTCCAGCACCTTGCGCTGACGCACGGTGAGATCCGCCGCCGCGCCGGATGTTTCAGTGCCGCGGTCGCCGACGTGGTCCGCCGGGCCGCTCTCACTCTCCACACCGCCCTGTTCGCTCACCGCCGCAGTCCTCCGTTCACCGCTGTGTCTCACCGGAATTCGCAACCCCGCGGCGACTCCTGCCACGGCTCCGGGGATCTTGTGCCTCGACTGTAGACCGCGACGGCCGACTGATCAAACATCTGTTCGACGCATGTCGGGCAAATGCGCGACTTTGTCGGCAGGGCGTGGTAGAAATTCGAACATCAGTTCTTCGAACACATGAGCGAGTCAATCGTCCAGGGCCCACCGGCCCGTATCCCATGGAGGTTCGTTCGATGGGCACTCTGATCATCGAATTCGATACTCTCGGCGGCGATCTCGGCTTCGACAGCCTCCCCTGGGAGCTGCGCGCCGACGGCGTCCCGAGCCAGGCCGCGGGCACCGCCCGCGTGCTCACCTTCGATCGGCGCGCGCTCGCGCGCCCGCGCGTGAGCGCGACCCACCGCGTCGCCGGGCACGCCCGCGGCGCACACGCGCTGAATCGTGTGCAGCGCGCGCAGATCGGCTTCGCGGCCCTCGCGGTCTCGGCCCTGCTCACCGCGGTCGCCGTGGCCGGCCTGGTCGGTCTGGCCCAGTTGCGCGCGGGCGAATTCGGCGCCGAGACCATCCCGGTCGTGGACATCGTGCCCGCGCCCCAGCCCGCCAGATAGGCGGGCGGCGGGCCGATCGCAGTCCGGTGGCGTTGGGGAAGCATCGCCGGCCGAGGATCGCTCGCCGATTGCCCGCTCACGCCACGTTTTCCGGACATCCGCGTGGTGGCCGGAAATATAGATTGAAAAATGAAACGCGTTGCTAAGTTGCCCTCGGATGTGACCGCGGATACATTCGCGCCGGGACAGCCTGCCCGGTGTGCGGTCACACATCTCGCATCGACCGCAACAAGGGGGCGCAATGGCGCACGGCACCATAGGCACGGGGCACCACCCGTTTTCGTCGGGAACCGCACCGGGCGGCCGACGCGGCGTGCGCGGCGCGCTGCGCGTGACGGTGCTGTTGACCTGCCTGCTGGCCGGACTCGTCTCCGCACCCGCGGTGCAGGCCGAACCCGCCTACGCCGCCTATCTGGATCTGCCGTCGGTCAACGGTGACGGCGCCGGCGGCGGTGGCCTGCATCCCGCCCTGCCGCTGGATCCCGACGAGCTGCGCGTCGCCGTCGACGCGGCCCGCGCCGCGCAGATCGCCCCGCGCCGCTATGCCACGCTCCTGCACCAGTACTGGCTGACCACGGCCACCCGCAACGCCGACATCGATCTCGCCGCCTGGGACCCGGACCGCGGCGTGGCGGCCAACTCGCGGACCTTCATCCAGGTCTACGTGAACTACCTGCGCCTGAGCAACGCGCATCCGGACTTCTACTGGGTGGGCCTGGCCGGGCTGGCCGGCGGGTCCTTCGCCTCGGGCTTCTTCGACATGGGCGACGTCGCCGCCGTCGTGAGCGTGCCGGGCGTGCACCAGGTGGGCAACACCGTCGCGGATCTGCTGCGCGGCACCCCGGCCGAACTACTGGATCTGCTGCCGTCCGACCTCCGCCTGCTCGGCACCGAGGGCGAGCGCCTCACCGCCGCGGACCTGGCCTGGTACCAGACCCGGCTGATGATCATGCAGAAGCACATCTTCCTCGACCAGGTGCCGATGCACGAGGCGTACGCCGCCGAGGGGCAACCCGCCATCGAGGAGATGTACCGCGCCGGGGTCCTGGACGAGAACGCCGTCCTGGCGTGGCGCGGCATCGACTCCGGCACCCCGGCGGGGCTGGCCGACGCGGCCCTGCGCATGACCGACCGGGAGCAGAACCAGATCATCGCCGATCAATGGGACGCCACGGCCGCCGGTCGCGGGGCTATGGGCCGGGTGCTGACCTACGTCAGCACGGTTGCCGGCAAGGCGGCGGTGCCCGGCGTGCGCGCCCCCGGTGTGTTCGCGCCCACCACGATCACCGCGGGCACCATGTCGTTGCGCACGCCGCTGCCCAACTTCAACTGGGCCGACCGCGACACGCGGTGGCACTACATCACCAACGACCTGCTGCCCCGCTATCTCGAACTGTCGGTGAACCAGGTGGTTGCGAGACCCGTTCTCGCCGAACCCTTCTCGGACAAATTGGCGGCCGGTCGGCTGCTGCGCCGGCTCCCGGATCTTCTCGGTGACATGACCGCGGAATGGCGGCTGACCCTCTGATCGACGCTCGGCACCCGGGCGGACGCACGCCGGTGGCGCTCGTCCGGGTATCCTCGGGGTTGCTGAGGAGCCCAGGCCCCGACGAAGGATCACGGATGCATTGCCCGTACTGTCGCCACCCCGATTCCAGGGTTGTCGATTCACGTGAGGCCGAAGAAGGCAGCGCCATCAGGAGGCGACGTGCCTGCCCGGAGTGTGGGCGCCGGTTCAGCACCGTGGAGACCGCGATCCTGTCGGTCGTCAAGCGCAGCGGTGTGAGTGAGTCGTTCAGCCGCGAGAAGGTCATACGCGGTGTGCGCCGCGCCTGTCAGGGCCGCGAGGTCGATGACGATGCCCTCAACCTGCTCGCGCAGCAGGTGGAGGACGCGGTGCGCGCCAAGGGCTCCCCCGAGGTGCCCAGCCACGAGGTCGGTCTCGCCATTCTCGGTCCGCTGCGCGATCTCGACGAGGTCGCGTACCTGCGGTTCGCCTCGGTGTACCGATCCTTCAGTTCCGCCGAGGATTTCGAGCACGAGATCGCCGAACTCCGCAAGCACCGCGCCGAACACGCGGTGGGCGCGGCGGCGGACTGACCCGTCGGCGAGCCCGGCCCACCGGGCCCGCCATCGAACACCCGCGAGCCCCCGCCCGAGCCCGAGATCAGCGCTTGGCCGGGGGCTTTCGCGCGGCGTCGATCGCCTTCTCGATGCGCTTGACCGACACCGCGTACGGGGTGCCGAGCTGCTGGGCGAACAGGCTCACCCGCAATTCCTCGATCATCCACCAGATCTCGGTGACATCGCGTCCGCCGCGTCGCCCCTCGGGCAGCAGTTCCAGCAGCCGGTCGTAGGCGGCGTGCACGCGATCGAGCTCGGCCATGCCCTGGCGGTCGCGATTGGCCGCGGCGGGCAGCGCCTCGAGCCGCAGCCGCGCACCCTCGAGGTAGCGCGGCAACTCACGCAATCGCGCACTGCCCCACTCGGACACGAAGCCGGGGAACACCAGATCGTCGAGCTGGTGGCGGACGTCGTCGCCCGCGTCGCGATCGCGATTGTCCGCGAGCGCCGCGCGCACCCGGTGCGCCTCGGCCAGCACGGGCACCACCAGGCGCACGGTCTGCGCCACGGCCGTGGTGAAATTCGGCCGCACCTGCTCCACGAGCGCCTTGAATTGATCGGGGCTGCGCACGGGACCGCCGGCCCGGGCGATCAGCTCGTCCGCCGCGCAGGCCCGGCAGTCCTCGATCAGGCCGTCCAGCGATCCGTACGGATTCTGGCTCAGCGCAAGGCGATCGGTGGGCGGCAGCGCCGCGGTCACCGAGCGCGCCGAGGTCGGCAGCGCGTTGAGCAGCAGCGTCCGGGTGCCGGTGCGCATGGCCGCGGCCTGTTCACCGGGTGAGCTCAGCACGCGGACCGCGACGCCTTCGCCCTCGGGAACCAGTGCGGGATAACCGGTGATGGTCTGGCCGCCGACCTGACGGCGCACCGTCGGCTCCAGGGTGCCGAGCGATTCGGAGGTCCACACCGCCGCCGGCGCGCGTTCCGCGGCCGCGGTGGCGCGGGCCACCGACTTCGAGACCTGGTTCGCCAGACGGGATTTGAGCGCGGCCAGGTCCTTGTCGCGGTCGACCAGGGTGCCCGCGGCATCGGTCGCGGCGAACGTCATGCGCAGGTGATCGGGCAGTGCGCTCGGGTCGAGCTGGGCGGGCGCGACGGTCATCGCGCCGAGCCGCGACAGTTCCCGGGCCATGCCGGTGCGCAGCGGTTCGGCGCGCGGGGTGAGCTGTGCCAGTGCGGCTTTCGCGTAGTCGGGTGCGGGCACGACCGTGCGGCGCAGCTGCTTGGGCAGGGTCTTGATGAGCGCGGTGGCCAGTTCCTCGCGCATACCGGGCACCAGCCAGTCGAAGCCGACCGCGCGCACGTGTGCCAGCTGCGCGATGGGAATGTGCACGGTCACACCGTCATCGGCGTTGCCGGGCTCGAACTGATAGGTGAGCGGCAGGATCAGCTCGCCCTGTCGCCAGCTGTCGGGGAAGGCGGTCGGATCCAGCAGCGCCGCGTCCTCGTTCACCACGGTGGAGGCGGTGAAGTCCAGCAGCGCGGGATCGGCGCGCTTGGCCTGCTTCCACCAGGCGTCGAAGTGCCGGACCGACACCACGTCCGCGGGGACGCGCCCGTCGTAGAAGTCGAACAGCACCTGGTCGTCGACCAGGATGTCGCGGCGGCGGGCGCGATGTTCGAGATCGGCCACGTCCTCCAGCAATTCGCGATTGCGCTCGAAGAACTCGTGCCGGGTCTGCCATTCGCCCTGCACCAGTGCGTGCCGGATGAACAGTTCGCGGGCGAGTTCGGCATCGATGCGCCCGAAGTCCACCCGGCGCTGGGTCACCAGCGGAATGCCGTACAGCGTGACCCGCTCGTAGGCCAGCACCGCGCCGCGCTTGGACGACCAGTGTGGTTCGGAGTAGGTACGTTTCACCAGATCCCCGGCCAGGCGCTCGGCCCATTCGGGTTCGATGCGCGCGGCGGTGCGTCCCCACAGACGCGAGGTCTCCACGAGCTCGGCCGCCATCACCCAGCGCGGGGCCTTCTTGGCCAGCGACGAGCCCGGGAAGATCATGAACTTGGCATTGCGCGCGCCCAGGAACTCCCGGCTCTCGGCCTCGCGCACGCCGATGTGGGAGAGCATCCCGGACAGCAACGCCTGGTGAATCGAGGTCGTGTCCCACGGGCGCGCGGCATCGGCGGCCGCGGCCTGCGCGGCGTCGCGGCCGGACCGATCCGACTCGTTGCCCGCCGCGCCGGCGCCCGCCGAACCGCGTTGGCCCCGTGCGTTCTTGGCGCCGTCGCCGGAACCGCGTGGCGAGTTGTCACCGGCCGCCGCGGCCGTCCCGCGCCCGCGTCTGCCGCGCCCGCCGGAACGCGTACCGTCGGCCGCGCCTCGGCGACCCGCGTCCGATCGCGCCGCGCCACCGGCGTTCTCGCCGCCGCGCTCCTCGTGCGAATCCCCTCCGGCGCGGTCGGATTCGGTGGACCAACCCAGCCCGCGCGTGATGGTCCGCAACTGGCCGTGCAGATCCTGCCATTCGCGGATGCGCAGATAGTGCAGGAACTCGTCCCGGCACATGCGGCGGAACTGATTGGAGGACAGCGATTTACGCTGCTCGGACAGGTAGTCCCAGAGCATCAGGTAGGACAGGAAGTCCGAGCCCTCGACGTGGAAGCGGGCGTGCTTGGTGTCGGCGGCCTGCTGGAACTCGACCGGGCGCTCACGCACGTCCTGAATCGACAGCGCCGCCACGATTTTCAGCACCTCGGGCAGGCACCCGGTGTTGTGCGCCTCCACGAGCATGCGGGCCATGCGCGGGTCCACGGGGAGCTGCGCCATCTCCCGGCCGATGGCGGTCAGGCTCAGGCCGGTGTCGGGAACCTCGGGGGCGGTGGCCTTCTCGGACCGGCGGGCCAGCGCGCCGAGTTCCTCGAGCAGCGCGATGCCGTCGCGAATGGCCCGGCTGTCCGGCGCCTCCACGAACGGGAAGCTCTCGATGTCGCCGAGGCCCAGGGCCGTCATCTGCAGGATGACCGCCGCCAGATTCGTGCGCAGAATCTCGGGTTCGGTGAACTGCGGCCGGGATTCGAAGTCGTCCTCGGAATACAGGCGAATCGCGATGCCGTCCGCCACGCGACCGCAGCGGCCCGAACGCTGGCGCGCGGAGGCCTGCGAGATCGGCTCGATGGGCAGGCGCTGCACCTTGGTCCGCAGGGAGTAGCGGGAGATTCGCGCGGTGCCGGGATCGATGACGTATCGGATGCCGGGCACGGTCAGCGAGGTCTCGGCGACGTTGGTGGCCAGCACGACGCGGCGGCCGGTGTGCGCGCTGAAGACCCGGTGCTGTTCGGCGGCCGAGAGCCGCGCGTACAGCGGCAGGATCTCGGTGCGCGGCAGGCGCATGTCGCGCAGGGTGTCGGCGGTGTCGCGAATCTCGCGCTCACCGGACAGGAAGACCAGGATGTCGCCGTCGCCCTCGGCGAGCAGTTCGCGGACCGCGTCGCCGATGGCGTCGGTCGGGTCGCGGTCGACCACCTCGGTGTTGTCGTCGTCGGGATCGTCGGAGGTGAGCGGAACCTCCAGCGACAGCGGCTGATACCGGATCTCCACCGGATACGAGCGCCCCGAGACCTCGACGATCGGTGCGGGCGTGCCGTTCCGATCGCTGAAGTGCCGGGCGAACAGCTCCGGGTCGATGGTGGCCGAGGTGATGACGAGCTTGAGGTCGGGCCGCTGGGGCAGCAGCTGCTTGAGGTAGCCCATCAGGAAGTCGATGTTGAGGCTGCGCTCGTGCGCCTCGTCGATGATGATCGTGTCGTAGCGGCGCAGCAGCCGGTCGCGCTGGATCTCGGCGAGCAGGATGCCGTCGGTCATGAGCTTGACCAGCGTCCGGTCCGAGGCCTGATCGGTGAAGCGGACGGTGTAGCCGACGACGTCGCCCAGTTCGGTGTTCAGTTCCTCGGCGATCCGCTCGGCCACCGTGCGCGCGGCCAGTCGCCGCGGCTGGGTGTGCCCGATGGTGCCGCGCACCCCGCGCCCGAGTTCCAGGCAGATCTTGGGTAGCTGGGTGGTCTTGCCGGACCCGGTCTCACCGGCCACGATGACGACCTGGTTGGCGGCGATGGCGGCGGCGATGTCGTCGCGGCGCGCGGAGACGGGTAGCTGTTCGGGGTACCGGATCTCGGGTACGGCGGCGCGACGATTGTCGACGCGCGCGGCGGCGGCGGATATCTCGGTTTCGAGTTCGGTGAGGTCGCCGCCGCGGGCCTTGTCGAGGCGACGGCGCAAACGATGCTCGTCGCGGATCGAGAGGTCGGCCAGGCGGGATCGAAGCTCGCGAACGGTGGCGGCGGTCCTGGTCATTGCGTCGTCAAGCCTAGCGAAGTCCGTCCCGGGCCGGTCGGCGCGGTGGGGCGTTTCGGGCCGACCGGTGTTGCCCGATGTGTGCTGTATCGGCGTATCGTCCGCGTTTCGCCCCCGTGTCGTGGGACGATCGGGCGATGAGCAACGCGGCCGGCACACCGCTGTGGATCCGACTACTGCGCCTCGGTTTCGGTGCGTTCGGCGTCTTCGCGCTGGCGTACGGGCCGATCAAGGGCCTGGACGATCCGGCCTATTCGGTCGCGAACTACTTCAGCTACTTCACGATCCTTTCCAACGTGATCGGCGTGGTCGTGCTGCTGGTCGGCGCGCTGCGCGACCCGGGCGACCGGCGCTGGCAGGTCGTGCGCGGCGCGGCCACGCTGTACCTGGTCATCACCGGCATCGTGTACGCGCTGCTGCTGGCCGACATCGATGTCCAGTTGCAGGAGCAGTGGCTCAACACCTACCTGCACCGCGTCATGCCCCTGGTCCTGCTGGTCGATTGGCTGCTGGTGCCGGCGGCCATCACGCTGAGCGCGCGCCTGATCGGCAACTGGCTGGTGTTCCCGATCGTCTACGGGGTGTACACCCTGATCCGCGGTCCCATCGTGGACTGGTACCCCTACCCGTTCATCGATCCCCGGGAGCGCGGCTATCTCGCGATGTCCGGCGGTCTCGCGCTCATGGTGGTGTTCTTCGTGATCCTCGCGCTGGGGGTCGCGGCGGCGAACGGCTTCGTGGGCAAGTTCTTCAGAGAGGCGCGCGCGTCATGAAGACGCTGTGCGGATCGAGCTCGTAGTCCGCGAAGGGCCCGCACGGGACGAACCCGTGCCGTGTGTACAGCCGCACCGCGGGCGCGTAGAACTCGCTCGCCCCGGTTTCCAGGCTGAGCCGCCGATAGCCCCGCTCCCGGGCCTGGTCGAGGATGTGCAGCAGCAGTTGTGAGGCCACGCCTCGCCCCTGCCACGCGGTCCGCAGCCGCATGGATTTGATCTCCCCGTGTTCTGGGTCGAGCTCCTTGAGCGCGCCGCAGCCGGCGAGTTCGTCCCCCTCCCACACCGACCAGACGGTGATGTCCGGCTTACGCAGCGCGTCCACGTCCAGCGCGTGCATGCTGTCCTCGGGCGAGTGCGCCGCCATCTCGGCGACGTGCTCCGCGAGCAGCCCGATCACCTCGGGATCGGACAGGTCGTCCACCACAATGCGCATGCGCCCAGGCTATCGATACCGCCTGGTCTGTCGGTGTGCGCGTTCGCCCGGACCGCGCCGCGTGCTTGTGCCGACCGTGCGGATCGCGCGGCCCGGTGTTCCGGATGCGCTGAGCCGCAGCGCTAACCGCGGTTCTGGGTCTCGGCGAGGAAGATCTTCAGACCCTCGCCGATCTTGCCCGCGGCGTTCTCGAGCTGCTCGGGTGTGAGCCATTTGCCGAAGGCCGCCGCGTCCAGCAGCTGCCTGCGAACCTGCTCCAGGTTCATGGTCGCCCAGTCGCGGCGTGAGAGTTCCGGCATGGCCCGGAACGATACCTCGAGTAGAACGTTTGTTCGAGTAATTGTTCTACTCGAACGCGGCGACCACCTCGTACAGGCCCGGGTTGGCCGTCGCGACCTGGCGGGCGCGGTCGACGGACGACACCACCGCGGGGTTCATGCCCGCGGCCTCGCAGGCCTCGGCGCTGTCCCAGTGCGCGACGTTGACGAGCTGGAATCGAGTGTCCGGCAGGAGTGATCGGTGCAGGCGGACGTCGCGGAAACCGGGTGCGGTGCGCATCAGCGCGGCGCGTTCGCGCCACTGCTCGATGAACGCGTCCACCTGATCGGCGGGCAGTTCGATCGCGTTGATGAACGTGACACCCTGGTCGCTCATGGTGAGCCTTTCGTGTTGCGCTCCAAGTGAATTGGAAGCGAGCTCGCATCCTTCAGTCGGACTGAAGCTTAGCGCATCCCCGGAGTTCTGGACGGGAAAGTGATCATCGGCGCACGGCCTCCGGCGAGCGAGCACCTCGGTATCGGGCGGCGCCGGAAGCGTTTTCGCCGCGGCTCCCACGCGGTTGCCGCGAAACGGGGATCCGGAACCGTTCGCGATGCGAGCATGGAAGCGGCCTGTTCGCTGCGGTGGGAGGTGGTGGGCTGTGGCGGAATTCGTGCAGCAGTACGGTGCGCTGCGGTGGGCGGCGGTGCTCGCGTTCACCGTCGCCGCGCTGATCGTCCTGGCGCGGTTGTCGGCGGTGCGGCCGGTCGCCGCCGAACTCGCGGGCCGCACCGGGCCGGGGTCCGGCCGCGGCGGGGTGGCCGACCGCGAATCCGATGCCGCGCACCTGCTCATGTGCCTGGTGATGCTGGCCATGCTGGTCTTCCCGGCGGCGGATCCGCGCGCGCTGAACGGGGTGCTCACCGCGATGACGGTGGTCTACGCCTGCCTGCTGCTCGCGCGCGTCGCCCGGTGGCGGGCGGGGGAGCCGGCCGGGGGCGAGGTGGTGCCCGGCGCCGGCGTCACCGCCTTCGCCTATCACGTGGTGGCGGCCGCGGCCATGCTCTACGCCATGAGCGGGCACACCGGCGGCCATCACTCCGGGGGTGGCCCGGCTCCCGCGCCCATGCTCGCGCTGGCGGGGCTGTTCGTCGCGGACGCGGTGATCATGTCGGTGCCCGCCGCCAGAGGCCTACTGCGGCATATGTTTCCGCATCCGGTGGGCGCGGCCGGGCCGACCGTCGTGCTGCCGCACGTGGTGATGGATCTGGGTACCGCGTTCATGTTGGTGGCCGCCGCCTCCGCCTGACCCAAGACCGGCCGACCGGTATGTACGGGGGTAGTTCAGGCTGCTCAGGGTCGCAATGGTGTGATGGTGGGGTGGTTCGGCGCGTCCGGCGAGGGGCGGCCGGTGTCGGTGTACGGAGGTGCGGGATGGGTTCACTGTGGCATGGCTTCGCCGATATGGGCGCGGTCGAAAGTGGTGGGGCGTTCGTGGTGGCGCGCGGCGAGGGCGCCCAGATCTGGGACGAGGCCGGCAATCGGTACCTCGACGCCACGGCCGGGCTCTGGTTCACCAATGTCGGGCACGGCCGCCGTGAGATCGCCGACGCGGTCGCGGCGCAGCTGGGCGACATCGCGCACTACTCGAACTTCGGCGACCTGGCCTCCCCGGTGCTGCGTGACCTGGCCGAGCGCCTGGCCGCCATCGCCCCGGTCCCGGGCAGCAAGATCTTCTTCACCTCCGGCGGCTCGGACGGCATCGACACCGCCGCCAAACTGGCGCGGCGCTACTGGAACGTCATGGGACAGCCGGGTAAGACGCTGATCGTCGGCCGCGAGAAGGCGTACCACGGCATGCACGTGGCGGGCACCTCGCTGGCGGGCATCCCGGTCAACCACGAGGGCTACGGCGAGTTCATGCCCGACGCCCGCACCATCTCCTGGGACGATCCCAAGGCGCTGCTCGCGCTCATCGACGAGGTCGGCGCGGACCGCATCGCGGCCTTCTTCGCCGAGCCGATCATCGGCGCGGGCGGGGTGTACCTGCCGCCGGACCACTACCTCACCGAGGTGCGCCGCATCTGCCGGGAGAACGACATCCTCTTCGTCGCCGACGAGGTCGTCACCGGCTTCGGCCGCATCGGCGGGTCCTGGTTCGCCTCGTCGCGATTCGACCTGCAGCCCGACCTCATGACCACCGCCAAGGGCCTGACCTCCGGCTACATCCCGATGGGCGCGGTCTTCATCGCCCCGCGCGTGGCCGAGCCGTTCTTCGCCGGCGGCACCTGGTTCCGGCACGGCTACACCTACGGCGGGCACGCCGCCGCGGCCGCCGCGGCCATGGCCAACCTCGACATCATGGAGCGCGAGAACCTCCTCGACGCCAGCAAGAACCTGGAATCGCTGCTGCACGAGCACTTCTCGCCGCTGGCCGCGCACCCCCGCGTCGCCGAGGTCCGCAGCGGGCTCGGCGCGGTCGCCGCGGTGCAGCTGGCCGATCCGGCCGAGGCGATGCCGTTCGTGAAAACCCTGCGCGCACACGGTATCTCGGGCCGCGCGGCCGGTCAGGGCGCGCTGCAGATCTCGCCGTCGTTCGTCATCACCGAGGAACAGGTCGCGGAGCTGGCCGCGGGCTTCGCCGCCGCGCTGGGCTGAGACGAGCCGGGAGTTTCGACAGGACAGGCCCCGTGCACCCGAGTGCACGGGGCCTGTTCGACTGCGCGCGAGCCGGTTTCGCGTCGGAACCGGGGAGCTGTCACTCCCCGTGCGCCGAGGACAGCTCCCCGGCCGGCACCTGCCGTAGCCGCACCAGCGCCATCGCGGCCAGCGCGAGCGAGAGCACCGCGGTGACCCCGGTGATCAGGTGCACCCCGTCCATGAAGGCGTCCCGCGCCGCGGCCAGGACCGCCTCGCCCAGCGGTCCGGGCAGCGTCGCCGCCACCTCCACCGCCGAACCCAGGGTGTCGCGCACCAGATCGGCGTCGGGCACCCCCGGCGGCAGGGTGTCGGCCAGATCGCGGCGATAGATCGCGATGCTGAGGCTGCCCAGGATCGAGATGCCCAGCGCCCCGCCGAGTTCCGCGCCGGTCTCCGACACCCCGGACGCCGCGCCCGCCTTCTCCGGCGGCGCGGATCCGACGATCAGCTCGGTGGTGATGCCGAAGACCGGGGCCAGGCCGAGCGCGATGAGCACCGAGGCCAGCACGGCCGGAACCGGGCTGCCGGACACGCTCAGCAGCGTCATCAGCGCGAGGCCGACCGCCGCCAGGCCCATGCCGCCGCCGATCAGGTAGGCCGGGCGCACCACCCGCACCAGGCGCGGCGCGGCCTGGGAGCCGACGAGGAACCCGACGCTCGAGGGCGCCATCGCCAGGCCCGCGTGCAGCGGCGACAAACCCAGCACCAGCTGGAAATACTGCGCCACGAACAGGAAGTACCCGAAGGCGACGAAGACCCCGATCACGTTGATGGCCAGCGCCGTACGGAACAGCGCGCCGCCGAACAACCGGAGATCGAGCATGGGGTCCGGCCGCGACAATTGCCGCCGCACGAACAGCACCCCCGCCGGTACGCCGATCGCCACGGCCAGCAGCGGCAGTGCGCCCGGGCCGTCCTGCGCGAACTTCTTCATGGCGAAGACCAGCGCGATCATCGTCAGCACACTCAGGGCCGCGCTCACCGGGTCGAGCCTGCCGGGCTCCGGGTCGCGGAACTCGGGCAGCACCCGGGGTCCGAGGACCAGCACCAGCGCCATGACCGGTACCGCGAGCAGGAAGACCGATCCCCACCAATAGTGTTCGAGCAGCAGTCCGCCGAGCATCGGACCCGCGATGCCGCCCGCGGAGAAGGCGCTGACCCAGGTGCCGACCGCGAGGGAGCGCTGGCGCGGATCGGGAAACATGCTGAATATCAACGAGAGTGTGGACGGCGCGAGGGTGGCGCCGGCGATGCCGAGCAGCGCGCGGCACAGGATCAGGGTCTCCGCGGTCGGCGCGAAGGCCGCCAGGACCGAGACCGCGCCGAAGGTCGCGGCGCCGATGAGCAGTAGTCGCCGCCGGCCGATCCGGTCGCCGAGCGTGCCCATGGTGATGAGCAGACCGGCCACCATGAACCCATAGACGTCGATGATCCACAGCAGCTGCTGACCGGTGGGCCGGAGTTCGGCGCTGAGTTGCGGCACCGCCAGGTGCAGCACGGTCATGTCCATGGCGTACACCAGGCACGCCAGGGTGAGGACGCTCAGGCCGATCCATTCGCGGGTTCCCGCGCGACGGGGGACCGGCGTGCCCGTGGGGGCGGCGAGGGTGGACACGGCGAAGTCCTTCCGATGCGGAGTGCGGGGGATCGCGAGAGTGTGCGATCCACCATCTCATCGGGCACCGACGTATTCGGCAACCGATTTTCCGCGGGAAGGGTGTACTGGGCGCGACCGGATCAGATGAGTACCGGGTGGTCCGCGACGACGCGCCCGCCGAGCCGCGCCCAGCCGTCGGAGTCCCACTCGGTGAACAGGTGCGAGCCCTGCCCCTGGGTGATACGCAGTCCGCGTTGCAGTTTCGCGGTCAGCGCGATGGCCGCCGCGCCCGTGGCCTCGTCCTCGGGGACGCCGAGGGCGGGGGCGAACATGCGCGCCCGCACCCGGCTGTGCGTCTCGTCGGCCCACATCCACGCGTAGTGCGCGCCCTCGGTGAAGTCCGCCGGGTCCAGGGTTTCGAGCAGGGCCGCGTCGTCGAACTCGTGGAAGGTGAACTTGGGCGTCCACTCCGAGCGGGCCCGGATCCAGGTGAGCCCGTCGTTGGCCACCACGTCCACCGGCCCGGCGGGGACGTCGATCACATCCACCGGATGGCCGAGCATGGCCAGCCACCACGCGGTGCCGACGGTCGGATGCCCGGCGAAGGGCAGTTCGACGGCGGGGGTGTAGATGCGCAATCTGGCCCGGTGGTCGACCGGTTCCTCGACCACCACGGTCTCGCTGTAGCCCGCCCGCGCCGCCAGCGCCTGATGATCGGCCCCGGTCACGTCGCCGGCGCGCGCGATGCCGAGCGGATTGCCGAACCGGCCCGCCGCATCGGTGAACACGCGCACGACCTCGATCTGGGTGCCATCGCTCTCTGGAGTGCCCATGGCAGCTCAGCTTACCGATGGTTACCGATTAGTGGGAGGTGAGCATGTGCCCAGCATCTCGAACAGGGCGCTCTTCTCGGTGGGCTGCACGCTCAGATTCCAGCGCGATTTCACCGCCACCCAGCGGCGCGCGTATTCGCACCAGTAATCGTGCCGCGGTTTCCATTGATCCGGGGTCTTCGAGCCTTTGTCCTGATTCGCTTGTTTCTGGACGGCCAGCAGATTGCCGACGTCGTTGGCGAAATTCTGCCGCTGTCGCTGATCCCAGTGCGAGGCGCCCGAACGCCAGGCGTCACCGAGTGCGACGACGTGATCGATTTCGATGCTCGACGCCTTGAAACGGTCGTACGGCAGGCGTTCGCCGGTGTACGGATCGAGCAGGGTGCCGGTCAATACCATGCACGAATTGCTTTCCGCCAGGCGCACATCGGTGAGATCGCGTTTGAACACCACGTCCCGGGCGGTGCAGCCGTTCGCCAGTGGCGCCTCGCCGCCGTGACCCGACCAGCCGGGGCCGAACGCATTGCGTTCGTAGGATTCCCAATTGCGATTCCAGGCGACGCTGAGCCCGTCCAGATCGGCGCGCGCCCGCTGTGCGTCGGGCAGCGGGGTGCCGGTGGGATCGGCCGCTGCGGGGGTCTCCCGCTCGGGTTCCTGTCTGTTGAGCCACAGCGCGGTTCCGGCGACGGCGACCGTGGCGACAATGACCGACGTGGCGAAGAATGTGCGCCAGCGGCGCCGGGCGCTGGTCCGGGAGCGCGTGGGCATGCGGGGGAGTCTAAGGGGATATTTCGGGTTAAACGGTCAACGTTGCCGATCGGTGATCGCAATTCGGCTAACTCATGGCAAACAACTTGTGACAAACAAATGGGGCCGCACACCGGACGGTGTGCGGCCCCATTCGGGAACGCTGGATCGAACGATTCGAGCCGGACTCGCGGGATCGCGAATCAGACCGCGGCCGAGGCCAGGGCCTCGGTGGTGGCGACGGCCTGGCCGACACCGGCCACGATCGCGGCGGCGCGCAGCGATTCGAAGATCACCTCACGGGACACGCCCTCCTCACGCAGGGTGTGCTCGTGCGCCTCGAGGCAGTGTGCGCAGCCGTTGATCGAGGACACCGCGAACGACCACAGTTCGAAATCGGCCTTGTCGACCCCCGGCGAGCCGATGATCTGCATGCGCAGGCCCGCTCGCAGATCGTCGTACTTGCCGTCCAGGAACGCCTTACCCCGGTAGAACACATTGTTCATGCCCATGATCGAGGCGGCGCCCAATGCGGCGTTGTACGCCTCGGCCGACAGCGTGTCGGCGGCTTCCTCGGCGATCTCCCGCAGCGTGGTGGCCGAACGGGTGGCAGCCGCCGACGCGAGCAGGGTGCCCCACAGCTGCTGCTCGTTCAGCACGGTCGTGCGGGCGATCGAGGAGAGGTTGAGCTTGAGGTCCTTGGCGTACTCGGGGAGGGAGTTCTTCAGGTTCTCGATGGTCACAGCGCGAAATCCTTTGGGTCGTAGACTACTTGGCGATCAGTGCCGCGGTGTCGATCGAACGTGCGGGGTGATCAGACCGAAGCGGTCATGAGCTCGCCGGCCTTGATGGTCGGGTCGCCCTTCTTCCAGTTGCAGGCGCAGAGCTCGTCGGACTGCAGGGCGTCGAGCACGCGCAGCACCTCGTCGACGTTGCGGCCGACCGAACCCGCGGTCACGGACACGAACTGGATCTCGTTGTTCGGATCGATGATGAAGGTGGCGCGATCGGCGACGCCGTCGGCGTTGAGAACGCCGGTGGCGGCGGCCAGTTCACGCTTGAGGTCGCTCAGTATGGGGAAGGGGAGAGTCTTGAGGTCCTCGTGCTGCGCACGCCACTGGAAGTGGACGAACTCGTTGTCGACCGAAGCGCCCAGCACCTGCGCGTCGCGATCGGCGAACTCCTCGTTCAGCTTGCCGAAGGCGGCGATCTCGGTCGGGCACACGAAGGTGAAGTCCTTCGGCCAGAAGAAGACGATGCGCCACTTGCCGGCGTAGTCGTCGCTCGAGATCTGGGTGAAGTAGTCGTCGGGCTGCTGAGCGTTCACCTTCGTCAGGTCACCGCCGATGACAGCCTTGAGGTTGTAGGCGGGGAACTGGTCGCCGATGGTCAGCAGGGCCATGCTTGCTCCTCTATGTAGTCGATGCGATCGTGTCGTGACTGTTGCGAACGATCTTGCCTCGACCTCGGTAAAAGGTAAAGGTGATCGGTCGCACTATACTGATAGGCGTGACTGATCAAACTTATCAGCCGACCCTGTCGCAGCTGCGTGCGTTCGTAGCGATCGCCGAGTATCGCCACTTCGGTACCGCCGCGGCCCGGCTGGGGGTGAGCCAGCCCACGTTATCCCAGGCCCTGGCATCGCTCGAAAACGGACTGGGATTGCAACTGATCGAACGCAGTACGCGTCGCGTACTGGTCACCCCGGCGGGCAAACGGCTGCTGTCACAGGCCATGGCGACGCTCGAGGCGGCGGATCGTTTCGTGGCCTCGGCCGCGGGGTCCGGGCTCGGCGGCACACTGCGTTTGGGCATCATTCCCACGGTTGCCCCGTATGTGCTGCCGACGCTGCTGCCCGAGCTGCGCAGGCAGCTGCCCACCCTCGTGCCCCATGTCATCGAGGACCAGACCGGGCGGCTGCTGGACGGGCTGCGCTCGGGTGTGCTGGATGTCGCGCTGCTCGCGCTGCCGACCGACGCGTCCGGTCTGGTCGAGATTCCGCTCTACGCGGAGGAATTCGTCCTCGTGGTGCCGCGCGGGCACGAATTCGCCGGGCGCGAGGATCTGCGGCCCGCCGACCTGGACGCGCTGCCGCTGCTGCTGCTCGACGAGGGGCACTGCCTGCGCGACCAGACCCTGGACCTGTGCCGGTCCGCCGACGCGCATCCGGGCGCGGTGGGCGACACCCGGGCGGCCTCGCTGGCGACCGTGGTGCAGTGCGTCGCGGGCGATCTCGGGGTCTCGCTCATCCCGGAGATGGCGGTCCGGGCCGAAACCTCGCGTGGTACTTTGGATATCGCGCATTTCGCCGCGCCCGCGCCCGGGCGCACACTGGGGCTGGCGTATCGCTCGTCCACCGCGCGGGGCGAGGATTACGAACGACTCGCGGAGATCATTCGCAGCCATCGGCCGCACTGAGCGCCGCGCGTGTGATCGTGCGCACCCCGCGCGGGGCGCTCCGGGGTGCGCGTATACGGGCCGTGCGGGGTTCCAATTGACCGGTTCGGTGCCTTCTGGTTCGCTCGAGCCCATGCGGATCCACCATCTGAACTGCGGCACCATGGGGTTCGGGCTCGTCGATCACTGTTTGCTGATCGAGACCCGGAACGAACTCGTCCTGGTCGACACCGGTTACGGTCTCGATTGCGTGCGGGATCCGGGGCGCATGGTGGGCCTGTCGCGATTCGCGTTGGGCGCCAAACTCGCCGAGGCCGAGACCGCGGTGCGGCAGATTCAGCGACTCGGGTACGACCCGCGCGACGTGCGGCACATTCTGCTCACGCACCTGGATCTCGATCACTCCGGCGGGCTCGCCGACTTCCCCGAGGCCACGGTGCACGTGCACGGCCCCGAGTTTCGCGCCGCCATGGCGCTGCCCACCATTTCCGAGCGCCTGCGCTATCGCGCACCGCAGTGGGCGCACGGACCCAAGTGGATGGTGAACGAGGTCGAGGGCGGCGAGGACTGGTTCGGTTTCGGCACCGTGCGCGACCTGCCAGGTCTGCCGCCGGAGATTCTGGCCGTGCCGCTGATCGGGCACACCCGCGGGCACGTCGGCTACGCCATCGACTCCGGCCGGGGCTGGCTGCTGCACGCCGGTGATTCGTTCATGGTGGAGAGTTCGATCGATCCGGAGCAGCCGCACACGCCGTGGCAGGTCAAGCTGTACGAGACCGGGTCGCTGGTGCGCGGGGCCTACCGGGAGAACCAGCAGCGCCTGCGTGAGCTGCGGCGTGCACAGGGCCACCAGTTGACCGTGATCAACTCGCACGATCCGGCGATCTTCGCGCGGCTGGCCGGGCGATGAGTTCGGCCGGGCGCTGGGCGCGCCGCCGGCAGCCCGCCGCAGGCGAACCGCTGTTCGTCTACGGGACGCTGCAGTTTCCCGCGGTGCTGCACGAGTTGCTCGGCCGCACAACGGATTTGGAGGCGGCGACCGCGTCCGGCCGCCGGGTGGCGGCGCTGCCGGAGCGGGTGTACCCGGGCCTGGTGCCCGCCCCCGCCGCCGTCGCCCTCGGCTTCCTGCTGCACGGCCTGACCCCACCCGAGTGGCGGGTACTGGACGCCTTCGAGGACGACGAGTACGACCTGTGCCCGATCCCGGTGCACGCGGGCGACCGCGAGACCTACGCCTGGACCTACGTGTGGACCGCCGCCGTCGCTGAAAAAGACTGGTCCGCAACCGAGTTCAGGGTCGCCCGCCTGCCGTCGTACGTAGAGATGTGCGCCTCCTGGCGCCGCGACCTGGTCCTGCTGACCGAAACCGCCTGACCGCTGACGGATCTCGGTAACGAAACCGATGGTTCGCCGTGATCGACGCTCCGGGTTCCTACCTGCGGCTGCGGGCCCGCTGCCGCAGGCGCCCGCGTTCGACCGGGGCCGATGATCCTCGGGTGTCGTGTTCACCGGAGACCGTGACTCCGCCGGTAACCCGCGACGAAGTGCCCACGCCCGCGGCGGAGCGGGTTCCGCCCCTCGACCCTGTCGCCGAAGGACGGCTACCTCGCTGTACGTGGGCGTCAGAGTTGGTCGGCGGTGAGCAGGAGGCGGAGGTGGGCTGTCGCCCAGGTGTCGAGGGGTGTGGGAGGGATTGGGGCGGAGAGGGATTCGTGGAGGGTGGTCAGGGTCGCGGCAGCAGTGGGGAGGCCCAGGCGGCGCAGGGTCGCGGCGGACTCGGCGGCGCGGGTGAACCAGCTGGGGGGTAGGTGGCGTGCGCCGCGGTGGGGGACCTCCGCCGTCAGGGCGAGGGCGGCGGTCACGGCGGCGGTGAGGGGTGAGTGATCACCTTGGTGAGTAGTCGGGGGGAGGGCTGTGTCGGCCGTCGCGAAGCAGGGGACGTACACCGTGTCGCCGGCGACCACCGCGGTCGGATCCAGGACCAGGCGGCCGTGGGCGCGGTGCAGGGCGCCCGCGACGTAGCGGACCGGGCCGGATTCGCCCGACAGGAGGTGGGCGAGGGTATCCACCGCGCCCGGAGCGAAGCCGGAATGGGCGTGGGAGAGGGTCACCGTCCCGGTGGGGGCGTGCAGGGTGGCCTCGAGGCGCTGGTCGCCGGGGAGATAGTGCACGGCGGTGACGTCGGTGACGACCACGGCGCGAACGGACTCGCCGCGCACCCGGGGGCGGATGAGGGCGGGGGGTAGGGCGGCCAGGCGGGCCGACTCGGCGTCCAGGTCGGTGAGCAGGAGTTCGGGGGGCAGGGTGGACCAGTCGCCGGCGGAGGGCAGCACCGAGGTGCGGGCCACGCGGCTGTTCGCCAGGCGCACACTGCGATTGGCCGAGCGCACCGCGGATTCGGTGACCACGTTGCCCGCGGCGAGGTCGCGGAGGCGGGCCGCGCCGGTGCGGCGGTTGCCCAGGCTCGCGGCGCTCGGCGGCTCCGCGCCCTCGGCGATCGTGGTGTCGTGCCGCAGCGCCAGGACCAGGCGGGCGTCGTGATGCGCGAGATAGACCTCCACGCCGCGGGATTCGTCGTCGCCGGTGATGCGCGCGCCCAGGCCGGTGAGGCGCAGGTGGCGCAGCGGGGTCTGCGCGGCCTCCTCGGTACCCAGGGCGGTGACCGCCGCGCGGGACGCGGCGCGGTGCCGCGCGACGAGTTCGGTCATCAGGGCGGCGGTGTGCAGCGGATCGTGGCGGGCGCTGCGTTCGCGGTAGGCGGTCAGCTGATCCAGCAGATCGGTGAGCGCGTCGTGCGGCCAGCGGGCGCCGGCCTGATCCAGGGTGCGCTGCGCCGCGCCGAACACCCCGGGCAGCGCCGGACCCGCATGGGTCACACCGTCGTTGAGCAGATCGGTCAGCGGATCCAGCACGCTCGCCGCGGCCGTGCGGGCCGCGGAGCCGTCGGCGGCCGCACCGACCGACACCTCCAGCCGGGCCTGCCCCGGATCCGCCGCGTCCGCGGCCCGGAAGGCCCAGACCGCCAGTGCGATGGCGTCGGTGCGCGCCCCGCGGGCGGCGTCGGCCCGAGCATACCCGAGATCGCCGGGGACCAGGAAACGCACTGTCACCGCCGACAATTCGACGGAGGCGACCGGGTCGGACGCGGTGGCCCGGCGCACGGTCGCCCGGTACCCGGCCCGATGCGCGCGGCGCGCGGCGGTGAAAGCGCGGGTGCCTAGCAGGTCCTTCAGCTGGTCGTCGGTGAACTCACCGGGTGACCAAGGGGGCTGTGCCGCAGCGGGTTCCGGATCGGTCGTCGCCGCTGCCGGCTCCGCGTCGGTTCCGGGATCGTCCCCGGCCGCGTCGGACGCGGAGCCGTCGCGGTAGGCCAGCACCGCCATGACGCGATGACGGCACACCGAGGTCGCGCCGCAGCTGCACGGTGCGGCTTCCAGGGTCGCCCCCGGCGGCAGCGTGGTGTCGGTCCCGTCGGCGAACCGGACCCG
Organism: Nocardia sp. NPDC003693; assembly: GCF_053981095.1. Lineage (NCBI taxonomy): Bacteria > Bacillati > Actinomycetota > Actinomycetes > Mycobacteriales > Nocardiaceae > Nocardia > Nocardia sp. NPDC003693. Next base: position 119,085 of record NZ_JBSFNO010000005.1, read on the forward strand.
GACCGTGCCGTCCGCGTCCTCGGTGAGTGCCGGTGGCGCGGAGCCGTTCTCCTTCAGCGCGCGTTTGAAGATGCCGCGGTTGGCGAGTGAGATCAGCGAGTCGTCGGTCAGGGCGAGCAGGTCGGCGCGCATCCGGGTCATCCGATCTTCTCGGCGATGAAGTTCGCCAGTTCGCCGGGCGTCATCGCGCCCATGTGCACCCCGACGTCGGCGAGCCGCTGCCCGGTGTGCCGGTCGTACTCCGGGTCCGCGTCCTCGTTCAGCGCGGCCAGCCCGAGCACGTGCACCCCTTCGGCGACCATGTCCGCGGCGGTGCGCACGAGGTAGGTCGCGTCCCCGCCCTCGTAGAAATCGCTGATGAGCGCGACGATCGTGCGCCGGGGCTGTTCGATCAACTGCGCACCGTAGGCGAGGGCGCGCCCGATGTTCGTGCCGCCGCCCAGCTGCACGCGCATGAGCAGTTCGACGGGGTCCTCCACGTCGCGGGTGAGATCGACGACGTCGGTGTCGAAGGCGATCAGGTGCGTCTTGATGCCGGGCAGGTTCCACAGGCACGCCGCCGTCACCGCGGAGTGGATCACCGAATTCACCATGGAGCCGGACTGATCCACCAGCAGGATCACCTGCCAGGTGTCCATGTTCCGCCGGGTCCGCGCCCGGAAGTGCGCGGTCTCGACGTAGAGCCGGTTCTCCTCGGGCCGGTAGTGGGCGAGGTTGGCGCGCACCGTCTTCGCGAAGTCGAAGTCGGCCGCGCGGGGGATGCGGCTGGGTCGCCGTGACCGGGTGCCGGTGAAGCACACCCGGATCTCGGTGGCCATCCGCTCCATGAGCTCGCGCACCACCTGCTCGACGATGCGCCGGGCCATGCGCAGCACCTCGGGGTTCATCAGGTGTTTGGTGCGCAGGACCGCCCCGAGCAGTTCGGCGTTGGGTTCGAGGCGCTCGAGGACGCCCGGGTCGGTCAGCACCTCGTGTAATCCGAAGCGCTGCACGGCGTCCCGCTCGAGCCGCTCGATGGTGCTCTTGGGAAAAAGGCGATGGATGTCGTCGAGCCAGTCCACCGCGTGCACGATGGAGGGTCCGTCGCCGCCGGTGCGGCGGATGTCGCGGCGGTCCAGGTCCTCGTCGCGTTCGTAGAGCCAGTCCAGGGCGGTGTCGCGCTCGGCGCCGCCGGAGCTCATGGCGACGCCGCAGGTGATCGCGGCGCCGGGCGCTCCGAGAACGAGCCGCCAGCGTTCCAGGGCCGGGTCGAGTTCGGTCATGCGTGGGGCTCGAGTTCTGTGCTGGGGGAACGGGATTCGCGCGGTGGAGGCAGCAGGTCGTGCTCGGCGAGCAGATGATCGACCCGCAGTTCGACCGCGCGGGCGTGGGCCAGGGTTTCGGCGTCGGCCGCCAGGCGCAGCAGCGCGGACACATCGGTGGTCAGCCCGCGCATGGCGAGCAGGCGTTCGCCGATCCGGGCCCGTTCCCGGGGCGGGAACCAGGCGAACGCGAGGCGCAGCGCGGGCAGCGCGGCCAGGAATTCCTCATCGCCGAAGCCCGCGACCAGTTCGTCGAGGACGGCGAGCAGCGGTTCGCCCGCGCCGGCCGAATCATCCTGTGCCGCTTCTTCCAGCAGCTGCTCGCGGGCCAGCGCGAACAGTCCCGCGAGGAAGTCGCCGAGCATCTCGGGCGTGCCCGCGAGCCGCACCGAGTGCGCGAGGTTCACCCCGGCCGCGGGGTCGAGGACCGCGACCGCGCCCACGGCCGCACCGCGCAGCGCGGGCGGCCGGTCCGCGGCGGTGCAGCGCTGGAACACCCCCGCCAGGTCGGCGCGCTCGATGCCGAGCACCGGCGCGGCGTGCAGTGCCGCGTCCCGGACGGCGGCGACGGCGTTCAGCAGTTCGCGGTCGGCGGGGGCGGGACCGCCGCGGACGCCCTCGAGCAACCACAGCAGGCGCAGCACCGCCGCGTCGATGAGCACGGCCAGGGTCGGCGACTGCGCGGCCCCGAATATCCGGTCGTAGCGCCACAATCCGAGGGCCACGGCCAGTAGTTTGCCCAGGCCGGTGGGCGCGGCGGCGGCGTCGACGAGCGCGCGCACCTGGGTGACGATGCGCCCGGACAGCTCCGAGAGCCCGCTCAGGGTGGCGTCGAACAGCACTTCCGCGAGTTCGCCGGTATCGGATCCGGCCGCGGCGAAGCGTTCGCCGAGCCGGGCCGCCGCGGCCTCGGCGCAGGTCGCCCCGAGCGCTCCGGCTTCGATGAGGGCGGGCAGCCGCAGATCCTGTTTGGTCAGCAACCACGTTTCGGTGAGCTCGGGCGCACGCCCGAGGGCCGGTCCGCCGCGGCGCGTGAACCCGGGAATCCCGAGCACCCGCAGCCGATGCAGCAGGCGGCTGGCTGCCCCGCCGGGACCGGTGGCGAGATCGAGGGTGTGACGGCCCTCCTCGGGGATGCCGTGACGCCGCAGTTCCCGCGCCACGTCGTGCACCAGCGGGGGATGCGGGGTGCCCGAATGCAAGCGGCCGACGGTGTCGCCCGACAGCGCGGCGACCATCTCCAGTACGACCGGTTCGGTGCCGGCGGGCAGGTGCCCGCGCCCGGTCCAGGGCAGGGGTCGTTCCAGCGCCTCGGTGATGAGCGCGCCGGCCAGTCCGTCGAGAACATCGGTGCGCGAGGGTGATTCGTGCCCGCGCAGCCTGCTCAACCCCACGGTGAGCGTGCGCGCGCCGATCAGCGACGCGGTGGACACGGCCTGCCCGCGTTCACGCAGCCGCCGGACGACCGACCGGGTGATCCCCTCGGCGGCCGCGTCGGCCCCGACCTCCCACAGCTGCTGGTAGTAGGCGGGCGAGGGCATCCCGGACTGGTACCCGGTGAAGGCGTCCAGTCGCCGGAAGCTGAACGGCACCAGGTAGCTGCCGCCGGTCCCGGTGGCGGGGGGCGCGGGAACGATCGGCCACCCGGCCGGATCGAGCGCCGGAGCACCCGCGGTGGCGTCGGTGCGGATCATCCCGGCTGGATCATTCCCGTCCGGCTCGAATGTGGTTGGTTCCGTGGTGGATTCGGGTTCACCGCCCGGCTGCGATGCATCCTGATCGGCCTTCGATCGGACCGGATCGAGGGCTGGGCTCGGCTCGGAACCTGGGGCCGCGCCGGAGTGCTCGCCGTCGCCGCTGCGGCCAATGTCGGCCGGGTCGCCGGTTTCAGATCGACGGTGAAGATGGCGCACCAGAGCGGGACGGTGGAAGCCGCCGGTGATCACGACGATATGCGCTGGGCCGGAAGCCGCTTCGCGCTTCTCGAGATCCGCGATGGCGGCGTCCAGCCAGCCCGCCATGTACCGCTCACGGGCGAGGTCGCCGTCCGAGGCGTCATCGTCGCCGCGGACCAGTTCGAAGTAGGCGGCGAGGCGATCGGGCAGGGTGCCCGGGTCGCCCAGCTCGAACAGGTGGTCCCAGAGCGCGTCGATGTTGTCGACCGCGAACGCCCGGCACAGGCGCTCGACGGCGCGTTCGTAGCGGCGTTCGGCGTCGGCGTACCGGTTCTCGGTGCCCGCGAAGGCGCGATGCCAGGCGGGCAGGTCGATGAAGCGGACCTGCGCGCCGGCGTCGCGGCCCGCGCGCAGTCCCACCCATTCGGGGGAGTAGTCGCACAGCGGCGCCCACGACATGTGCCGGTGCTCGTCGTCGCGGTAGCTGGTGAACACCGCGATCGGGAGGTCGTGCCCGAGCAGCAACTCCTCGAGCCGGTCGTTCATGTCGGCCGGGCCCTCGATGAGCACGTGCGCGGGCCGCAGTTCCTCGATGGTGTCGCGCACCAGCCGCGCGCAGGCCGGACTGTGGTGGCGCACACCGATCAGGGTTACCCGCACCGCGCCCACCGCTATCGCTTCAGCGTGCACGGTTGTCAGCCCGGCAGCTGGAAGCGGGCGTCGTGCAGGGCTTTCCAGGCGCGCCCCGATTTGCGCGGGGCCTGCTGCTCCAGATAGCGGCGCAGCCGGGCCAGATCGTCGGGGTCGTCCTTGGCGGCGGTGCCCGCGAGGCAGTGCACGATGTCCGCGCCGTCCCCGGCCTCGCCCCGCAGGTACCAGCCGCGCAGGCCGACCGCGTGCGCGACCGAGACCGCTTCGGCGGTGCTCATGACCGAGGACATGCGATCCAGCGGGGTGCCGGAATCGGTAGCCCCGGTGCGCAGTTCGCGGAACGTCGTGACCAGTACCTCGAGCACGTCCCGGGGCGGGGCCTGCGGAACGCCCGAACGGCGCAGCAGCGCGGCGGCCTCGGCCTCCACCAGTGCCAGTTCGGCGCCGAAATCGCCGATGGGGAAGACGGTTTCGAAGTTGAACCGGCGCTTGAGGGCGGCGCTCATGTCGTTGACGCCGCGGTCGCGGGTGTTCGCGGTGGCGATGACGTTGAAACCCTCGGTGGCGTAGACCATCTCACCGAGTTCGGGCACCGCCAGCACCCTGTCGGACAGCAGCGAGAGAATCGAGTCCTGCACTTCGAGCGGGCAGCGGGTGATCTCCTCGAAGCGCACGATCTTGCCGTCCCGCATGCCGCGCATCATGGGCGCGGGCACGATGGATCGCTCCGACGGGCCTTCCGACACCAGCAGCGCGTAGTTCCAGCCGTAGCGGATCTGGTCCTCGGTGGTGGCCGCGCCGCCCTGGATCGTGAGCGTGGAGTCGCCGGAGATGGCGCAGGAAAGCAGTTCGGACAGCAGCGATTTGGCGGTTCCGGGCTCGCCGGTCAGCAGGAGCCCGCGCGTGGTGGCCAGGCTCACCAGCGCGCGGTCGACCAGGGAGGCGTCCCCGACGAACTTGTTGGCGATACCCAGCGCCGGGTCGCCGACGATGAAGCGTTTGGCGGCGTCCACGCTCAGCGCCCAGCCGGGCGGGCGGGGCGCGGTATCGGTCTCGCGCAGCCGCGCCAGGTCCGCGGCCCAGCGCATTTCGGCGGGCGGGCGCTGGAGGTGTTCGGTCGTCGTCACTGGGCTCCTGCTTTCAGCCACGCGATGTCGCGCAGTACTTCCGAGGCGGTGACCTCGTCGAGGTCGGCGAAGGTGATGTCCCCGCGGTGGCGGTGCGAACGGCACAGCCGGGCGGTGAGGTGCTGGGTGGGATTCGCGCGCGGATCCCAGGCCATGAGACCCGGACTGGCCGACACCGACAGGAAGCGGCCGCCGGGCAGCGGCTTCTCGAAGTCGCACATGTGCGCGCCGTCGGTGTTCTTGGGCGGCAGCCACCCGCGCGCGGTGAGACCCAGCAGCCGGGTGCTGTCCACCGCCGTGCCGTCGTCGGGGATGCGGTGGTCGCCGAGCAGTTCGGGCGGAACCGGGTACACCGCGCGGCCGAGCTGCTCGAACGGTTGCAGCAGTTCGTAATCGGCGAACAGTTCGCTCCACAGCGGGACCGCGTCGGCGAACTGCAGCGGGTGCGCGATGCCGAGTTCGGCGTCCTCGGCCAGCGGTAGCGTCCGATCGTCCTGGTCCGCGCAGGTGCGGTCCTCGGCGATACGGAAGGTGGACACCAGCTTCTCGCCCTCGTACACGCCCCACACCAGCCGCCGGGTGATGTGCCGGCGCCACGGGTGCGCGATGAAGCCGGTGCGGAATTCCTCGACGGTGAAGCGCCGCTGCTCGACCATGGCGCGCTCGAGCCGTTTGATCTGATCGGCGGCCATCGTGCGCACGGTGAGCTTCATGGCGCGGAAGGTGCTGTGCGCCCGCGCGGCCAAGACGGGATCGTCCTTCGCCCCCGGCTTGGGCAGTGCCTTGACGGTGGTGCCGTCGAGGTTCGCCACGGTGGGTTGCAACCGTTCGTCGAATCCGACGATGAACTGCCTGGGACCGAAATCCAGTGTCAGCGTGCCGTTCTCGTCGAGTCCGAGGTCCGGCACGAGGCGATCGGCGAGCTGATCGGGGGTGAGTCCGCGCCGGTCGGCGATGTCGGTGATGCGCGCCTGCGCGCCCTCACGCACCCGATGCGTCTTGACCTTGTCGCCGATGGTCTTCAACGCCAGCAGCGCGGCGTCACTGCCGAGGGTGACGAAGGCGTCCAGCGCGCTCACCGAGCGCGCGTCCGAGCGCCGTTCCCGGATGTCGGCGAGCAGCAGGGCGACGGTGTCGTCGTCCCCGAGCGCGCCGAGCGCCTCGTAGATCCAGGTGAATTTGGTGGGACCGCCCGCCCGCCACCACTGCTGGTACAGCTCCCAGCCGAAGTCGGCCAGCGATCGGGTGTCGCAGTGCTGCCGGATCGTGTCCAAGCCCACGTAGGGTTCGCCGGGCAGCGCGAGCTGCAGCATGGTGATGACGTGCTCGGCGGCCGCCGGCGGCAGCGGCAGGCCGTTGGCGCGCAGCGTGATCGGCGGCAGCGCGGCGGGATTCACCCACGGTGGGATCACGGGCAGCCGGGCGGGCAGATCCGCGGCGGGATCCAGGGCCAGCACCGCCTCGACCGCGGCGACCGCGGGCGGGCCGTACTCCGCCGCGGCCGTTCTGATTTCGGTCAGATGGCCGAGTTCGGCCAGTGTGCGCAGGGTGCGACCGTGCACCCGGCGTTCCTTGACGCCCTTGCCGACCGCTCCCGGAATCAGTACGCGCGCGGCGTAGCCGGCGTGCCGTCGCAGGTACCGCACACCCGTCGCGCGCAGCGTGCGCCGCTGGAGCCACTGTGCCGCCAGGGCCACCACCTCGGGGCTTTCGAAGGCCATGATGATGTCGGGGACCTCGCGACTGAACGCGCGGGCGGCGGACAGCGCCAGCGGGTACGCCTCGGTCTCGTAGGTGGCGATGATCGCGCGCAGCGGATCGGCGCGGTCCCACACGTACTGCATCGTCGCTCCCGGCAGCAGCGGACGGGTGAATTCCGGTCCGGCGTACAGCATTTCGACGAGGTCGGTGGGGGTGAGTGCGCGCGTGGCCATGTGCGCCCGGAGATCGGGACGGGGCTTGTGGTTCGACAGGTCGACACCCGCCAGCCACCGCGCGCGTTCCTCCGGCAGCCAGGCACAGCGGACCTCGGCCGGACCGGACAGGGCGAGTGTCGCCTGTTTTGGGCGCTTGCGCAGCCACGGCGGCGTCCGCAGGATCTCCGGGAGCGCGTCGTCGTCGACGGGCGCGGCCGGTTCCAGTGCGGCGCGCACCAGGTCGGCGGTGGCGGGGGGCAGGTGCGGGAGGTGCTCGCGGGCCAGTTCGGGCCGATCGTGCACCAGTTCCCGGAGGGTGTCGGCGTCGCGCTCGGGGTCGAGCAGGCGCAGCGCCCGGCGCGGGAAGCGTTCGGTGGCCTGCCGCAGCGCGGTGAGCACCACCGGTATTCCGGTGCGCGCGATCAGTTCCTGGAAGGCGGCGTCCGTCGGGATGACCGCCAGCACGTCGGCGATCGGGGCCTGCATCTTGCGTTCCTTGACCGTGTAGTGGTCGATCCAGGAGGCCAGCAGCGGCGCGATGTCGAATCCGAACGAGTTGACCAGTGTGATCGCCTGTTTCGCGGTATCCAGCGCGACCCCGGGTTCGGGACTGATACCGCTGTGCACCCGGCCGAGCGCGATCAGCTGGTCCGGCTCGGCGGCGGCGTCGACCAGTACGCTCGCGTGCCCGTGGTCGCGCGGATCGGCGGCGCTCGCGACGGCGGCGGACACCCAGTCCCGGCGCCACGGCAGCAGCACCGCGGCGATGACGGCGCGGCGACCCAGGAGATCGTCTGCCCGGTACCGCTCCATCACCTCGATGACGGCGTTCAGCGCGGGGTCGCCGGGCTCGAACTCCGAGAGCCGATTGCGAACCGGCCCGAGAATGCGCCGCAGATCGTCGCCGGCGTCGTCACGGTGCCAGCCGATCTCCTTCCACCACAGCGGATGCGAACCCGCGAGCAGCACCGCCTCCACGATGAATTCGATACCTCGCTCGTGGTACCAGTGCTCGAGCAGCCCCAAGGTCTCCGCGTCGGCCTGCGCCCGCTGCTTGCTCGTGGCGCGCCACCCGAGCTGAGTGATTCGGGAGAGCATGCCGGCCGCCACGTCGACGGGCACCGCGCCGAGGGGCCCCGGTTCCGCCGGGAGCCCGCGTCCCCCGCTCACGGGGATCTTCGCCTCGATCCACTCCACCGCGGGCGCGTAATACGCCGCACACGACTCCGCGCGCGCCGCGGCCTCGTCCGCGGATATCCCCGGACCCGGGAACTCGAGCACCGATCCCGCCCGGTACAGCAACCCCCGCCGCTGCACCGCCGTCGGGTCGAAAATGTCCTCGGACGCCGCACTGACCTCCCCGACGGTCCGGCGTCGCGATTGTGCACCCATGAAACCCCGTTTTCCACGTTCGTAATTCGGCCCCGACTGTAAACAACCGCACCGACACCGGTGCGGTGGCCTCACCCGGCCAGGTGGGCGAGGTCGCGCAGCGCCTCCGACGCCGCGATCGGGCCGGGGACGCCGAAAACGATGGGCTCCGGCCGGAACAGGTCCTCGCCACCGTTCGCGGTCAGCAGCACGCGGGTCAGGACCTGATCACCGCACTCGTGATCACCGAACTCGGCGGAAATCTCGCGCGAGGGCGGTTCGCCGCGACCGCGGTGGTCGGTCATACGACATCGCCGCCGCGGCGCTCGCCGCCCTGGACGGCGCGTCCGATTCGGCGCTCGCGCGCAACGCGACGGAATCATTCCCGACAGCAGTCAAGGACCGCAACGCCTTCGGCGGGAGTCGCGTCCGTCGCGGTCGTCGAGACCTTCGGGGCGGAGGAGCCCAGCTACCGACTGCTCGAGGACGCTATGTCGGTGCGCCCGCTGCTCGCGGCGCTGCCGCAGCGCGAACGCCAGGTGCTCAGTACCCCGTGTCCACGGACAGCTCGGGTGGACGGTGCAGCTGGGGAAACGGTTGTTCGAGTGCGTGGTGGGAGAAGAGCTTTCGCCAGGCGGGCAGGGACTCCGCGAGGTGGGTCGGGTGGGCGACGCCGACGAGCGCGCCCGGGGTCGGAACCAGGGGCGCGTCGTCGAGATCGGTCAGAGAGCCGTCCTCGGTGATCCGGAACGACTCGAGGGCAGCGTTTCTCGTGTCGTAGGTCGCCCAGACCAGGCGGCGGGCGACGTGGGCGAGCACGGGGTGGTCGACGAACAGCTCGAGGTGCAGGTCCCGGGTCCAGCGCCTGCCGTCGGTCATCGCACGCTCGAGGCGGGAAAGAGTCTCGGGGCCGGTCGTTTTCAGCGCCTTCCGCAGGGCAGTGAATCGCTTCGACGACGCGGGTGCCAGTACGGGGTCGTCGTGGGCGTCGGGGGTGGGCAGGGTGCGGCGCGGGGAGCCGCCGGCGGTGCGGACGACGGGGCGCAGCTGTTCGTCCAGGGTGACGTGGAAGGCGCGGGGGCCGTAGTCCAGGTGCAGCGTGCCGTCGGCGGCGAAGCCGAAGTGGGGGACGAGGCGGTCGGCCAGTTCGTCGGCGTCCACGCCCTCCTCGTCGACCAGGCGCGTGAGGGTGTCACGGGCCTTGGCGCGCAGGGCCTTGAACTTCACGTCGGTGGCGATCGCGTCGAGTTCGCGCAGCGCCACCCCGGAGCCGATCGCAGTCAGCACGCTCAGGGCGGTCGCGGCGCGGGCGTGTGCGCTCTCGCCGGGCCAGGCGCGGATGCGCGGGGCGAGACGGCGCGCGACCTCGTCGTCGCCCCACCGCCCCAGGGCGTGGAAGACCCAGTTCTGCTGGACCGGGCAGCCGGCCCGTTCCCACTGCTCGAACAGCGCCCAGGCGAAGGCGGTCAGGCTCTCCGGTTCCGCGATACCGGTGAGGCGGGTGATGCCCGCGTACTCGGTGTCCGGCGTGCACAGCGCGAGCATGACGCAGACGGTGGCGAGTGCCTCGGGCGGCAGCGCGGATCGGCGCTCGCACAACACGATCGGCGGCAGCGTGGCAACGATGAGCCAGGGCGGCGGGGCGGGAATCTCCCCGGGCAGGTGGAACAGGGGATCCGCGGCCAGTTCCGTCGCGAAGGCCGCCGCCGCCTTCGCTCCCAAACCCTCTGCCGCGGTGTGGAGTTCGTCGGACCGCCCCTGCGCGGCGTATGCGCGCAGGATGGTCCAGGCCCGGACCCGATCGCGCCCGGGCTTGCCCACCGCCGTCGCGATGAGGTCGGGGGCCGCGGCCGCGAGGTGTCGATCGAACCAGGAAACGGCCACCGCCCGTCCGCGTGCGGTGTGGTACTCCTTCGTCATGAAGGTCGTGACCGTCGTTCCGGTCACCGGCAGCAGCGCCCCCGCGTTGGAGCGCGGGAATTCGACGGCCGCGGCCACCGCGGCGTCGAGGACCTCGTCGCCGAACCGGCCGAACAACCGGCACAGCACGTCTTGCCGACTGGTGCGGAAGTTCGCGCGCAGTACGTCCAGGTGCGGTGCGACCAGCTCCACCGGCGCCAGCGCGAAGACCTTCGCGGTGCCGTGGCGCAGGTACTCCAGCGTGAGGTGCCGCTCGACCTCCACCGCCCAGTCCTTCACCGGGGGCCAGGTACTCGCGGGCAGGTTCGCCCACCGTGCCTGCTCACCGGGTAGCCATCGCAGCGCGAGCGGCTGTGGCTCGGCCACGTTCCGGACCAGGGCGGGCCGGGGCACCGCCGCGCCCCGCTCCCACGGCGGTGTACTCAGAAACTCGGGCAGTTCGGCGAGCGCCGCGGTGGTGACCTTGCTCGGTGGGTGCACGATCTCGTGCTGTGGTGCGATTGTCATGTCGGGATCCATCACTGGTCGACGAGCCGGGTCAGCTCGCGCAGGAGTTCGGAGGCGGTGAGCGCGTCCAGCTCACCGAAGGGATGGTCGGTGCGGAACGAGCTCCACTCGCGCTCCTGTCCGGAATCGGTGACGAAGACCGTGATCTTCTGCTCGCTCCAGCGCAGAGCCTCGGCGACCGAGATACCCGGGTCCAGGCCGATGACCGCCGAGCGCCGCCCGGGCAGCGGCCGGTGAACGACCACGGCCATGTCGGCGTATTCCGCGCCGCCGCTGATCCAGCCGGATCGTTCCAGTCCGAGTAGTTTCACGGTGGGGACGGTGCGGCCCTCGAATCGCGTCAGCGTCAGCGCCGTGCGCTCTACCGGAGCGAGGGTGTAGCTCTCCCGCTGCAACTGCGGAAACGGCTGCAGCAGTTCGTACTCGGCGAACACCTCGGACCAGCCGGTGACGGTGTCACCGAGATCCAGCGGATGCGCGATACCGATGCGGGCGCTCGGCGTCAGGGTCACCGGGTCGTCGTGCACATCGGCGAAACTCAGATCCTCCGCGACCCGGAACGAGCCGGTGACCGCGTCGTGCTCGTCGACCGTGACCCACACCAGCCTGCGGCCGAGCGACGCCATCAGGGGATGCTCGACGAACAGGGCGTGATGCGTGTCCGGCGTCCAGCGGCGGCCGGCCGTCATCGCGCGCTCGAGGCGCCGAAGCTGTTCCTCGGCAACCGCTTTGGTGTCCTTCTTGAACGCGGTGAACGCCTTGTACGCGGCCGGAGCCAGCTCGGGATCATCCTTCGTCCCCGGCTTGGGCAGGCTCTTGCGACGCGTGCCGTCGGCGTCGAACACGACCGGGCGGAGCTGTTCGTCCAAGCGCACGTGGAACTTCCGGGTCCCGTAGTCGATCACGTGGGTGCCCAGGGCATCGAGCCCGAGGGTCGGGACCAGTCGATCGGCGAGTTCCTCGGCGGTCAGCCCGGCCTCGTCGGCCAGCTCCCGGATCTTCTCCTGCGCCTTGGTTCTGATGCCCTTGAACTTGACCTTCTCGGCAATGCTGCTGAGCTGTGTGAGCGCCGCGTCGCTGCCGATCGCGACGAGCACGTCGAGCCCGGATACCGCACGGGCGTGGGCGTTCTCGCCGGGCCACGCGCGGATCAGCGGCGCGAGGGCGCGGGCGATCTCGTCGTCGCCGAGCAGACCGAGCACGTGCAGGGCCCAGGTGTGGTCGGGCGGATATCCCGCCAGTCTCCAGGTATCGAACAGCGCCCAGCCGAAGGCGGCCAGCGACCGCGGTTCGGCGACCTCACGGACCACCTCGATCCCGGGATAATCCTCGTCCGGACCGCACAGGGCCAGCACGGTACACACGGCCGTCACCGCGGTGGACGGCAGCGCACGGCCGTTGGCGCGCAGCAGAATCGGCGGCAGCGCGCGCGGATCCGCCCACGCCGGGGGCTCGGGCACGACCTCCGGTAGGCGCTCGAGTGGATCGCTCGACAGCTCCGCCTCGATCGCGGCGGCGGCCTCGGGCCCGAGCGTGGCCGCGCCCGCGCACAACGCCGCCCGATGTCCCCGTCCGCACAGCGTCCACAGCGCCTGCCCGGCGAGTGTGCGCGCCTTGCCCGGACGGCCGAGCGCGGCCGCGACGAGATCGGGTGCGGCACTGTCGAGGTGGCGTTCGAACCAGGCCAGCGCCACGGCCCTGGTCCGGCTGCGCGAGCGCAGCAGCCGGGTCATGAGGGTGGTGACGGCGGACCCCGTCACCGGTGCGAGGACTTCGGCGCGGGTCGCCGGCGCGGCCTCCACCACCCGCACCATCAATCCGGCGGCATCGTCCCCGAAACGGCCCAGGATCCGCTGCATGATCTCGGTCCAGTCCCAGAAATGCAGTGGGTGCAGTAGCGCCAGGTGCGGCTCGACCAGCTCCCGCGGTCCAGCGGCGAAGATCTCGGCCAGGCTGTATCCGGAGGGGTGGTCGTCGCGCAGCAGGCTCTCGAGCCGGGCCTGCCAGCCCTCGCGCGGTTCGCGGGCGCGGAAACCGTTGTCGGCCCAGGCATCCTGTTCTCCGGGGAGCCACGCCGTCGCGGGCGCGCGCATCGTTCCGAGGTTCGCGATGACGACCTCGGCGCGCGGTTGCCGCTCACGCTGCCAGGGCGGCTCGACGAGCAACCGTGGCAATTCGTGCGCCGCCGCCTCCGGCACACGGCTCGAGCCGGGTTCCGCCGCGAACTCGGGTGCGAAGACCACGCGTGCCTGCCAGCGGATCAATTCGTCGTGCAGCGGGGTGCGCTCTACCTCCGTCGCGAGTATCCGCCGGGCCCGCAGGGGGAAACGGAGCATCGACTCCATGAGCGCACCCCGAATCGCCGGCCGCTCCGCCCGTTCCGCCAGCAGTCGAAACGCCGTATCGGTGGGCAGCCGCGCCAGCAGGCGCGCGATTACTCGCTGCTGCTCGGCGGCGAGCCCCGGGGTGTCCAGGGCGACGATCAGATACTCGGCAGCCTCGGGCCCGACGTGCACCAGGGCGCTGAACAATTCGGTCTGCGTCGGCGACGCCATGCCGTACCTGTGCAAGGGCACCAGCGCCAGCTGGGCGGCGGTCGTCGCCGAACACACGAGTGGGGCCCAGGCTTCACCGAAGTAGCTCGCGTTCTTGCCGCGCCGCCCGGCTCGGAGATCCTCATCGAGCCAGTTCTGTTCGGTGGGAAGCAGATACGACGTCGCCATGCGCACCGGCAACCCGGGATGTTCGGTGCGGTAGTCGCCGAGCCGCTGTACGACAGCGCGGTACTCCGGTTCGCTCAACAGCGCCAGCTGCGCCCGCAGTTTCGTCATCGCGCGCAGCGGCAGCCCGTCCGCACAGGGAGCCGAGACCCGATGCGCCGCATAGTGCAGCGATGCCCCGCTCTCCCGGATACGGTGCGAAACACTCAACTCCGCCCACAGCACCGCGGCCTCGGCCGCCACGGCCGCACCGAATCCCGCGATCCACGCATCGATCAACCGGCCGGCGGTCAGCGATGTCCCCGGCGTGTTCTGCCCATCCAGGGCTGTGGCCAGCACCCCGGTCACCGCGAGCCCGAGCGGATTCGCCTGCCCCGGATCGGCCATGACGGCCCGGGCGGCCTCCGCCAGCTCGGGATGCCGCTCCGCCGTGGCCGCCACCGACAACGCCATGAGGTCGTCCGCCAGCCACTTCCGATAGCGCCCGATCGCCTTGGTATCGACCACCGGCATCTGCACCGGCCCGCGCCCGCGGAACGGGGCGGCCTTGTCCGCCCAGCCCGGCGGCACGATCCAGCTGTCCTCATCGGTGCGTTCGAGCTCGATCACCGTGTCCCCGCCCATGTTTCCTCCATCGTCGGCGGCTCCCGGTGCCGGGCACGCCGCTGCCGCGTCCGCCCGGCACGCGGGCTCGATCGCGGTGTCATCGTTCGATCGCGGGGGCTCGGGCACACCCGAGCCCCCGCGGGCCTGATCCGTTGCCGGTCAGCCGTTGTCGCGGCTCTGCAGAATCTCCAACTCGCGCAGCAGTTCCGAACCCGCCACGGCGTCCAGGGCGGCGAAGACGGGCGGATTGTTCGAGCGGCCCCAGTAGCCCTCGGCGCCGGCGCGGGTGAGATGAACGGTGATCTTCTGGGTGTCGAACTCCAGGGCGTCGCCGGCGATGATGCCGGGATCCATGTCGATGACCGCGGAATACCCGTCGCCCAGGGGGCGGTACATCTCGAGCGAGACGCCGCCGTCCATGGGTTCCCCACGCTCCCAGCCGAATCGGCCCAGGCCGAGCAGGGTGCCGGTGGGCAGGCTGATGCCGGTCAGGCGGGCGAGGGTGGACGTCGTCAGTTCCGACTCCTCGAACGCGTAGGTCTCGCGCTGGAGCTGGGGGAACGGCTGCAGGATCTCGTAATCGGCGAACACCTCGGCCCATTCGCTCAGAGCCGATCCCAGGTGCAGGGGATGCGCCAGGGCGACGAGGGTGTCGGGCGCGACATCGATGGGCTCGTCCGCCGCGTCGGCGTAGCTGCGATCCTCGGCGACCCGGAACGATCCGGTGACCGCGCCCTCGGCGTCGAGGGTCACCCACACCAGGCGGCGCGAAAGATGCCACAGCAGTGGATGTTCCACGAACAGTCGTCGATGCTCGGCGGCGGTCCAGCGGCGACCGAGCACCATCGCGCGCTCGAAACGCCGAATCTGATCGGCCGCCGCGGTGCGCACGTCCTTCTTCAGCGCGGCGAAGAGTTTCGCGGCGGCGGGGGCCAGCTCGGGATCGTCCTTCGGGCCCGGCTTCGGCAGGGCTTTGCGGAGTCCGGCGGCCTGCCACGCGCCGTCGTCGCCGCGCACCGCGTCCGACACCGTGGGCTTCAACTGCTCGTCGAAACCGACGACGAAACCGCGCGGACCGAAATCGAGCACGAGCCTGCCGTCGGCGTTCAGCCCGAACTCCGGAACCAGGCGATCGGCGAGCTGTTCCGCCGTCAGACCCAGGCTTTCGGCGACCTCGGCGACCTTCTCCTGCGCCTTGGTCTTGAGCCCCTTGAACTTCACCTTCTCGGCGATGCCGTTGAGCTGCATGAGCGCCACGTCGGTGCCGAGCGCGGTGAGGACATCGAGCCCGGAGACGGCGCGGGCGTGCCCGGCCTCCCCGGGCCACACGCGAATCAGCGCGCCCAGCCTGCGCGCGGTCTCGTCGTCACCGACGAGGCCGAGCGCGTGCAGCACCCAGCCGTCCTTGGACGGGTAGTCCGCGAGCTTCCAGAGCTCGAAGACACTCCAGGCGAATTCGGCGAGCGACTCGGGGTCGGCGGCCGCGCGAATCTGGTCGACGCCGGCGTAGTCGCCGTTCGGGCCGCACAGCGCCAGCACCTGGCACACGTCGCGCGCCGCATCCTGCGGCAGCACCGCGCCGTTGCCGCGCAGCGCCAGACCGGGGAGCAACTCCGGCGCGAGCCACGCCGGGACGGCCGGGATCCTGGCCGGCAGCCGGTGCAGGGGATCGGTGTCGAGCAGGGCGGTCACGGCGTCGCCGGCGCGGGGATCGAGCTGCGCCGCCGCGGCCTCGATCTCCGCGCGGTGACCGCGTTCGGCCAGCCAGCACAGCGTGCTCTCGGCGCCCCGGCGATCCTTGCCCGCCTTGCCCACACTCGCCGCGATGAGAGCGGGCAGGGCCGCGGCGCGGTTGCGGTCGAACCACTCGATCGCGAACGGCCGGGTGCGCTTGCCATCGAGCCAGCGGGTCATGAGCGTGGTCACGTGCGCGCCGGTCACCGGGGCGAGCAGATGTGCCAGGTTCGTCGGATTCGATTGCACCGCACGGGTGACGAAGGAGATCGCGTCGTCCTCGAATCGAGCCAGAATGCGGCGCAGACCCGCCTCGGAGTCCCACATCCGCCCGATCGAGGTGGTCGCCAGATGCGGGCGCACCAGTTCTTCCGGCGCACTCGCGAACAAGCGCACCGCACTCCAGAACGATCCGGAATCGCTCGCGACCACCCGCGCGATTCCGGCCGCGTAGTCCATGCGCTCGGCGTCGGTGACCCACACCGCCGACTGCTCCCACTCCGCGCGTTCGCCGGGCAGCCAGGCCAATCCATCGGGCATCGGCTCGGCGAGGTTCGCCAGGGTGACCTGCTTGGTCTTGGCCCGCGCCCGCGTCCACGGTGTCACCCGCAGCACCTCGGGCAGTTCCGCGGGCGTGGCCCGGGGCCGATCATCATCGAGATAGGCGGCGGTTTCCGGCAATTCGGCGACCAGGTCGGGGTGGGCCCGCGCGATCGAGCGCAGCACGTGCCGGGCCATACCGGATCGCGCGGCGGCCGGTCCGAGCATGCGCAGGGCCCGGCGCGGGTACCGGTGCGCGGCCTCGACCAGGACCGGCGGAACGAAGCGCTGTTCGGCCCGCGCGGCCAGTCCGGCGAAGGCCGCGTCGGTGGGGAAGCCGGCCAGGATACGGGCCAGCTCGCGCACGGTGTCCCCGTCGAGTTCCCGTGCGCGCAGCAGGCGTTCGATGGCGGGCGCCGCGTCGGGCCCCAGCCGCACGAGCGCGGCGAACAGCGAGCTCCGTCCGTGGATGTAGGTGAACTGCGTGGCCTCGAACTTGCCGACCAGCTTGTCCAGCTGCGCGGTCTCGCTCACGCTCGCCGTCAGCAGGATGAATCGGCTGTCGTAGTCGACCAGCGCGGGCACGAACGCGTCGAGATCCGCCGCGACCCACTGGGTTTCGGTCGGCGCGAGATAGGAGGCGGCGATGCGCGCGGCGAGTCCGCAGCCCCCGGCGCGCAGCTCCGCCAGCCGATCGACGGCCGCGCGATAGTCCGGTTCGGTGGCGGCGGCCAGATACCGTCGCACGGCGGCCAATTCGTCCGGCGCGGAACCGCGACCCGGCTCGGCCGGATCCAGCCGGCGCACCAGGTAGTTCCAGCTGCGGGTGCCGGTGTCGTAATCCCAGTCCAGGGTCAGTTCGGCCTGGCACACCGCGGCTTCGGCCGCGAAGGCGGGCCCGCGCCCGAGAATCCAGGCGTCGGCGGCGTAGTGCACGCCGCGGACCAGTCGATGCAGCAGCAGCGTGAGCGCCGCCGCGCCGAGCGGTGTGCAGGTCGCCGCGTCCCGCAGCGCCTCGCGGCCGGCCACGGCCAGTTCGTCGCCGTAGCGCGCCGCCGAACGGTCGAGGCAGGCGAGCAGCTCTTTGCGCTGGGAGGCAACGGCTTTCGCGAAATCGAAAACCGCCGGGGGATACGGCTCGACCGTGGGGGCCGGACCCAGCCCGCGGATGGGCGCGGCCGCGGCCCACCACTCCTGCGGAACCTGCCAGATGTCCTCGCGGGCAGCGGTATCGAGAGCGGAGATTTCGGCACCGTCGGCGACGGTGCTGGCGGAGTCGAGCATGTTCCCCCGAATCAGTGGAGCGTTGACGCAGCGACTGTAGCGAGTCGCTCCGACAGCCGCCGGGTCACCGGTGCGGGGCCCGAACACGGCGATGCCCGCGCGGATCGAAATCCGCACGGGCATCGGGTGCTTCGGGAAGCGGGCCGAACTAGCCGACCGTGGCGCCCACGCGCAGCGCGTGGGGCTCGATGGCGCCGCGGACCAGGGCCCGCTCGTCGATCGTCTCCGCCTTGTACGGCAGGGTCGACAGGGTGGCGGTCATCTTCGCGACCGGATCCTCGATGGCCTTGGGGGTACCGAAGATGAAGGTCCACTCGTGCTCGTCCGAGACGTAGGGAACCACGGTCTCGAACAGGTTGTGGAAGCGAGTCCACGAGCGCTTGAGAGTTTCGTTGCGCCACATGGTCTGACAGCCGGCCTGGGCCGCGAGCACGCCGCCCTCCGACAGGATCGCCTTACAGCGCTCGAGGAAGTCGTCCTCGTACAAACGGTTGTGCTGGGCATCCTCGACGCGCTCGTCCGGCAGGTCGATGCAGATGAGGTCGTAGCGGGTGCCCGCGGCCTCGGCCTTGGCCAGGAAGTCCCAGCCGTCGGCGTAGTGCATCTTGATCGGGCCGGTCTGCGCGACCGCCTCGGCCAGATCCGCCTGCGAGTAGCCGTAGGGCAGGTGCTCCGCGCACAGCTCGACCTCGAGCTGGTCGATGTCCACGTGATCGACGAGCGTGGCGCCCGCCGCGGCCGACATCTGCGAGGCGACGCCCTCACCGGAACCGATGATCAGCACCTTGTCCAGCTTCTCGGCCAGCGCGTACCCCGGAACCAGCATGGCCTCGTGGTAGGTGAGCTGCGAGAACTCGGTGGACTGGCGATCGTCGTCGGAGAACAGGGACCGGCCCTGCTCGGTCTCGGCGATGACCATGTGCTGGAACGGGGTGTTGGTGTCCACGATGACCTCGGACATGTTCCACACCCGGGTCAGGCCCTCGCCGACCGGCTCATGGATCCGGCGCGCGGCGTGCCCGCGCTGGATGACCTCCATGTTGACCGACTTCGGGGCGAGCTCGGCCTGGAGCAGCTCCACGGCCTTGGTCGCGCCCGCGCCGATGCTGCCGCAGGTGAAGACGTCGACGAAGATATCGCCGGATTCGGGGTAGGTGTGGATCGAGGCGTGGGACTCGGCCAGTAGCGCCAGGATGGTGACACCCTGCGGCTCGAACTGCTTGCGCACGACATCACAGATGGTCACCCCCGCGGCGACCAACGATTTTCGAAGTGCGGCTTCGAGTCGTTCGAGGTCGTCGCAGAGGGCCGCGTCGACACCACCGAACTCGGCCAGCACGTGCCAGCCGGTGAATTCTGCCGTCATGGCTAAACTCACTCTCGCTCAGCGCCGATGACATGAACAGTCAAAGGCGGAAAACCGTTGAAGGACACCGACGAATAGCTCGCCGTATATGCGCCGGTCTCGAGGATCCGAATGGGATCACCGGCTCGCAACGTGGTCGGTAAGAGGACACGCGTGCGTTGATACAGTACATCGTCGCCGTCGCAGGTCGGACCGGCGACCACCACCTCGTCCACCGGATCGCCGTCGCGATCGGTCTGGAAGCGGTAGGCGATGTACTCGTTCTCGGTCTCGGCCATGCCGTTGTAGCGGCCGATATCGAGGTATACCCAGCGCCGCCCGTCCGGCGCCTGTCGAACATTGACCACCTCGCCGTGAATCACACCGGTGTTACCCACAAGGGCGCGACCGGGTTCCACGATGAGAGCGGTGTGTTCCGGGAGATGGCGGGCGGCGGCAGCGGCGATGACCGCGCCCAGCTCGTCCACGCCGGGAGCCGCGTCGGCGTACGAAATCGGAAGTCCCCCACCGATATTCACCGCCGTCACGGGAATGTCCTTGGCCGCCAGCGCTTCCGCGATGGAACCCGCCTGCTCGATGCCGATCTGCCAGGCGATGGGATCGAGTTGCTGCGACCCCACGTGGAAGTACGGCCCGGCGATCTTCAGTCCCAGATCGTGCGCGCGCACCAGCAGCTGCACGGCTTCGCCCGGGGCGCAGCCGAACTTGACGCCGAAGGGCGTCTGCGACTGCGGAGCCGAGGCCAGGAACCGGAGTTCGATCTCCGCGCCCGGCGCGTGCTCGGCGATACGAACCAGATCGTCCTCGGTATCGGAGGCGAAGCGGCGCACCCCGGCCGCGTGGGCGGCGGCGATGTGGGCGGCCTTCTTGATCGGATTGCCGTAGCACAGGACTGCCGGATCAACCCCCTGCGCGAGGCAGAGCTCGATCTCCCCGACGCTGGCGACATCGAACTCCGCGCCCTCGTCGTTCAGTAGCCGGATGATCTCCGGCACGGGACTCGCCTTGACGGCGAATCGGATTCGGGCCGAAGGTAGTGCGGCGTGCAGCGCGCGGTAGTTCGCGCGGACCCGGTTCAGGTCGATGACCAGACAGGGCGACTCGGGCGGGTTTGAAACGGACAATCTAAGGGAACTCCCCACTGTTCGGGCCGCCGAAACGGCCTCGGGCAACAGTCCGCGACAATAGCAGCGGTTGGCGTCGGAAAACGAACCGAAGAACCATCGACTTCGTCACCCCGCGGCTGGAAACCGCCACAAAACCGGCGATAAGCCCTAGGCTGGATCGCCGGTCCGGAAGAAGTTCACGCGAAGTTCAGCCCGCGGTGACCGTCAGCTCGTCGAAGACCACTTCCCCCGCCGCATCGGATTCGGCCAGGTCAACAATGGCGTCGACGGACCATCCATGATCACCCGCCGGATCGTCCAGCACCTGGCGCACATGCCAGAAACCCTCGCGCTGCTCGACCTGGAAAAGTTTCGGGCCGCGCGCGTTGGGACCCGTGCGAATTTCGTCGTACTCGGCGAAGTAGGGCTCGAGCTCGCCCTCCCAGTCGACCTCGTCGCCGAAGTCCTCCAGGGCCGTCCAGCGCTGGAGCGCGAGCAGTTCCACGCGCCGGAAGAGCGCGTTGCGCACCAGCACCCGGAAGGACCGCTCGTTCGCGGAGATGGGCCGCACGCCCTCGGCGCCGAAGGCGACCTGCTCGGTGTCGGTCTCCGCGCCCGGATTGGTGAGCTGCTCCCATTCGTCGAGCAGGCTCGAGTCGACCTGGCGAATGAGCTCGCCCAGCCACTCGGTGATGTCGTCGAGCTCCTCGGTGCGCGCCTGCTCGGGCACCGTGCGCCGCAGCGCCCGATAGGCGTCGGCCAGATAGCGCAGCACCACGCCCTCCGAGCGCGCCAGCTCGTACTGTGACACCAGCTCGGCGAAGGTCATCGACCGTTCGACCATCTCCCGGACCACGGACTTGGGCTGGGGCTCGAACTCCGACACCCAGGGATGGCCGGCCTTGTACGTCTCGTACGCCGGATAGATCAGCTCCTCGGCCAGCGGCTTGGGCCAGGTCACGTCCTCGAGGAGCTCCATGCGCTCCTCGTATTCGATGCCGTCGGCCTTCATCTCCGCGACCGCCGCGCCGCGCGCCTTGTGCTGCTGCCCCATGAGCAGCTGCCGCGGGTTCTCCAGCGTCGCCTCGATCAGGGTGATCACGTCGAGGGTGTAGGTGGGCGACTCCTTGTCCAGGAGCTCGAACGCGGCCAGCGCGAACGGGGACAGCGGCTGATCGAGAGCGAAATCACGCTGCAGATCCACCATGAGCCGCGCGTGCCTGCCGAACTCGTCGGGCTCGTCGAGTTGCTGCACCACCCCCGCGTCCCGCAGCGCGCGATAGAGCTTGATCGCCTTGAGAATGTGTTTGCGCTGCGCCGCGCGCGGTTCGTGGTTGTCCTCCAGCAGATGCCGCATGGCGTAGAAGCAATTGCCCTTGCGCGCAATCACATTGAGCAGCATGGCGTTGGTGACATTGAACCGGGAGACCATCGGTTCGGGCGAGGCCGCGACCAGGCGGTCGAACGTCTCCTCGGACCAGGACACGAAACCCTCCGGGGGCTTGCGCTTCTGGACCTTCTTGAGCTTCTTGGGATCGTCCCCGGCGCGGGCGATGAGCCGGGCGTTCTCCACCTCGTGGTCCGGCGCCTGCACCCAGACGCTGCCCATGGTGTCGAAGCCGGCGCGCCCCGCGCGGCCCGAGATCTGATGGAACTCACGGGCATTGAGCCGGCGCGTGCGCACGCCGTCGTACTTGGTCAGCCCGGTCAGCAGCACGGTGCGGATCGGCACGTTGATACCGACGCCCAGGGTGTCGGTGCCGCACACCACCTTCAGCAGACCGTCCTGCGCCAGTTTCTCCACCAGGCGCCGGTACTTGGGCAGCATGCCCGCGTGATGCACGCCGATACCGTGCCGGATGAACCGTGAGAGCGTCTTGCCGAAGCCGGTGGCGAAGCGGAACTCGCCCAGCGCCTCGGCGATCGCGTCCTTCTCGGCCTTGGAGGCGAAGTTCACGCTCATCAGCGCCTGGGCGCGCTCGATGGCCGCGGCCTGGGTGAAGTGCACGACGTACACCGGAGCGAGGCTGGTGGTGACCAGGTCCTCGAGGGTCTCGGTGATCGGGGTCTTCACGTACGAAAAGCTCAGCGGCACCGGGCGTTCCGCGCCCGAGACGATGGCGGTGTCGCGTCCGGTGCGGCGTTCGAGATCGGCGGCGAAGAAGTCGACCTCACCGAGAGTGGCCGACATGAGCAGGAATTGGGCCCCCGGCAGTTCGATGAGCGGCACCTGCCACGCCCAGCCGCGATCCGGATCGGCGTAATAGTGGAACTCGTCCATGATGACCTGGCCCACGTTCGCGCTCGGGCCCTCGCGCAGCGCGAGATTGGCGACGATCTCCGCCGTGGCGCAGATGATCGGCGCCTCCGGGTTCACCGCGGCGTCACCGGTCACCATCCCGACGCGGTCCGCGCCGAACACCTCGCACAGCGCGAAGAACTTCTCGCTGACCAGCGCTTTGATCGGCGCGGTGTAGTAGCTGCGCTGCCCGCGATTGAGCGCGGCGTAGTGCGCGCCCAGGGCCACGAGGGACTTACCCGATCCGGTCGGCGTCGCCAGGATGACGTTGGCGCCGGTGAACAATTCGAGCAGCGCCTCCTCCTGCGCCGGATACAGGGTCAGGCCCTGGCTCTCGGTCCATTCGGAGAAGGTCTCGTACAGCCAATCCGCTTCCACATCGGGGACGGCTTGATCGGGGACGAGTTCGGATAGCTGCACGCCCCTACGTTAGTGGGTGCGCACCCGCCCCGAGTCCAGCGACCGGCTACCGCAGTTCGCCGCCCTCGGGTCCGCCGCTCTCGCCGAACCCGCCCTGCTCGGCCAGGAACCGCTCGAACTCCGCGCCCAGCTCGTCGGGGGTGGGCAGCTCGGCGTCCGGGGCCAGCAGGCTCGACTGCCGCTCCTGGGCGGTGACGAAACTGTCGTACTGGCGCTCGAGCGCGTGCACGACCGTCTCCACCTCGGAGTTGCCCGCGATGTGCTCGTTGACCTGCTCGCGCACCCGCGCGGCCGACTCACTCAGCGCCGCGAGCGGCAGCTCGAGCCCGGCGTTCTCGGCCACGTTCTCCAGCAGGGTCTGCGCGGCCTCGGGGTAGGCGGTCTGGGTCAGATAGTGCGGCACGTGCACCGAGAAGCCCACCGACTCCTGACCGTGCTGGGCCATGCGGTACTCGAGCAGCGAGGACGCGCTGCCGGGCACCTGCAGCTCACCCGGCCAGCGCTGATGATCGCCGATGAGCTCGCTGTTGCTGGCGTGCGCGGTCACACCGAGCGGGCGGGTGTGCGGAATCGCCATGGGAATCGCGCTCAGGCCGATGGTGCGGCGCACGCCGAGCTGTTCGGACAGCATCCGCACGGCGGTGACGAACTTCTCCCAGCGCAGATCCGGTTCCAGCCCGGACAGCAGCAGGAACGGGGTCCCGGCGGTGTCCTTGAGCGCCCAGAGGTTGAGCTCGGGCTCGGTGTAGTCCGAGAAGTGATCGGTCTTGAACATCATCAGGGGCCGGCGCGACCGGTAGTCCAGCAACTCGTCCATGTCGAACGAGGCGACCAGTTCGCTCTCGAGGCTCTCCCGCAGATGAGTGGTGGCCAGGCGCACCGCGTGACCGGCGTCGGTGAAGCCCTCCAGTCCGTGCACCAGCACGGGACCGGAGCCGTCGGCGGATGACAGCTGCGGAGCGGGGAACTCCAGCTCGTACATTCGCGACTCGTAGTCCATCGCGTACTCCTTCCTGCGTGGCCCACCTTCGCGACCAAGTCCCATTGTCTCTCATACGCGGTCCCACATGCGCCATGGGCCCGTGCACTGCCCGCACTCCGGCTGCAACACGCCAGACCGCGACACGCATTCCCGAAGGTTGCTCACGCGGCGTGGCATTCGGTGTGAACAGCCGAATTTCGGCATAGTGGACGGAGTGACCGTGACTGCATCAGTACGCGCCGGGGGAGTCGCGGTACTGGGATTGCTCGTCGTGGCCTGCGGAACCACCGTCTCGGGTCAGCCTATCGCCGCCGAGGGCCCCGCGACCGCGGTACGGGCCGATAGCGGCCTCGCGCGACTGCTTCCCGACCCCGCGTCGTTCCCGCGCCGCTACGAGGTCGTGGAGCTACCGCCCGGTGCGGCCGATCAGGCGGCCCATGATCTGGATGGAATTCTGCCCGGAGCGAACGTCGATCCGGGCTCGTGCGTACCGCCCGTGCCCGCGGCCGGTCCGGCGGTGAGCGTCGGCACCGACGACGCCACCCGCGCGACGCTGACCGTGGAACTGGTGCGCGTCGATCAGCCGCTGGCGACCCTGCGAGATCAGTTGCGGCGCTGCGGCACCGTGACCGTGGAGCACGCCGGAACCACCGCCGCCGTCACCACCGAACTCGATCCGCCGCCGCCGCTGGACGCGGATGACACACTCGCCCTGCGCCGTACCGTTCGCTCCGAGAACGGGAGTTCGGGACTGACGCGCAGCATGCGGACGCTGCTGGGGCAGGTGGGGGATGTGCGGATCAACGTCACCCATATGTCCTACGGCGACGCCGAAGCCGATGCCGAGGCGCTGGATTCACTGTTCACCGCCGCGGTGAGCAAGGTCCGCAAGGGCTGATGCCCGGCGGCTCGGGGCTGATCCCCCCGGAAGAGCCGGCCCCTGCCAGACCCGGCTCCCGGTGGGGAAATCAGCAGCCGGAGCCGGAAACGCCCGAGCCCGAACCCACCGAGCCGGTGGTCGAACCGCTGTCGCCGGAACCGCTGAGCGCCGAGCCGCTGCCGTTGGAACCGGTACCGCCCGAACCGGAATCGCCCGAACCGCTGGGCAGCAGGCCGCACAGCGAGACGCCGCCGTTGCCCACCGAGTAGGTGATGCTCGACAGCGAACCGCTGTGGCGCGCGCTGATGGTGTGCATGCCGGTGGTGGTCGGATGCCACTCGATGGAGGCGACGCCGTTCCAGTTGGGCAGCGCCTTGCCGACGAAGACGCCGTTGACCGACACCTCCACCTCCGAGAGCTTGCCGAAGCCGTCGGTCTCGACCTGGATGGTGCAGCCGGCGCTCACGCCACACTGCTGGCCGGGGGTGAGCCCGACCACGGTGACGCCGTTGATGCCCGCCGCGGCCGGACCGGCCAGTGCGGTGAGGGTTGCCGCCGCGGTGACACCGAGCAATCCGAGTGCCTTGGAGCGTGTTCTGCTCATTGCGTACTTCCTTCCGGCACCGTCGGTGGTGCCGGGCGGACTGTAACAGCGGTGGAACTGGTCGTTAGGTGAAATCAAAAGTGCTGCATGGTGATTCGGAATCCGCATGACTGTGCAGCGCGTTTTGGGGGCTTTTGCCGGAGGGGGTTCGCGGCTGGCGCGGGGTCAACGATCGATGTACGCGGCGACCAGTTCGGCGCCCAATCGTCCCAGCTCAGCGCGTACGGACTCGGGTTCGAGCACCTCCAGGGTGGCGCCCCAGCCCGCCAGTTGCTGGGCGATCATCAGGGCTGTCGGGGCCGAGATTCGCACCCGGATCCGGCCGTCGGGGACCGGGCCTTCGACGACGCAGTGCCTACCCTGCCGGTCCTGCAGGACCGGCAGCAGTCGCGCGGGCACGAGTACGGTCGCGGCTAATGTGGAACGATTGCTTTCCATTTGCTCGACCACCTCCGACCAGGCCGCGGAGAGGTCGAATTCGGCCGGGCGGTCCGACTTTTCGGCGGTGATCCGGACCCGGGCCATGCGGTCGACGCGGAAGGTGCGCTGCCCGCGTTCGGTGCCGGCGATCAGGTACCAGATGCCGTCCTTGTCGACCAGGCCCCACGGATCGACGGTGCGTTCGGTCGTGGCGCCCGCGCGCGGGTAGGTGAACTCGGCCCGGCGGCGGCGCACCACCGCCTCCTGCAGGAGCTCGACCTCCGGCGGGGTCCGGTCGTCGAGTTCGCCCCAGCCCGCCGCGTCGACGATCACCGCGCTCGCCGCGGCCTCGGCCTCGGTGCGGAAGGTCTGCGGCAGGGCGCGCAGCAGTTTGCGCAGGGCGGTCTTGCTCGCCGGGGTGGCGGTGGTCATCGGGCCGAGCAGCAGGAACAGGGACTGCGCCTCGGTCGCGGTGAGACCGCTCAGATCGGTGCGCGCCCCGCCGACCAGGGCCCAGCCGCCGCCGCGTCCCGGCTGCGGATAGACCGGGATGCCCGCGGTGGACAGTGCCTCCAGGTCGCGGCGCGCGGTCGCCACCGACACCTCGAGTTCGGCGGCGACCTCGGCGGCGGTCACCCGGCCGCGGGTCTGCATGAACAACAGGGTGGCCACCAAACGGTCCGCTCGCATGAATTTCATATTGCCCGAGAAAGTGCTCATTCGGTGAGCACTTTGGGGCCGATGCTGGATTCATCACCAATGAAAACCTGTGAAGGAGTACGGACATGCTGCGTGGAATGGCCACCGTGAACTACTACGCCGACGACCTCGAGGCCGCGAAGGACTGGTACACCGAGCTGCTCGGCGTGGCGCCGTACTTCGCCGTGCCCGGCGGTTACTACGAGTTCCGCATCGGCGACTACCAGGCCGAACTCGGCATCATCGACGGCCGGTACGCCCCGGCCCGCCCCGATCGCCCCGGCGGCCAGATCCTGAACTGGCACGTGGACGACGTCCACGCCGCCTTCGACCGCCTCCTGGCGCTGGGCGCGACCGAGTACGACCCGATCACCGAACGCGGCGCGGGCACCGGCTTCGTGACCGCCGCGGTGGTGGATCCGTTCGGCAACGTCCTCGGGATCATGACCAACCCCCACTACCTGGAGATCCTCGCCCGAGATCGTTCCGCGGCGCCCGCCGGCGCGTAGGCCCGTACGCCGATTCCGGTGCGCCGCACCGGGATCGGCACGCTCGGCGGTAGCCGGTCGTTGTTCTGGGAAAACCGCCGCGCACAACCGGTTCCATCCGGAACGGCTCGAAAAACGTTGCATAGTAATGCCTATGAAGCATTAATGAAGGGGCTCTTTTCTGGCTGAATCCAGCCCGGCGAGGTGCCGGTAGACGGGTCGTCGACGCGCCATACCTGCTCCGTCGCAGGGCCGGCCGCGAGCAGACCTCGTGCCCGCCTCACGACCGAACCCGACGCAGCGCAAGATCGAGTTGATCGAGCGTTCCCTCGCGGCGGGGCTGAGCCGGATCGAGGCGGTGAGCTTCGTGAATCCGAAGGCGGTGCTGCGGATAGCCGACGCCGAGGCGGTTATGGCTGGCGTGCCGCGGCCGTGGTCGGCCCCGCTGACAGCCGCTGACCCCGGTCCCGGGCAGTCTGGAGTCCTTGTCGGCGAGCCCGGAATCCCCACGAGCCCGCGCACGGTAACAGCGCCCACCGACAGGTCCGAAGACCTCGATCTTGTCCCACGCCGAGTACCCCACACCCGCCACAACTCTCCACAGCCCCTGAAAAACCCCAGGTCGCCGTAGAAGGCCCGACAACCCACCCGCGCACCCTCGATGCCATGACAACGCCCACCGAACCCACCCCGCCCCGTCCCGCGACCACCCGCCTCGGCCCACCTCCGTCGGTGGCAGCCCTCGGCTCGTCGAACCTGTCCGCCGGGCGCGCGCCCGAACCTCCGCTGCCGCCGCACACCCCGGCGCTGTCCGCCATCCACTCGGATCCGGTGCTCGGCGAAGTGTCCGGCGGCATTCGGGTCTCCGGCGCGGACCCGGCAGGCATCGCCGGCCGATCGAACGGTGCACTCGCAGATATCGGCTGCCCCGGGCCGGCGGCTGTTCCGCCTGTGCGCTCCGATTCGCGGGACATGGACGACCGTGTGGGTAGGACCGTGCAATCAGAGGTAGCGCCGACCGCCGTTGGGCCCGGTGACGAATCGGACTGTGCCGGCAGTTGTCTCGATCACCCGGCGGGGTCCTGCCCAAGGCCCGGGATACAGGGCCTTGGTGGAAATGATGTCGCCGCGTGGGTTGGCCGCTCGCCGCGCGAACTCGCGCGATGGGCCGGTGCCGGCGCGGGTGGCGAGGACGCGGAGGAGAGCGACGGCGCAGACCACCCGGCACGAGATCTCGCGGGATGCGGGGGAGAGGCCGGGGGAACCGGGGCCCGTGACGACGCCGACAACCGAGGCGGTGAGCGGTCCGACCTCCCCGAAGGTGAATCCACCGGATCCGCCGGTCGGACCGGCGGTATCGAGCCGCCGGGAGCGGGTGACAGACCCGCTGACATGGATCGGGTGGCGAGCGGGATCTCGGGCGAGGGGGCCGGAGAGACGGCTGCCATCGACGCGGTCAGCGTGGGGGCGGTCTCGCTCGGGGCGGAGCCGCATCTGCGGGACCCGGGAGACTTCATCGCGGCGGTGCCGGCGATCCTGGGGTTCATGCCGGAGCGGTCGCTCGTGGTCGCGGTGTTGCGGGCCACGGCGGAGCAGCCGGGAACGGCCACGGTCGACGTGGTGGCGCGGATCGACCTGGACGAACCGGGGCGTTCGGAGACCGGGGAGATTGTCGAGCGGGTGGCGGGAATCTGCTTGCGCGACAGCGCGAGTGCGGTGCTGGCGCTCATCGTCGACGACCGGGCCACACCGCCGGGGGACCGGCACCGGCGGCATCGTGATCTCGCGGGCGCGCTCGAGCATCGGCTCGACGCGGGGGCGCTGCCGCTCGCGGGTGCCTGGGCCGTCAACGCCATCGGCGCGCGGCTGCCGTGGTGGAGCGTGTGCGGGCCGGTGCGGCGGGGCAGGCAACCCGACCCGGCGACTTCGCTGGTCACGCTGCGGCACGTGCTGCACGGGCGGCCTTTGCGCGCGTCACGCGCCGAACTGAGCGAATCGGTCGCGGTGGACCGGGTCGCGCGGGCCCGGGTGCGCGAGCGGCTCCCCGCCGCCGCGGCGGCCGCCGCGCAGCGCCTCGCGGCCGCGGTGCGCCGGTGCGAGCCGGACTCCCACACCCGCGACGAACTCCGGAAGATCCTGCGACAGCTGGAGAACATAGAGGCCGGCGCCCCACCCGACGACGGCGCACTCGCCGAACTGGCCGTCGCCCTGCGGGTGACCGCGGTGCGCGACATCCTGTTCGGGCTCATCCCCGGCAGGCACGCCGACGCCGCCGAAGCACTGTGGCTGCGCCTGACCCGCACGCTCCCGGACCCGGACCGGGCCGAGGCGGCCATGCTGCTGGGCTACGCCGCCTACGTGCGCGGCGACGGCCCGCTCGCCGGGGTCGCGTTCGACACCGCCCTGGCCGTGGACCCCGGCCACCGCCTGGCCGCGCTCCTGGACATCGGCCTGCAGACCGGCATGCACCCGCACCGGCTGAACAAACTGGCCGCCGCCGGCCGGGAGGCCGCCGCGGATCTCGGCATCGCCCTGGATGCGGAGCAGCCGTGACGGCCCGTGGGCCTCAGCGGGCGCTGTGCGCCCGGTCGCCCAGACCGCGCAGGAAATCCCACGCGTCGGAGACGATCTCGTCCAGATCGGTGTGCTCGGGCCGCCAGCCGAGTTCGGCGACCGCCTTCTCGCTCGACGCGATGAGCACCGCCGGATCGCCTGCCCGCCGCGGCGCGTCGACCGCCGAGATCGGCAGCCCCGTGACCCGCTCGCACGCCGAAATGACCTCGCGCACCGAGAAACCGGTACCGCTGCCCAGATTGAAGATGCGGTGCTTGCCCGGCTGCGACTGCGCCAGCGCCAGCAGATGCGCCTGCGCGAGATCGCGAATGTGGATGTAATCGCGCACCGCGGTGCCGTCACCGGTCGGATAGTCGTCACCGAACACCGAGATCGATGCCCGATGGCCCAGCGCCGTCTGCAACACCAGGGGGATGAGATGGGTTTCCACCGAACGGTTCTCGCCGAGCCCGGCGTAGGCGCCGGCCACGTTGAAATACCGCAGGCTGGTCGCGGCCAGACCGTGCGCGGCCGCGTACGAGGTGATCGCGTAGTCGATCGAAAGCTTCGAGGCCCCATACGGATTGGTCGGCGCCTTGGGCGCCTCCTCGACGATCGGCACCTGGTCGGGCTCGCCGTAGACCGCCGCCGTGGACGAGAACACCAGTCGCGGCGTCCCCGCGGCCCGCATGGCCTCGAGCAGTGCGAGGGTCTTGACCACGTTTCCGTGCCAGTACTTCTCAGGCTGCACCACGGACTCGCCCACCAGCGACTGCGCCGCGAAATGCAGCACGCCGTCGAAGGATTCGGACCCGATCAGCTCCACGCCGGCGGTGGCGATATCGCCCTCGACGAACTTGGCCCCGTCGGGAACGCCGTCGGCATTGCCGGTCGAAAGATCATCGACGACCACGACCTCGTGACCGTCTTCGAGCAGAACCTGCGCGCATACGCCACCGACGTAGCCCGCGCCTCCGGTAACCAGCAGTTTCACGGGTCAGACCAACTTCACCTGGACGGCGTGCGCCATCTCTTCGGACAGTTCGTACCCGTCGTGCCCGGGCACCAGGATGACCACCGAACCCGGCTTTGTCTCCACGGTCACGCGCGCGTCCGGCACCACACCGGCCTCACGCAGCTGGCCGATGATCTCGGGGTCGGTCTGAATGTGCTCCGACAGACGGCGAACCACCACCGCGGCCGTCTGACCGGTCGGCAGGTCCGAGAGCCGGACCAGCTTCTCGGGCGTATCCGAGGCCGGCGCCACACCCAGCTCGTCCAGCCCCGGGATCGGGTTGCCGTACGGCGAGGTGGTGGGGTGGTTGAGCACCTCGATCAGGCGGCGCTCGACCTCGTCGCTCATGACATGTTCCCAGCGGCACGCCTCGGCGTGCACGTTCTCCCAGTCCAGGCCGATGATGTCGACGAGCAGGCGCTCCGCGAGGCGGTGCTTGCGCATGACGGACACTGCCATGGCCCGGCCCTTGTCGGTCAACTCGAGATGACGATCACCGGCGACGGTCAGCAGACCGTCACGCTCCATGCGCGCTACCGTCTGGCTCACCGTGGGACCGCTCTGCTCGAGGCGCTCGGCGATGCGCGCGCGCAAGGGCGTGACGCCCTCCTCCTCGAGGTCGTAGATGGTACGGAGGTACATCTCCGTGGTGTCGACCAGATCCTTCACCTGTTAACCCCTTCGTCGGCACGAATTCTACCCATGCACGGCGGCTCAACCGGGCGCCAGCTTATTTCGCGAATGCCGGGAGAACATCGAGGAAGGCCTGCGTGTTCCCTACGGGTTTCCCGCGTCACAGCCGCGCGGCTCCGGTATGAGGGTCGCTTTGCCCGAGCAGCGGTGTCCCACAGCCTACGAATCCCTCCGACGCACTAGCGTGGCAGGTATGCCTGGCCGCGCGCGTGGAGACGGAACCGTTGTCTGGACGGATCGGTTCCTCGATTACACCTGGACGCCCGAGCATCCGATGCGACCGGTCCGGCTGCGGTTCACGATGGCGCTGGCGGAGAATCTCGGACTGCTCGACGGGGTGGAGACGTTGAACCCCGCGGCCGTCGGGGACACCGAACTGCTGCGGGTGCACACCCACGACTACGTGGAAGCGGTCAAACACGCGCGGCAACCGCCCGGTCCGGCGCCCGCCGCGCCGCCGTTCGGCCTGGGCTCGGCCGACAACCCGGTGTTCCCGCGCATGCACGAGGCGGCCTCGGTGATCGTCGGCGGCACCCTGGCCGCCGCGCAGGAGATCGCCGCCGGGCGCACGAAACGCGCGGTGAGCATCGGCGGCGGCATGCACCACGCCATGCCGGACGCCGCGGCCGGGTTCTGCGTGTACAACGATGTGGCGGTGGCGATTTCGTGGCTGCTGGACAACGGCTTCGACCGCATCGCCTACCTCGACGTCGACGTGCACCACGGGGACGGCGTGCAGCGGATGTTCTACGGCGATCCGCGCGTGCTGACGCTGTCCATCCATCAGCATCCCGCCACGCTCTGGCCCAACACCGGCTGGCCGGAGGAGACCGGCGCGGGCAAGGCCGAGGGCACCGCGATCAATCTGCCCATCATGCCCGGCACCCGGGATCAGCTGTGGCTGCGCGGGTTCCACGCCGTCGCGCCGGGCGCGCTGGCCGCGTTCCGGCCGCAGATCGTCATCAGTCAGTGCGGCGTCGACACCCACCGGGAGGACCCGCTCGCGGATCTGGAATTGAGCGTGGACGGGCAGCGTGCGGCGTTCATCGCCATGCGCGAGCTGGCCGACCGCTACGCCGAGGGCCGCTGGCTCGCGGTCGGCGGCGGCGGATACGGCTTGATCCGGGTGGTCCCGCGCGCCTGGACGCACCTGCTCGCCACCGCGCTGGATCGCACGATCGACCCCGGCACCGCTATCCCCGAGCAATGGCGGGAATTGGTAGGGGCCTATGCACCCACGATCGCCGCACCCGAGTCCATGGGCGACGGCGCCGACACCGATTTCGAACGCTGGGAGGGCCCCGGCGGCGGCCGGGAAACCGGCGACGAACGCGCCGACCGGGCCCGCCGCGCCCTCGACGTATCCGTATTGGCCACTCGCCGAGCGACTTTCGGTCTCCTCGGCCTGGATCCGGAGGATCCCCGTGACTGACCCCGCCGATCCCGCACTACCGGACGGCCCCGCGTCCGCACCGCCGCCGGTGCCGGATTCGCCGGGGACACCGGTGAATCCGCCGCCGCCCCCGCAGCACTGGTTCGCCGATGTCCTGGCCTCCGACGGCGGAGTGGTACGGCTCGGGCCCATCACCCCCGAGGACGCCCCGGCGCTCGAGCGCTTCCACGCCCGGCTGTCCGATCGCACACGCTATCTGCGCTACTTCGGCCCCTACCCGCGCATGACGCCGAAAGACCTGTGGCGCACCACCCACGTCGATTACCACGATCGCGTCGGCCTGGTCATCGAGCTCGGCGAGGACATCATCGCGGTCGGCCGCTACGAGTATCTCGCCGAGCGGACGGGCCCGCGCGCCGCCGAGGTGGCGTTCGTGGTCGCCGACGAACACCAGGGCCGCGGACTGGGTTCGATCCTGCTCGAGCATCTCGCCGGCGCGGCGGCAGAGCACGACATCGAATCCTTCGTCGCCGAGGTGCTGGCCGAGAACAACGCCATGGTGCAGGTGTTCCGCGATGCCGGATATCAGGTCGAGCGCAGCCGCGACGGGTCGGTGCTGCACCTGGAATTCGCCATCGATCCCTCCGAAGCGCTGCAGTCGGTGCGGGATTCGCGCGAGCGGGCCTCGGAGGCGCGCAGCGTCGGAAACCTGCTCGCCCCCAAGTCGGTCGCGGTCATCGGCGCTACGCCCTCGACCTCGCGGGTGGGCGGCGCGGTGCTGGCCAACCTGCTCTCCGGGGCGTACCAGGGCCCGATCTTCCCGGTGAGCCGCACCCGGCAGGCGGTGCGCGGCGTGCGCGCCTACGCGACGGTGCGCGATGTCCCGGACGAGGTCGACCTGGCGGTCATCGCGGTACCCGCCGCCGAAATCGGTTCGGTGCTCGACGATTGCATGGCCAAGGGCGTCAAGGGCCTGGTGGTGCTGACCGCCGGATTCTCCGAAACCGGCCCGCACGGTCACGCGGCCGAACGCGAACTGGTCGAAGCGGTGCGCGCGCACGGCATGCGCGTGGTCGGGCCGAGCGCGCTCGGCATCGCCAACACCGATCCCGAGGTCGCGCTCAACGCCACCCTCGCGCCGGTCCTGCCCGGGCGCGGACGCATCGGATTCTTCTGTCAGTCCGGCCCTTTGGGCGCGGCCATCCTCGGCGAGGCCGCGGCCAGGCAGCTGGGCCTGTCCACCTTCGTCTCGGCGGGCAATCGCGCCGACGTCTCGGGCAACGACCTGCTGCAGTACTGGGACAGCGATCCCGGCACCGACGTGGTGCTGCTATACCTGGAGACCTTCGGCAATCCGCGCAAGTTCTCCCGCATCGCGCGGCGGGTGGCGCGCACCAAACCCATCGTGGCGGTGAACAGCGGCCGCAACGTCGTGCGCGTGGACGCCGAGCACGATCTGGATCGGTCGCTGGTGCGCAATCTGTTCGCGCAGGCGGGCATCATCCAGGTCGATTCCATCACCGAGCTCTTCGACTGCGCCATGCTGCTGGCCTACCAGCCGCTGCCGGCCGGACCGCGGCTCGCGGTGATCGGCAACAGTGCCGCGCTGAACTGGCTGGCGGTCGACGCCGGGCGCAACGAGGGCCTCGCGGTGGGCGAACCCACGCACCTGGGCCCGCAGGCCGGGCCGGGCGACTATCTGACCGCCGTGGCCGCGGCGGTCACCGACAGCGCGGTCGACGCGGTCATCGTCATCTACTCCCCGCCGGTGCCGACCGCGGTCGCGGCCTTCGCCGAGGCCATCCGCGCGGGCGCGCTCACCGGACCGGACACCCCGGTGCTGACCACCTTCGTCGCCGATCAGGGGATGCCGAACCTGCTGGCCACCCGCGGCGAGGGCGGCATGCTCGAACGCGGATCCATTCCCTCCTACGGCGATCCCGAACGCGCGGCCCGCGCGCTGGCGCGGGTGCGGCGCTACGCCGACTGGCGCACGCGCCCGGTCTCGCCCATCGCCCGGCCCGGCGGCGCCGACACCGCGCGGGCCCGCGACCTCGTCACCCGCTGGCACGCCGATGACGCGCACTGGCTTTCGGATCTGGAGGCCGCGGAACTGCTGGGCTGCTACGGCATTCGGGTCGTCGAGTTCCGGGAGGCGCGCGACGCCGACGACGCCGTGGCCGCCGCCGAGGAACTCGGATTCCCGGTGGCCGCCAAGGCGACCGGGGAGATCTGGCGCAACCGGCCCGATCTGACCGGGGTGCGACTGGATCTGTGGCGGCCCGACGAGGTGCGGCGCGCGCACACCGAACTGGCCGAGATCTCCGGCAATCCCGTGCACATCCAGCGCATGGCCATCAAGGGCCTGGGTTGCGGATTCCGGGTGCAGGACGATCCGTCCTTCGGCTCGGTCATCAGCTTCGGGCTCTCGGGCACGATCATCGACCTGCTCGGGGACCGGGTGTACCGGGCGCTGCCGCTGACCGAGGCCGAATCGGCCGAACTCATCGACGCGCCCCGCGCCGCCCCGCTGCTGTCGGGCACCGTGCGCGGGCGCGATATCGGCAAACCCGTAGACAAGGCGGCGCTCGCCGAACTGGCACAGCGCATTTCGGCGCTCTGCGACGATCTGCCCGAGGTGCGCGAGCTGCAGTGCGAACCCATCATGGCCTCGCCCGACGGTGCGGCCGTGCTCTACGCGCGGGTGCGGATCGGGCCCGAACCCAATCGGTTCGATATCGGCCCGCGGCGTATGGGCTGAGTCACGAAGAACACCGCCGGAGGGCGCGAACGGCCATATTCGAATAATCGTCGGCTCGGAGAGGTGATCAGTAGTGCGAGACAACCAGATCGAGACAGCCACAGCCACCGCGCCACTGCGCGACGACATTCGGTACCTGGGCGGCATACTCGGGGACACCATTCGCGACCACGAGGGCGCGGAGGTGTTCGATCTCATCGAACGGGTGCGCGTCGAGGCGTTCAAGGTGCGGCGTTCGGAGGTCGATCGCAGCGCGGTCGCGGACATGCTGCGCGACGCCGACATCGGGACGGCCATTCCGGTGATCCGCGCCTTCAGCCACTTCCTGCTGCTGGCGAACCTGGCCGAGGATCTGCAGCGCGATCGGCGCCGGGCGGTGCACGTGGCGGCGGGGGAGGCCCCGCAGGATTCCAGCCTGGCCGCGACCTACCGCAAACTCGACGCCGCCGGGCCCGACGGTGATCTGGTGGCGGAGCTGCTCACCGACGCCCTGGTCTCGCCGGTCATCACCGCCCATCCCACCGAGACCCGGCGCCGCACCATCTTCGACGTGCAGTCGAAGATCACCGAGCTGATGCGGCGGCGCCAGCGCTACGACGAGCACGAGCCGGAATTCGCCGAGGTCGAGATCGATCTGCGCCGGCAGGTGCTGCAGCTGTGGCGCGCGGCGTTGATTCGGCTGGCGCGCTTGCGGATTCAGGACGAGATCGAGGTGGGTCTGCGGTACTACGACCTCACGCTCTTCGACGTGATCCCGCGGATCAACGATCAGGTGCGCGCGGCCCTGCGCGCCCGCTGGCCCGAGCACGAGCTGCTCGCGCGCCCGATCCTGCGACCCGGCTCCTGGATCGGCGGTGACCGCGACGGCAACCCGTTCGTCACCGCCGAGGTGGTGCACCGGGCCACCCACCGGGCCGGCTCGGTCGCCTTCGAGCGGTACTCGACGTCGCTGGTGGAGCTGGAGAAGACGCTCTCGCAGTCGGCGCGGCTGGTGCCGGTGACGCCGGAGCTGGCGGCGCTCGCCGACGCCGGATTCGACGATTCGCCGCAGCGGGCCGATGAGCCCTACCGGCGCGCCATTCGTGGGATCCGGGCACGGCTCACCGCCACCGCGCGCGCCGCGCTGGACGAGATTCCCACGGAGGGAATCGATGTCGGCGCCGAACCCTACGGCGGGCCGGAGGAGTTGCTCGCCGAGCTGAACGTCGTCGACGCGTCCATGCGGGCCTCGGGAGACGGCCTGCTCGCCGATGATCAGCTCGCGGCCCTGCGCGGTGCGGTGGAGACCTTCGGATTCCATCTGCAGGGGCTGGATCTGCGGCAGAACTCGGAAATGCACGAGCAGGTGGTGGCCGAGCTCTTCGCCTGGGCCGGAGTGCATTCCGACTACGCGAGTCTGGACGAGGCGCAGCGGGTGGAGCTGCTGGCGGCGGAGTTGACCACGCGCCGCCCGCTCATCGGCCCCACCGCCGAACTCAGCGAGCTCGCCGCCAAGGAACTCGCCGTGGTGCGCGCGGCCCGCTCCGCCATCGCGGATCTGGGCCCGGATACGGTGCCCAACTACATCATCAGCATGTGCACCTCGGTCAGCGACATGCTCGAGGCGGCGCTGCTGCTCAAGGAAGCCGGCATTCTCGATCCGGGCGACGCGCAGACCCCGCCGTCCAGCCCGGTCGGGGTGGTGCCGCTGTTCGAGACCATCGACGATCTGCGCCACGGCGCGGAAATCCTGTCCGCCGCAATGGAAGTGCCCGCGTATCAGCGACTGGTGGCGGCGCGCGGCCGCCAGCAGGAGGTCATGCTCGGCTACTCCGACTCGAACAAGGACGGCGGCTACCTGGCCGCCAACTGGGCGCTCTACCGTGCCGAACTCGATCTCGTCGAGGCCGCGCGCAAGACCGGAATCCGGTTGCGGCTGTTCCACGGTCGCGGCGGCACCGTGGGCCGCGGCGGCGGTCGCAGCTACGACGCCATCCTCGCCCAGCCCGCCGGCGCCGTGCGCGGTTCGCTGCGGCTCACCGAGCAGGGTGAGGTCATCTCCACCAAGTACGCCGATTCCGGTGCGGCGTACCGCAATCTGGAGGCCCTGGTCGCGGGCACCCTCGAATCCACGCTGCTCGATGTGGAAGGGCTCGGCGAGGATGCCGAACCCGCCTACGAAGTCCTGGACGAGCTGGCCGAACTGGCGCGCCGGGCCTACGCCGGCCTGGTCCACGACACCCCCGGTTTCGTCGAGTACTTCCGGGCCTCGACCCCGATCGCCGAGGTCGCCGACCTCAACCTCGGCAGTCGCCCGGCCTCGCGCAAGCCCACCAACTCGGTCTCGGACCTGCGCGCCATCCCGTGGGTGATGGCCTGGAGCCAGTCGCGGGTCATGCTGCCCGGCTGGTACGGCACCGGCACGGCCCTGGAGCAGTGGATCGGTGACGACCCGGCCCGCCTGGCGACCCTGACCGACCTGCACCGCCGCTGGCCCTTCTTCCGGACCGTGATGTCGAACCTGGCCCAGGTCATGGCCAAGGCCGATATGGACATCGCCGCCGCGTACGCCGACCTGGTCCCCGACGAGACCCTGCGCGCGACGGTGTTCGGCATGATCCGCGACGAGTTCGCCCGCACGACCGCGATGCACGCCACGATCACCGGCGCCGACGACCTACTGACCGACAACCCCGCCCTGGCCGAGTCGATCCACAACCGCTTCCCCTACCTCGAACCCCTCAACCAGCTCCAGATAGATCTCCTACGCCGCCGCCGCGCCGGCGACACCTCCGAGTTGGTGGAACGCGGGATCCTACTGACCATGAACGGCCTGGCCACCGCCCTGCGCAATTCCGGCTAACGCCGTGGCCCCGGGAATTCGGGGGTGCGGATTTGGTGAAAGCACTATGTTTCATAGTTTGTGAAACGCTAGCGTTCATCGACCCCTCGAGTCTGGGGGGAGATGAACAGGAGTGTGCGATGAACACCAGTGCCAGGCTCGGCCGCGGGATCGGCTGGGGTGTCCAGGTGGCGGCGGCGGTCGCGGCCGTCAGCTTCGTGATGGCGCCGAACGCGTCGGCCGACATCACCTCGGTCGACGTGGAGGGGCTCGGGGACGGGGACGCCGTCGTCGGGCAGCTGTACTACCTCACCGCGACCATCGACGCCGAGGACGGGCTGGGGAACAAGCCGGAGGTCACGTTCCTGAACGGGTCCAAGTGCCTGGGCACCGTGACGCTCTCGTCGCCGGATCAGCAGGCGCGGCTGGCGTGGGTGCCGACCAAGGCCGGGCGGGCCTCCATCTTCGCCAAGCAGGGCGTGGACAAGGACTGGGTCACCATCACCGTGGTCGACGCACCCGCCGGGAGCAAGCCCGTCCCGCAGCCCGCCACCCCCGGGTGCGCGGCCGGTGAGGGCAGCGTAGACACCGGGAGCGCGGGCTCGTCCTAGCCGCCGGCCGCGTCAGTTCACCGGAGCGGGCGCGGCGAAACCCGGGGCATGATCTCGCGCCCACTCCGCGTACGAGCGGGGTGGGCGGCCCAGGACCTGCTCCACATCCGCGGTGACCACGGCGTTGCGGCCCGCGCGCACGTACTCCTGTCCGGCCAGCGCGCCCGCCGCGAACTCGGCCGACATCCCCGCGGCGAGCATGTGCTCGCGGGCGATCTCGTGCGGCACGTCCACCACCTCGATCGGCGTGCTCAGCACGGCGGACAGCGCCGCCGCCTGATCGTGCGCGGTCAGCGCCTCGGGCCCGGTGAGGGTGTAGACGCGCCCCGAATGCTTGTCCGACAGCAGCGCCGCCACGGCCACCGCCGCGACATCGCGCGGATCGACCACACCCTGCGCGCCCGTGCCCGTCAGATTCGGGACCGGCTGCCCGGCGCGAATCGGGTCCGCCCAGCTGTAGGAATTGGTGGCGAAAGAGCTGGGCCGCAGGACCGTCCACGCCACCCCGCTCTCGCGCACCGCGCTCTCACCTGGCAGGTGCCACGTGCCGACCCGGCCCAACTCCGTGTCGCCGGTCCCGATGGCCGAGAGTTTCACCAACCGCCGCACCCCCGCCGCCACCGCCGCCGCGGCCAGCGCCCGATCGAGCTCCACGAACTCGGGCCCGAGCACACCCACCAGGAACGCCGCCTCCGCGCCCGCGAAAGCCGCTGCCATGGACGCGGAATCGGTGTAGTCGCCGCGCACCACCTCCACGCCCGCGGGCAGCGCGGCCCGTTCCGGATCCCGGGTCACGGCCCGCACCCGTTCACCCCGCGCCGCCAGCTGCCGGACTATTTCGCCGCCGATGGTGCCCGTGGCACCGGTAATCACGATCATGGGGACCACGATGCCGCCGCACCCGGGCCCGGCTATAGGAAAAACCGGCACGAACAACCGCGCCACGAAGGTCCTACAGTGGCGGGGTGACCACCCTCGAGGCCCCGGCAGCGTTCATCACCGACGAACGCTACGAGCGACCCCTCGCGCCGCCGGACGCCCTGCGCCCCTGGATCACCGGCATCGGGCACATTCCCACCCTCTACGACCTGCCACCGGCCTTCACCCGGGTGCCGGACACCGCCACCACCATCGTGCTGCGCACCGAACCCTCCGGCCGCCGTGACGCTTTCGTCGTCGGCCCGCAGACCCGCGCCGCATACACCGCCCCGGAGCGCCCGGCGGGCTGTACGCGCCTGCGCCTGACCCCGGGCGCGGCCCGGCCCCTGCTCGGCCTGTCCGCCACCGACCTCACCGACCGGATGTATCCCCTGGGCGCGGTACCCGGCGTTGCGGCCGAATTCGCGGACCGGCTCACCGATCTCGACGCCGACGAAGCCCTCACCCTGCTGGAAACACAACTGCCGCAACGACTCACCGAGAATCGGACGCAACGCCACCATCGCCGCCTGCTCGCCGGCGCGCTGGACGCCATGGCCGCCGGGACCGAATCGGTCCCGGCTCTCGCCGCGCGCCTCGCGGTCAGCGAACGCCAGCTCCGCACCCTCTTCACCGCTGGAATCGGCCTCTCGCCCAAGCATTTCGCGCGCATCACCCGACTGCGCCGGCTACTCGCGGAGACGGGGGAGACCACCTGGTCGGAACGGGCCGCGGCGGCGGGCTTCTACGACCAGTCCCACATGACCGCGGAGTTCCGCACGCTCATGGGCGTCACCCCCGGCCGGTTCCTCCGGGGAGAGCTACCGGGCTCGACGGGCTGCCGAGCCCTCGGATCCGCCACGCGCTGAACGAGATTCGAGGCACTTCACGATCCCGCGTGTGCGCGCAGGAACGCGGTCAGTGGAGTCGCCACCGCCTCCGCGTCGTCGATGAACGGCCAATGCCCCAGCCCGTCCAGCACGTGCACCTGCGCCTCGGGGAAATACCGCCGCTGCTGCTCGGCGAATTGCACCGGAATGTAGGGATCCTCGGACCCCCAGAGCACACAGGTCGGCAGCCCGTTCACCTCGATGCCGAGATTGCGCTCCGGAAACGCCCCGGCCGGGTCCCGGGACGAGCGATACAACCGCAGCACCGCGCGCTTGTGCCCCCAATCGGCGTGCCTGCCGACCCGCTCGATGTAGCTGCGCGGCAGTGGCCGGGGATTGTCCCGATTCAGCGCCATGTGCATCAGACGCGGCGAACTCAGCAGCTGGAAGAGTTCACCCAGCCCGGGCACCTGCCAGATCCGCGCGTACCGGTGCCACCGATATCCCTCCAGCACACCGCAATCGATCAGCGTCAGACTGCGCAGCCGCGCCCGGTGATCCAGCGCCCAGCGCAGACCCCACGCCCCGCCGAAATCGTGCAGCACCAGGTGAACCCGCTCGACCCCGAGCTGATCGAGCAGCCTGCCCAGGAACCGCGCGTGCCCGATCACGCTGTGATCGAACGACTTCGGCCGCTGCGCCCGCCCGAATCCCGGCATGTCCATCGCGATCACCCGCGCGAAACCGGTTATCTCCGGGACGATCTCGCTCCAGTCCGCCATCGGCCCCGGATTGCCGTGCACGAACACCACGGCCTCCGCGCGATCCCGCGGCCCGCTGTCGAACACCGAACATCGCACACCGTCGACCCACTGCTCGCCGCCGAGCAATTCCGGTGGTTCCCGCCTGTTCCCGGCCATCGGCCGCCCTCCCCGCGTCGTCCGTCGCCGTCGCGTGCGCCACCGTCCCCGCCCGGTCGCACGGCCGGCCCTGCGTCCGACCGTACCGGCCCGCACCTCGTCGCCGCACCCGCGATGAACAACCTTGGCGCACAATGGCCTCCGGCCCGTACCGGACGTGTCCCAGACCCGCCGCCGGATCGGCCGGACCGTCGAATTCGCCAGCGGCCTCGGTCGAACGCGCGAAACTCCGTCCAGATCCAGGGCTTCCGCGGCACGGCACACCGGGCACGGCGGATCAGAACCCGCCCGGACATGGCGAACGCCGGACGGCTCGGCGCTATCCGG
Organism: Nocardia sp. NPDC003693; assembly: GCF_053981095.1. Classification (NCBI taxonomy): domain Bacteria; kingdom Bacillati; phylum Actinomycetota; class Actinomycetes; order Mycobacteriales; family Nocardiaceae; genus Nocardia; species Nocardia sp. NPDC003693. The sequence continues at coordinate 160,763 of NZ_JBSFNO010000005.1, forward strand.
AGGGGGACGTACGGATAGCGGGAACCGCCCGGCGTGTATCGGACCGGCGCCTCGTAGACGGTCCGAAGTGCGTCGCGGGCCCGGCCGCGGTGTCCGGCCGAGCCCGTCGCTGCGTCAGCTCGCGTAGGCGCGCAGGCGATCGGCGCGCTCGCCCTTGCGGAGCTTGGTCATGACCTCGCGCTCGATCTGGCGGACACGCTCGCGGGAGAGCCCGAAGAGCTTGCCGATCTGATCGAGGGTGCGCGGCTGGCCGTCGTCCAGGCCGTAGCGCAGGCGGATGACCTGCTGTTCGCGCTCGTCGAGGGTGGCCAGCACCACGCGCACGTCGCGGTGCAGCAGGCCGGCAATGACGGCGCTCTCGGCCGAGGTGGCCTCGGAATCCTCGATGAAATCACCGAGCGGGGCCTCTTCGTCGTTGCCGACCGGCATGTCCAGGCTCACCGGATCGCGGCTGTGATCCAGCAGGTCGGCGATCTTCTCGACCGGAATGCCGGACTCGTTGGCCAGTTCCGCGTCGGTGGCCTCACGCCCGAGCTGCTGATGCAGCTCGCGCTTGATGCGCGCCAGCTTGTTGACCTGTTCCACGAGGTGGACGGGGAGCCGGATGGTGCGGCTCTGATCGGCCATACCGCGGGTGATCGCCTGACGAATCCACCAGGTGGCGTACGTCGAGAACTTGAAGCCCTTGGTGTAGTCGAACTTCTCCATGGCCCTGATCAGACCCAGATTGCCCTCTTGAATGAGGTCCAGCAGCGGCATGCCGCGACCGGTGTACCGCTTGGCCAGAGAGACCACGAGGCGCAAGTTGGCTTCGAGCAGATGCTGACGGGCCGCGCGGCCCTCACGTACGAGAATCGCGAGGTCCTTCTTCTTGACCGCGGACAGCCGCTTGCTCGTCTCCAGCAGGTGCTGAGCGTAGAGGCCCGCCTCGATGCGCTTGGCCAGCTCGACCTCGTCGGCGGCCGTGAGCAGCGCCGTCTTGCCGATTCCGTTCAGGTACACGCGTACCAGGTCGGCAGCGGGGCTCTGGGCGTCGAGGTCCTGTTCGCTGGGGCGCACATAGGTAGTGGCGGGGCTTGTCATGACTTGCCTCCTGTCGGTGGTGTCTCGCTCCGTTCAACGGGCCCGACACCCAGAAAGTTCCCCGCCGGGCCGTTCATAAACCGCATCTGAGCTGCGGTTTTCACGGCGCACGGCTGAGAAGTTCCTGAGAAGCGCGCACTGCGGGGAACATGGGCGCTCCGGCGGTCCCGGCCGGTGTCCGTGCGGTTGCCGCCGTCGATGCCGAACTATGGAGCGCGACAATCGAATACGTGATCACGGGCACTGCCCTACCGCCGTCGTACGGGGGAGTTGGTGCAACGGAGTGGTCGAGACAGGCATTCCCGAGGTTCCCGGACTTGAACCCCAAATTGTGATACGTCTCACCGATCGACGATAAACGCCTGGTCACGGGACGGAAACGACTCGGCCACCGGGCGCGGGCGCCGGCGGCCGAGACGGGATGGGAGTACAAGCGGAGCGGACACGCCGGAAGGGTCAGCGCGGATGCACGAGCCCGTGCCGGACCAGACTCACCACGATGCCCAGCGCCGCGGCGACGAAGTCCGGCGTCGCCGTCGTCCCGGTCTCGCCGAACGCGAGCAGATCGATGAGATCGCTCAGCGGCAGCCCGTCCGGGCGCATACCGGCCAGCAGCGCGGCCGTCGCGTCGTCGGCCTCGTGCTGCCAGCGCGGCCCGTCACCGCGATGCAGGCGCGCGACCTGCTGCTCCCAGCCCTCGGTGCCGGGCAGGTACACCCGTTCCAGGGCGGTCGCCGGATCGACCTCGAATCGGGAGGCCAGGATCCGCTCGGGGTCGTTGTCCACCGCGCGCAGCCAGGCCGAGCGCTCGAAGTAGCGCAACGCCTCGGGACCGAGCGGGTCGTCGAACAGATGGGTGAGGTCCTCGGCCAGCAGTTCGGTGGGCCCGTCGATCGCGCGGAGATAGACGAATCCGAATCCGATGCCGTCCACGTCATTGGCGGCGAGGGCCTCGAGCCAGGTCTCGGCGCGCTCCTGCGCCCGCGGGTCGCGCGGATCGAGGCCGGCGTCGCGCAGCCAGGTGCCCACATAGAGGGCCGGATCGGCGATGTCGCGCTGCACCACCCACGCCTCGACGCCGTGATCGGGCAGCCAGCTCGACACCCGGGTGCGCCAATCCTGGCCCGTCACATGCACCCACGCGGACAGCATCGCCGCGGTGCCGCCGGGCGCGAGCAGGTCGGGCGCCGTGGAGATCACCAGCTCGCTCGCACCGTCCAGTGCCAGGCCGGAATCGCGGTAGGTGTGCTCGACGCGGGCCGGGCCGACCACGAACGGGGGATTGGCCACCACCTGGTCGAAACGGCGACCGGCCACCGGCTCGAACCAGGAGCCCTCCAGCAGTTCGACGTCCACGTCGTTGAGCCGCGCGGTGGCCTCGGCCAGCCACAGCGCCCGCCGGTTCACATCGGTGCCGGTGACGGTGCCCGCGTAGGTCGTGGCGTGCATGGCCTGCACGCCGCAGCCGGTGCCCAGGTCCAGCACGCTGCCGACCGGGCGGGTCGGGGTGGCCTGCAGCAGCGACAGCGAGGCCTGCCCGACGCCCAGGACGTGATCGGTGTCCAGGGTGCGCCGGCGCATCGAGTCGTCCAGGTCCGAGAACATCCACTGGGTGCCGGCGCCCAGATCCATCGGGCGCAGATCCAGGGCCGCGCGCACCTGCGAGCCGTCGCGTTCGAGCAGTCCGGCCGCGACCGCGTGCGCGATATCGGCCGGGGCCAGCGCGGCCGCGACCTCGCGCTCGGGCATGGGGTCGCCGAGCAGCAGCAGGCGGATGAGGGTGCCGAGTTCGCCCAGCGCGCGGGCGGCCCGCCGCACCGGCACCGGTTCCTGGCGGCTCAGGGCGGCGTGGGTGGCCGGGCCGAGCGCCTCGAGGAGCGTCACGGCGTCGTAGCCGACGCGGACGAAAGCCGTGCGCAGGTCCGGGGCCAGGTCGGCGAGCGGGGACGAGGTGGTCGTCTGATTCGTCGGCATGGCATCGAACTCTGCCATCGCACTCGTCGGGGGTCGGCCGGTGGGTGGGGTTCGCGGGGTCCGGCCAAGCCGGGTAAAAGCAGCGCCCAATCGCTGGAAAAGTGCTTACCAAACATCGCAAAAGAATTCTGCGGGGACACGCGCGGACGCGCAGGTGAGCCCAGAATTGTTGTAACCCAACCTGGTTCGCGGGTGTATCGTTCGATCATGGTGGATCCCATGGTTGCTGGGATCGTCGGCAAGGCGGTGTTCTCGTGGTCGTCAAAGTGTCGCGGATCTGCCGGGTGGCCGTTGTCACGGCCGCGTTCGGCGTACTTGTAATGTCGGCCACGGGTGTGATGGGCCGACTGTCCCTGGGCGGCCACATCATTGTCGCGGTGGTGCTGGGCGCGTCGATGAAAAGCGTTGTCCCGCCGGTGCGCACGGTCGTGGAATCGGCCCGGGGCGCCATTCGGCGTCGGCTCGCGGACGCCGAAGCGCCGACCGATCAGCTGGTCGACGTCAAAGCCGCCTACGACAGCGCACTCGCCGAAGCCCGGGCCGAACTCGACGGTATGCGCGCGGACGCGCGCGCCGACGCCGAGAGCATCCTCGAGCAGATGCGCCAGGCCGCGGCGGAGGAGGTCGACCGGATACGGCGGCGGGGCGAGTTGATCCTGTACTCGAGCGAACAGCGCGTGCGCGATCTCGAGACCGACCTGTCGGCGGCCCTGGTCGACCTCGCCGGGGAGGGCGCGCGCGAGCCCGCCGACGACCGGCGTCCCAGGTCCGAGAGCGTCGAACGATTCCTCGACGGCCTGGAGGCACTGGCGAATTCGGCGCACCGGCGGCCGCTACCCGGCTTCGGCTGAGCCGAAAGGTGTCAGACCGGCGGCCTGCTCGTCAGGCAGTACGGCTGACCGGCCGGATCCGCCATGACGATCCAGCTGCGGCCGGTCTCGATCCGTTTCGCGCCGAGTTCGGCGTGCCAGGCCGCACTGGCTTCGATGTCGGTGCAGGCCAGGTCGATATGGGCCGAGGTCGGGCGATCCGTGCCGAGCTTCTGCAGCAGCAGACCCAGCGGCAGCGCGGGGTCGGGTTTCAGGCGCGAGTATTCCGGCAGGGTGCTCGAATGCGGTGTCCAGCCGGTCAATTCGGTCCAGAACCGGGCCTCCTCGGCATGATCGGACGGGCCGATGTCGAGGCAGATCTGGTCCAGGCGGGTCTGCTCGCCGCCGGGCGCGGTGAACGCGGGGGACCGCTCGCCGACGCCGTCCTCGGCGGTGGTGAAGCAGAAGGTCATACCGTGCGGGGAGCGCAGCACGGTGTAGCTCGGCTGCTCCAGGACCGGCGTCGCGCCCAGGCGGACGGCACGCTCGGCCTCGGCCCGGACATCGTCGACGTCGAGATCCAGGTGCACGCGCGGTGCGCCCTCCAGCACCTGCATCTTCACCGCGGGCGTGCCGGAATCCGGTAGCAGCGTGACGAATTGGCCCTCCGCGCCGCGCCGGGGTGACAGGTGAGTGCCGGTGACCGTGGTCCAGAACTCGGCGCATTCGTCGAAATGCGCTGCGGGACGGTCGAGGAAGGCCCAGATCCAGCGAATTGTCATGCCGTCTCCCAGTGTTCGCGAAAGGTCTTGCGGTAGGCCAGCGGTGGCACGCCGAGTTCGGCGCGCATGTGATGGCGCAGCGCGGCGGCGGCGCCCATGCCCGCGCGGCGCGCCACGTCGTCGATGGTCAGGTCGGTGGTCTCCAACAGGTGCCGGGCGTGCCGCAGGCGCTGCTGCAACACCCATGCCCCGGGAGCCATTCCGGTCTCGGCCTTGAAGCGGCGGGTGAAGGTGCGCACGCTCATGTGCGCGTGCGCGGCCAGCGCGGCCAGATCCAGCTCGTGGTCGAGGTGATGCAGCGCCCACAGGCGGGTCGGGGCGGTGCCGTCGACGCCGGGCTCGGGCACGTGCCGTTCGATGAACTGGGACTGACCGCCCTCGCGCCACGGCGGCACCACGCAGTAGCGGGCCGCGTGGTTGGCGGCGGCGCTGCCGTGATCGGTGCGGATCAGATGCAGGCACAGGTCGATGCCCGCCGCCAAACCCGCTGCGGTCCAGACATTCTCGTCCTGCACGAACAACAGGTTCTCATCCAGGTGGACGCGTGGGTAGAGCGAGCGGAACATCTCCGCGAACTTCCAGTGCGTGGTCGCGCGCCTGCCGTCCAGCAGGCCGGCTGCGCCGAGCACGAACGCGCCGGTGCAGATGGATACGATGCGGGTTCCGGGCGCGATCGTGGCCAGGGCGGCGGCGAGGTCGGGGTCGAGCAGGCCCCGGGTCCGGGGTCCGGCGACGCGGGTGCCGGGCACGATGACGGTGCTCGCGCGGGCCAGCAGCTCCGGGCCGCACTCGGGGACGACGGCGTAGCCGTTGGTGGAGGCCACCGGCCCGGTGCCGAGGCCGCACACGCGCACGTCGTAGAGCGGATTGCCCGCCTCGTCCCGCGCGGCGCCGAGCACCAGCGGCGGGATGGTCATGTCGAAGCCGACGATCGGTTCCAGCGCCAGCACGGCCACCAGGTGTGGTTCGGGCATCGCGGCATCCCTTCGAATCCTCGGCCGGCGACGCATCTTTGGCCGGATATCGATGCATTGTGTCATTCAGGCCACTCGTGCGCGAGGCGCGCGTCGGTCAGGCTCGATCGGTGAGCGAACTCCGAGACGACCCGGCCCTCGAATCAGGGGCACCGACATTCGACGGCGCGCCAGGTGTCGTACCGCGGGAATCCGCGGCGTCGGATGGCTCCGGCGACGCGTCGCGGGACCGGGCCGACGCCGCTCCGGGGACGGATCGGGTCGCGGTCGCCGGCGGCGGCCGCCCTGCCTGGCTGCATCCGGCGTGGATCGTGGCGGCCGTCGGCTTCGTCGCGCTGGTGGGCGCGGCGGCCTTCCGGTCGGTGCCCGGGGTGCTCATGGCGCCGCTGCACGACGAGTTCGGCTGGTCGCACGGCACCATCGGGGCGGCCGTCTCGGTGAACGTGCTGCTGTACGGACTGATTTCGCCGTTCGCGGCGGCACTGATGGACCGGTTCGGCATCCGCCGGGTGGTGGCCTGCGCGCTGGTGCTGGTGGCGGCGGGCGCGGGGCTGACCGTATTCATGACCCAGCCGTGGCAGCTCATGGTGACCTGGGGACTGCTGGTCGGGGTCGGCGTCGGGTCGATGTCCATGCCGTTCGTGGCGACGATCACCGGGCGGTGGTTCGTCGCACAGCGGGGGCTCGTCACCGGCGTGCTCACCGCGGCGGGGGCGGCCGGGCAGCTGGTGTTCCTGCCGCTTGTCGCGGCGCTGGCCAACGATCACGGTTGGCGCGCACCGTCTCTGGTGGTGGCGGGCCTGGCGCTGGGGGTCGTGCCGCTGGTGTGGCTCTTCATTCGCGACTATCCCAGCGATATCGGCGTCACCGCGTACGGGGCCGAGCCCGGCAGCACGGTCGGGGTGCGCAATCCCGCGCCCGGCGGGGCGCTGCGCGCGCTCACCGTGCTCGGGACCATCGTGCGCAAGCCCGTGTTCTGGTTGCTCGCAGGCGGATTCGCCATCTGCGGCATGTCCACCAACGGGCTCATCGGCACGCATTTCGTGAGCGCGGCCCACGATCACGGCATGCCCGCCACCACGGCGGCCGGGCTGTTGGCGCTCATCGGGGTGTTCGACGTGGCGGGCACCATCGCCTCGGGCTGGTTCACCGATCGCGTCGACTCGCGCTACCTGCTGGTCGTGTACTACTCGCTGCGCGGGCTGTCGCTGCTCGTCCTGCCCGCGCTCTTCGCGCCGGACGTCGAGCCGAGCATGTGGGCGTTCGTCATCTTCTACGGGCTGGACTGGATCGCGACCGTGCCGCCGACGGTGGCGCTGTGTCGGGCGCATTTCGGGGACGACGGGCCGGTGGCCTTCGGGTGGATCTTCGCCTCGCATCAGGTGGGGGCGGCGATCGCGGCCTTCGGTGCGGGCCTGATCCGCGATCTGCAGGGCAGCTACACCCTGGCCTGGTACATCGCCGGCGGGTTGTGCGCGCTGGCGGCGCTCATGTCGGTGAGCATCCGGCGGTTGCCCGCGGCGGCGAATTGACGGGCGTCACAGGGAACGGGCGTCAGGATTCGATGGTGCGATGTGAGCGGGCTTCGAGCGCGGCCTGCTCCTCGCGCCGCCCGTCCCAGCGGCTGGGCTCCTCCTTGGTGCGCGGCGGCCGGTCGTTGGCGATCAGCACCGCGATCCACGGCAGCGGAATCGACACGCCGATGATGAGCAGCGAGATCACCCAGTTCTCCCACAGGGTGTAGGCGATCGCGGCGCCGACCAGGCAGGGGATCCGGAAAGCCATGATCATGACGTAGCGCCGGACGCGGTTGCGATGCTGCTGGTCCAGCGAGGTCGCGGCCTCGGTGATCAGGGCCGGGTGCTCCTTCTCACCGACGAAGAAGCCCTGTGACTTGCGCTCGGGCATAGGCATCGAGCCGGGTGGGAGGATTTCCGCCTCGGGGCGGTCGCCGCCGCCGCTGACCTCGGCCTGAGAATCGCCGTCACGCTGCATTACCCGAGTCTTGCACTCCGGCTCGCCGAATGCACATGGCGGTGGTAACGGTGATGCGCCGGCCGCGGGCTGGCATCATGGACGGGGTGAGCACAGACACCCTGGTCCGCCCGGATACGACCACCGACGAGACGACCGACAACGACGCGCCCAAGGTCTTCCACTACGTGAAGAAGAACAAGATCGCCGAGAGCGCGGTCATGGGCACCCACGTCGTCGCCCTCTGCGGCGAGGTCTTCCCGGTCACGCGTTCGGCCAAGCCCGGTTCCCCGGTCTGCCCGGATTGCAAGAAGGTCTACGAAATGATGAAGAAGGACTAGCTGATCGAGCGGTGAACTGCTGAACCGGGCTGTGTGCGCCCAGAGGTTCAGCAGTTCCTTGGCGTCGGATTCAGCGGGGGTCAGGCGCAGGGCCGGGTGGTGGCGGGGCCACGGTGCGGGACGCGCTGTCGATCGTGACGAAATCCATGGCCGCGCCGAGCGGCCGGGGCCCGCAACGCACGAGGCGCCCGAATCGCTTCGGGCGCCTCGTGGCGAACTCGGGTCTGCCGGACTCAGTAGGTGTAGAAGCCCCGGCCGGTCTTGCGGCCGAGGTAGCCCGCGTCCACCATGCGGCGCAGCAGCACCGGCGGCGCGTACTGGGGCTCGCCGAACTCGGCGTAGAGGGACTCGGCGACGGCCAGGGTCACGTCCAGGCCGACGGTGTCGCACAGGCGCAGCGGGCCCATCGGGTGGGCGCAGCCGCTGACCATGCCCTCGTCGATGTCCTCGGCCGAGGCGAAACCGGTCTCGAACATGCGAATCGCGCTGCACAGGTACGGAATCAGCAGGGCGTTGACGATGAAGCCCGCCTGATCCTTGGACTCGATGGTGCGCTTGCCCAGCACGTCGCGCGCGTAGGCGGTCACCTTGTCCACGACCGCGCGATCGGTCTTGAGGGTCACCACGATCTCCACCAGCGGCAGCACCGGCACCGGGTTGAAGAAGTGCACGCCCACCACGCGGGCCGGGTTCGCGGTGGCGTTGGCCAGCCGGATCACCGGGATCGAGGAGGTGTTGGTGGCCAGGATGGTCTCGGGGGAGACGATGCCGTCGAGCTTGGTGAAGAAGTCGGCCTTGAGCGACTCGATCTCCGGCGCGGCCTCGATGACCAGCTCGCGGTCCGCGAAGTCGTCGATGGCGGTGGTGAGGGTGATGCGCGCCCGGGCGGCGTCGGCGTCGGCCTGCTCGAGGCGGCCGGACTTCACCGCCCGCGCCAGGGACTTCTCGATGCGGCCCACGGCCGCGTCGGCCGCCTCGGTGTCACGTTCGAGAACCAGGACCGAGCTGCCGTTGCGGGCAGCCACCTCGGCGATACCGGCACCCATGGTGCCGCCGCCGATCACGCCGATGCGTTCCACTATTTCTCCTTGCGCTCGAAAATTTCGCACGACCATCTTCGTCGACGCGTCCGCCCCCACTTCCCATCGGGCACCGATTGTGAGGTCCGCCACGGCGCGCACGCGCGGTACGGGTGGCCGTCGCGGGACGGGATCCCCACCGCGCCAGTGATATTCGCGGCTGGCGAGATGGCGGCGCGGTCCGACATCATGGTCCGGATCTGGCGAACGATGGGGAGCGATGGCAGCGGTATCGGATACGAACGACGGGCTCGGCGACAACCGGGTCGAGGCGCAGGGCGAGGTCGCGGTGGCGGTGCTCGCGCTCGACGGCGGGGACCTCGCGCACGCGGCGGACCACATCGCCGGGGCGCTGCACCTGGACCCCGGGCTGCCGGAGGCGCACGAGGTACTGGCGAGGCTGGGGGCGGCGGCCGGGGGACCCGAGTCCGCGCTGGCGCTGTACCCGCCGGACCGGCCCTACATCGGCGCGATGGCCGCGCGGACCCACCTGCTGGCGGCGGCCGGGCAGGTCGACGCCGCGGTGTCCCTGCTCGCCCAGGTCGTCGCCTACGACCCGAGCCTGCCGTGGTCGCGGGTGCCGTGGCTCGAACGGCCCGGACTGGCGGGCGAATTGGGCGCGGACACGATTCTGAACGCGCTGCTCGCGCTCAATCGAGAACTGCCCGAACCGGTGGCCGAGCCCGATCGCACGGCGATGGCGCCGCTGTACCGGGTGCTGTGCGCCGCGGTCGAACTGCACGCGCACGACGCCGGCCTGCTGGCGATCGGTTCCGGGCTGGCGCGGCGCATGACCGCGTTCGGGCGCGCGGAGTCCTTCGCGGAACGGGCGTATCGCCTGGACCCGGGGCGGATGTCGAGCATCATGCTCGGGAACGTGTACCGCGCGATGGACCGCGCGCCCGAGGCGATCGCGGTGTGGACCGAACAGTTGCGCCGCGATCCCTCCGACGACTACCTGCGCGTCGACCTCGCCGAACTGCACGCCGACACCGGTCACCCCGAGCTCGGGCTGCCGTGGCTGCTGCGGGTGGTCGAGACCACGCCCGATCACGAGAAGGCCGCGCCGGCGCTGCTCGGGCTGCGCTATCGAATCGACCGGGACACAAAGCATCTGGTCGCCCTGGCCGACCACCTGCGCGAGTACCCCGAGCACCGCTACGCCGCCGACCTCCTCGCGCGTTTCTGCGCAGACCTGCCCTGGCTCGGCGGCGTCCACGCGTCGACCGAATCGATCATGAACGTGCTGCGCCAGGTGCTCGACCAGGTGGCGGATCCGGAATCGATCGAGATCGAGTGCACGGTGTCGGCGATCGAACCGCCGAGCGCGCTGATGACCGTGCGCCGGGTGATCCCGCGCGCCGAGATCACCGTCACGGACGTCGGATTCCCGGACCCCCGGACCGGCACCGCCGACTGGGACCGGTCCGGTATCGAGGTCTGGCGCTACAAGGACGATGCCCGGATCGCCGAGCCGGTGTTCTTGCGCCCATTACCCGAGTCGGCCGAGAAGATCAGGCGCACAGCGCAGTTGAGCTGGCCGCATCCGATCGCCGCCTACGACCACGCCGTCGCGCTGTCCGACATCTCCCTGCCCGGTCTCCTCGGAGCCCTGGCGCGTCCGCCCGCGCCACGCGACGACGAGGCCGGGCATCCCTACCTGGTCCGCAATCCCGATCTGTGGATCCGTGCCGTTCAGGTGTTCGCGTGCCTGGGTGTGGCCCATCATGGCGTGGAGCAGCCGTGGCTCGAATCAATCCGGCGCACAGCGCTTTTCGATCTGCTCCACGGTCCGGAGGACTGGGTCTGCGAGGCCGCCGCGATGGCTCTGGTCACGGTCGCCTGGACCGACCCGGACACTCGGGAGGACATCGGCTTCGCGATCTGCTTCCGCTTCGTCGATCTGTGTCACGCCGCGAGCTCCCGCGCGGTGTCGATCCTGGACTCGTTCTGCCATCTCGTCCTGGCCTGCCCCTGGGTCGACGAGACCTACCGGTCCCTGGCCTGGGACATGCTCGCCCGCAACGCGGAGCAGTGACCGGCGCGCGTCCCCGGTGACGGGTGCGGGCCGCATGAATCGTGCGCCGGCGGGTAGGCGGGGAACAGCGCCCGTTCCCGTTCCGAGGAGATGAGCATGCGGCCCGCAAGCGTGGAGAGAGCTTTACCGCAACCCTGCGGCGAACTATCGGGGTGGGTGGTAGAGACGCTGCGGAATGTGCCGGGAACGGCGACACCGATCGCGGACCAGGGCGCCGATCCCTACGGCCGGGACCTGCAGTCGGCGCTGCACACCCTGTACGCGCTGCACTACGACGGGCTGATCGGAGTCGATCCGGACTGGGAGTGGGATCCGGGGCTGCTGGCCGTCCGGGCGCGCTGGGAACGGAGTTTCCTGGCGGCGTTGCGGGCCGATACCGCGGTGGGTGACGACGTCGCCACCGAACTCGACGACTTGCTGATCGTGCCGGACGAGGAGTCGGGGGTGGGCGCGTTCCTGCGCGACGAGGGCGCGCCCTGGCACCTGCGCGAGTACCTCGTGCACCGCTCGATCCTGCACCACCAGGAGGCCGACCCGTACGCGTGGCTGATTCCGCGCCTGCGCGGGCAGGCCAAGGCGGCGCTGGTCGCGGTCGAATTCGACGAGTTCGGCGGCGGGCACGGCGAGCGCGTGCACCAGCGGCTGTACGCGAACCTGCTGGCGGGGGCGGGCTTGGACGCGGGCTACCTGAGCTACCTCGAGGTGGTGCCCGCGCCCATGCTCGCCCTGGTGAACATGATGTCGCTGTTCGGGCTGCGGCGGTCGTTGCGCGGCGCGGCCGTCGGGCATTTCGCGACGGTCGAGATCACCTCCTCGCCCGCGTCCCGCCGCATGGTGGACGCGCTGCGACGGCTCGACGCGGACCCGGACTGCGTGTTCTTCTACAGCGAGCACGTGGAGGCCGACGCCGTGCACGAACAGCTCATGCGGCGCGAGGTCATCGGGGACCTGCTCGCGGCCGAACCGGAACTTGCGGCCTCGATCGTCTTCGGGATCCGCGCCACCGAACTGCTCGAGAATCGTTTCGCCGGCCACGTGCTGGGCTGCTGGCGCGCGGGCCGCACATCCCTGCTCGAACCGGTGCTGCCCGAACGTGCCGGCGACGATTCCCTCGCCGATTCTCGAGTAGGCGGCGAATTTCGGGCTACTCGGCATTCGTGATGTTGATGCGAACGCCCGGGGTGTATCGGCCGCAGGCCGACACCCGATTGCTCGCCGGTGCGCTGGCGGTGGCGGGCATCCCGCCCCGCAGTCGTGTCCTGGATGTCTGCACAGGCACCGGGGCGCTCGCCATTTCGGCCGCCCGCCTGCCCGTCGCAACCGTTACGGCGGTGGACATCTCGCGCGGTGCGCTCGCCTCGGCGTGGCTGAACAGCCGCCTGCGCGGGGTCGACATCGAACTCGTGCGCGGCGACTTCCGCTCCGTTCTGCGCGGTCGGCGTTTCGACCTGGTGCTGGCCAATCCGCCCTACGTGCCGTGCGGTGACGCCGAGCCGCCGCGCGGCGCGGCGCGGAGCTGGGACGCCGGTGTCGACGGGCGCTCGCTGATCGACTCCCTCTGCCGACTGATGCCTGAAATACTTTCCGGCACAGGAACATTACTGATGGTCCACTCCGCGATGTGCGGCGTCGACGAGACGCTGACACGGTTGCGGACCACCGGTCTGAAGGCCGCGACGGTCGCTCGCGCGAGCGTTCCATTCGGGCCGGTGCTGCGTGAACGGGCGGGATGGCTGGTTGATCGCGGTCTCATCCGGCCCGGCCAAAACCGTGAGGAACTGGTGGTGATCCGTGCCGACCGACCCCGCACGTGACCGGCGCACGGTCACCTATACGGCCGACGGCCCCGCGATGGTCGAAGGTCCGCTGGACCTGGTGACCGCGGACGGTCGCGTCATCCACTGCGATCGGTGCGTGATCGCGCTGTGCCTGTGCCGGCGATCCGCGATCTATCCGCTCTGCGACACCAGCCATCGCAGGCGCCGGCGCTCCGCCGGCTGAACGCGGGCCGCCGGGTCAGGACTGGTCGCGCAGGCGCTGGTTGTCGTCGGCCAGACGCCGGTTGTCGGCGGTGAGGTCGGCGTTCGAATCCTCGAGATCGAGAATCCTGGCGATGGCGGCCAGGTTCACGCCCTGGTCGGTCAGGTCGGTGATGCGGCGCAGGCGGGCCAGGTCGTCGCCGCTGAATCGGCGGGTGCCGCCCGCGCTGCGCGCGGGGGTGAGCAGGCCGTGCTGCTCGTACAGGCGCAGGGTCTGCACGCTGATGCCGGCCAGCTCGGCGGCCACCGAGATGCCGTAGACGCCGCGCGCGGCATCGGGCAGGTGAGGGTCGGGTAGGGGCGCCCCGGGATCGGGCACGGGCAGTCCTCCTCGGCGTGCGCGAGAAACTCTCTGGGTAGGTATTGCGACTTTATCGCATCGATGCTAAAAGAAATCTGTACCTTTTGCCATAGATATTCTATGCAAGGCGAACCATAAACGACGTCATCCGAACAGGAGGGACATCCGATGACGCGCGAGCATCGCCCGCACCTGCCCACCTCGCATCGCGGGCGCGCACCCGAGCCGCGGACGGACCTCGCCGGGGCGCAGACATCGCCCCCGCGTACCGGGCCGATGACGGGCAGCTTCCGGTTCTGGTTCGCCTCCCAGCGCTGGGAATGGTCACCCGAGCTGTACCGCATGCACGGGTACGCACCCGGCCAGATCGAGCCGACCACCGAACTGCTCCTGGCACACAAACATCCGGACGATCGCGAACTGGTGGCGGCGTCGATCGGGCGTTCCATCGAGCAGGGCCTGCCGTTTTCCAGCAGGCATCGGTTCCTGGACACCGAGGGGCAGGAACACACCGTCATGGTGGTCGCGGACCGCATCGTCGGCGATGACGGAAATTCCGTGGGCACCAGCGGTTTCTACATCGATCTCAGCGAGACCCTGGCTTCGGCCGAACAGGTAGCGGTCGACGAGCGCCTGCCCGAACTGGTGCAGGCGCGCGCGGTGATCGAACAGGCCAAGGGCGTGCTCATGCGCATGTACCGCATCAGCGCGGAGCAGGCGTTCAGCGTGCTCGCGTGGCGGTCCCAGGAAGCCAACGTGAAACTGCGGTTGCTGGCCGAGCAGTTGATCCTCGAGCTTTCGGCGGTGCCGGCCGAGTCCCCGGTCACCGTGGCCGCTTTCGATCACGTGCTGCTCACCCTGCACGAACGGCTTCCGTCGGGAACCTGAGCCGGATCAGCGGTCACCGTCGAGCGCCCGCAGGGCCGCCAGCAGCGGCTCGGCCGCCTCGGCGAGGAACCGATCCTGCTGCTCGTCGCCGACCTGGACGAGGGCGAGATCGGTGAATCCGGCGTCCGTGAACTGCCGCGCCGCCGCGACGACGGCGTCGAGATCGGGTCCGCACGGGATGGTTTCGGCGATGTCCTCGGGCCGGACGAACTCGGTCGCGGCGGCGAATCCCGCCGGGGTGGGCAGGTTCGCGTTCACGTCCCAGCCGCCGGCGGACCAGCGGAACTGCTCGTGCGCGCGGCGCACCGCCGCATCGCGGTCGGGGTCCCAGCTGATGGGGAGCTGCCCGGTGACGCGCGCCGTGGCATCGGAATCGCGTGCGGCGCGCCAGGACTCGACCAGCGCCCGCTCCGGACTGGTGCTGATCATCTCGTCGGCCAGCGGCGCGAACCGCCGCACCGACCTGTCCCCGGAGACCGCGACGGCGATCGGGATCGGCTCCCGCGGCAGATCCCAGATCTTCGCCGCGTCGATTCGGTACCAGTGCCCGTGCATGTCCACCGTCTCGCCCGAATGCAGCGCGCGAATGATGCCGATGGCCTCGGCCAGCCGATCCTGGCGTTCCTCCAGCCCGGGCCACCCGGCGCCGATCACGTGCTCGTTGAGGCTCTCCCCGCTGCCGAGGCCGAGCGTGAAGCGGCCCTCGGCCAGGATTTGCAGGGTCGCGGCCTGCTGCGCGACCAGCGCGGGGTGATAGCGCATGGTCGGGCAGGTCACGTAGGTCATGAAGGGGATGTGGCGGGTCGCCTGCGCGACCGCGCCGAGCATCGTCCAGGCGTGCGGGGCATGGCCCTGTTCGGCCAGCCAGGGTGAATAGTGGTCGCTGCTGACCAGGAAGTCGAAACCGGCCGCTTCGGCGGCCACCGCGTAGCGGACCAGCTCGCGCGGGCCGCTCTGCTCTGTCATCAGGGTGTATCCGAACCTCACCGCTCACTCCTGTTCGCTCGGGAACGTCATGGGGCGGGGGCCGCCGGGCCCGTCGTCAGGACACCGCGACCTCGCCGGTGACGCTCTCCACGCTGTCCACCAGATCCGACTCGGTGAGCTCCGCGGCCGCCGGCGCGGTCAGCGAGACCACCACCGGCCCCGGATAGGCGCCGTACACGAGCATCCCGCCGAGCTCGTGCAGGCGCTCGTCGAAGGCGTCGCCGGTGGGCGGGCATCCCGCAACGAATTGCACCCGATACACACTCTCGTCGACCATGACGACTCCTTCGCGAATCGATGGACAGGACCTGCCGACGTGGGTGTTCCCATTTCCGGCACGAATACACACCGCCCGGTCGGAACCGGGAAAGCGCGGTGCGGGCGCCGTCGGACCCCGATTCGTCGCGGTGCGCCGGGGTATTGCCACTCGAACGACCGCAGAACCCGTTCAGGAGGACCCCGTGGGTGTGATCGACAACAGTGTTTCCGGCCTCTTCGCCGCGGCGGCACGGCTGCGGCGGGGGCGGGTGTTCCACCCGAACGGCGCGCCCCTCGCGGGCATGCTGCACGTCGTGGACCCGCAGTTCGAGAAGCTGATCGGAACCTCGGAACGGCCTGCGGCGGTGCGGATTTCGAAAGGCACCGGGCTGCCGGGCGGAATTCCTGACGTGCTCGGGCTGGCGATCCGCGTACTGGACCGGGACGAGCGGCCCTGGGATCTGGTCCTTGCGACCACCGGCTCCGGGGCGGCCACCCGCCTGCTTCCGCTGCCCGCGCGCGGCTGGGAATCCGCCCGCTACGGCAGCCTCATGCCCTACAGCTTCGAGGACGGACCCGCGCTGTGGATCGGTGCGCGACCGGCCGCCCCGCAGCCCGACACCGCCGACCTGTCCGACTTCACCGCCGGTGTGAGCGACGGCGGCAGCGGATTCGAGTTGACCGCCGCCCCGCGCAGCGGTCCGGAACGCACACTGGCCCACCTGGTGGTCAGTGAACTGGAAGTCGGCGCCGCGCCCACCTACTTCGATCCGGTCCGCAACCGACCGACGGGCGTCGACCTGCTGCCCAGGTCTCTGGCCGCCGTCCGTGAATGGGCGTACACCGGAAGCCGTTCGGGCCGTGGCCGCCCCGCCGACGCGGACTACGCCGACGCCCTCTTCGCCCGCCACTGACAAATATCGCCCGGCGTCCGCGGGCCGGCTCACCGGGCGACGACACGCAGGGTGTTCAGATCGGGGTCGGCGGGGTCGGGGATGTTCATGCCGGCGGCCTTGCCCGAGCGCAGGTAGTCCACGACGGCGGTGTCGATCAACTCTCCCGGGACGATGACCGGGATGCCGGGCGGATAGGGCGTGACCTGTTCGGCGGCGATGCGGCCGGGGGCCTGCTCGATCGGCACGGCCTCGCAGGGGCCGAAGAAGGCGTCGCGGGGCAGCAGCACCGACTCCAGCTGTAACTCGCGGGGCGAGGGCAGCCGGATGTCATGGGGGACGGGATCTTTCAGTTGCAGACGCCAGGCGGTGAGCGCCTCGACCAGGGCGTCGATGGTGGACTTGTCGTCCGCCATCGACAGGGTGGCCAGTATCCGGCGGTGGTCGCTCAGCCCCAGATCGAGCTTGCGGTGTTCGCGCACCCAGTCCGCGACCTCGTAACCCGTTGCGCCCGTGTCGGATACGTCCATCAAGACCTGGAGCCGATCCAGATCGTGCGAGGCCTCGGCGCCCAGCAGCTCGTCGTGCATCACCGATATGCCCGGGATCCGGGCCAGCGCCTCACGGGCGCGCTCGGCGGTATCCAATGCGGCGGACAGCAATTCATGGCCCTGCTCGGCCATGTGCCGTCGCCAGCCGTCGATGGCGGCGTACAGCAGGACATTGGGACTGGTCGTCATGAGCAGATCGGCGCACTGGCTCAGGTGTTTCCGGTCGACGAGATCGCCCTGCACGTGGAACACCGAGCCCTGCTCGAAACCCGCGCCCATCTTGTGCACGCTGACCACGCACACGTCCGCGCCCGCGTCCATGGCCCACGTCGGCAGATCCTCGTGGAACGGCAGGTGCGCGCCCCACGCCTCGTCCACGATGAGGGGCCTGCCGTACTCGTGGCAGATATCGGCGATCGCGGCGATGTCCGCGCAGGTGCCGTACGGGCTGGGGCTGACGATGAGCGCGCCGGCGGCATCCGGGTTGCGCCGCCACGCCTCGCGGACCTGTTCGGGTGACGGCGGATGCGAAAGGTGCCGTTCCGCATCCCATCTCGGCGGAATCCACAGCGGGGACACCCCGGAGAAGATCAGTCCGGCGACGATGGATTTGTGGCTGTCGCGGCCCAGAATGAGCCCGCCGTCGCCCCCGGCTACCGCGAGCATGGCCGCCTTGACCGAGAGCGAACTGCCGCAGGTGGAGAAGAAGGCGTAGTCCGCGCCCACCGCGTCGGCCATCAGTTCCTCGGCCTCGCTCAGATGCCGGCCGCGCGAGAGCCGATCGTCCATGCCGGGCGCGGCGAGCACGTCGGCGCGCAGGGCGTCCCCGAGCACGGCGTTCACGCGTGGATCGGCGCCGCGGCCCTGGCGATGGCCGGGCGGGGTGAAGCCGTAGCGGTCGGTCCGGTGGTAGTCGGCGAGTGCGTCGAGAACCGGAGCGCGACTCTGATCCATCTTCCCTCCAGGTGATCGGGAACCGGCCGGTTGGGAATGGCCGTATCGCCGGGGTAGCCGGTTCGTCGCGGGCTAATCGCGCGGGCGGTGCGTGGCACGGCGGATTGATCCGGACCTCGCGGGGTATGCGTTCAATGTCCGATTTATGGCGCTCGAAGAGCTCACCGCTCCGCCACGGCGGCGCGGCTTCCGGACCGCACACCGTCAACGGCGACGGTCACCTCGATGGCGAGGCGAGCGTGTGGGATCGGATGCCGGGCGTCAGGCCCGATGACCCGGGCGCAGATCCGCGACCGCGGCGAAACGCAGCGGCTGCGCGGTCTCGTCCACCGGCACATCGGCGGCGGTGGGGGCGAGCAGGAAGCCGACGTGGTCACCCAGATCGGTCGTCTGCACGATCTCGCCGGTGAACCAGCCCGACACCGCCGTGAGAATCGGCAGCGAATGCGGACCTTCCTGCCACTCGCTGTGCTCGAATTTGTTTATCTCCGTGCCGGTTTCGGCACCGAAGAGTTGCGCGAGGGCCAAACCCTCCGCCGGGAGCAGTTGCAGTGCCAGATGCTGGGCGCGGGTCGCCACGCCGTACGTGTGGTTGCGCTTGGACAGGCAGGCCAGAAACCGGCGCGGGGTGATGCTCACCTGGGTGCCGAAACCCATCAGGCAGCCCGCACGCTCGCCGTCGGCGACCGTGGTGACGATCCACATCGAGTCGTCGGCCCGCGCGATGAGCGAGTCGAAGGTGCTGTTCGTCGTACGGGCGGTAGGTGGCACGCGGATTCTCCCAGCTCGAGCGAACGCGGAGGCCGGACCGGCGGGTTCAGCCTACTCAGCTCGATCCGCCCGCGCGCGCGTGCGGTGCGGCGTGCGGCCGGGGTGATCCGAATCTCGGTGTCCCAGAATCTGTTTCGGGGGCGAACTCACGGGTAGGCCCGGAATGTCACTGTTAATCGATCGGGAGGAACATCCCATGTCCGAACATGACAAGAGTGGCCCGCGCGAAGGCTTCGAAGGCGCCGTCGAGGGTGTGAAGGGCAAGGCCAAGGAGGCCGCCGGCACCGTCTTCGGCAACGAGGGTCTGCGGGAAGAAGGCCGTAGCCAGCAGGACAAGGCGCAGTCGCAGCGCGACGCGGCGAAGAAGGAAGCCGAGGCCGAGAAGGAACGGACTCAGGCCGAACTCGACGAGCAGCGCCAGCGCGCTCATCAGCAGCGCTAGGTTCGCGCGAGTCGGGTAGTCACAGACCTGCGCAAGGGTGGTGGGGCATGTGCTCCGCCGCCCTTTGTCGTACCGTCATCTGCTCCCCGACGGGAACAGTCTGCCGTCGCCGTCGCGGCCGGTTCCGGCGTGATCATGGGTCTGGCCGGGCTCGGGCCGGGTGTCCTTCGAGATCCGCACCGGCGGCCGCGCGGGGCCGATCTCCGGATCGGCGGTGCCCGCTTCGGCCTCGCGTCTTCGTTTGCGCGCCTCCCACCACCGCCGGATCTGGGCCATGCGGGTGTCACGGGCCGGCCAGAACTCCTGCACGCTGGCGTTGAACTCCGCGCCCAGGATGACCGCGAAACCGAGGAAGAACGTGAACAGCAGGAACGCGATGGGCGTGGCGAGCGCGCCGTAGCTGATCCCGGTTCTGGTGATCCAGGACAGGTATCTGCGCAGCCCCTCGCTGGCCGTCATGAAGAACACACCCGCCACCAGCGCGCCGCCGAACAGGCGATGGAACGGCAGCGTGCGGTGCAGCGCGAGCTTGTACAGCGTGGCCAGACCCGCGATGAGCAGCAGGCCCACACCCGGGTAGTAGAACGAGTCGATGAGCCGCAGGCCGGGTTCGCGCCAGCCCGAGGGCAGCACGCGCCCGATGAGCGAGGGTCCCAGCGCCACCAGCGGCAGAATCAGCACCGAGGCCACCAGGAACAGCACGTACAGCCACAGCGCGAAGATGCGCTGCCAGACCGGGTGCCGGGCGTTGGCCTGCCCGTGCGCGGCGGTGATGGCGTCCACGAAGGTCGCCATGGCCGAGGACCCGGCCCACAGCGACAGCACGAAACCGACCGAGACCACCCCGCTGTGCCCGCGTTTGAGCACGTCGGTGACGGTGGGTGCGATGAGATCGTCGACCACGCTCGGGCTGAACAGCTCGCGGCTGAAGGTGATGATCTTCGATTCCACGATGCCGACGGTGTTCGGCCCGAACCAGTGCCCGACGTAGCCGAGACTGCCCAGCAGGCCCAGCAGCAGCGGGGCCAGCGACAACGTCTGCCAAAACGCCGCCGCCGCCGACTTCGCGAAGATCGAGTCGTTCCACGCCTTCACCGCGACATGGGCGATGAGCTGACGAATGCGTCCCCAGCGCGTGGCGGCGCGCACGCTCGTCCCGTCCGGCGCGGGGGCGTCGGCGTGTTGCGGGGGATTCTCGTGCTCGTTCATCGTTGCTACAGCATCTCCCACCAGGGTTTCGAATGTGCGCGGACCCATGATGTGTCGTGCGGCACTACTCGGTGCTGTGTCGGATTGGTGGAGTGTCGGTTCCGATCGCTACTCTCTACCGAGTGACTTCGGGTGGTGGCGGTTCGTTACGTGCATGGCAGCGCAGGGCTCTCACCAAATATTTGACGAGCAAGCCCCGCGATTTCCTCGCCGTCGCCACGCCGGGCGCCGGCAAGACGACCTTCGCGCTGCGCGTGGCCTCGGAGCTGCTCACCGACCGCACGGTCGATCAGGTGACGGTGATCGCGCCGACCGAGCATCTCAAACACCAGTGGGCGGCCTCGGCGGCGCGCATCGGCCTGCAGCTGGACTCGAACTTCTCCAACACCACCGGGTCCACCTCGGCGGACTACCACGGTGTCGTGGTCACCTACGCGCAGGTCGCCTCGCACCCCTTCAAGCACCGGGTGCGCACCGAGAACCGGCGCACGCTGGTGATCATGGACGAGGTGCACCACGCCGGTGACGCCAAGAGCTGGGGTGACGCGGTCGAGGAGGCGTTCGGTGACGCCACCCGGCGGCTCTCGCTCACCGGCACCCCGTTCCGCAGCGACGACTCCAAGATTCCGTTCATCACCTACGAGGCCGACGAGTCGGGTTTCGAGAAGTCACGCGCGGACCACACCTACGGCTATTCCGAGGCGCTGGCCGACGGCGTCGTGCGGCCGGTGGTCTTCCTCGCCTACTCCGGTGAGGCGCACTGGCGCGACAGCGCCGGCGACGAGTACTCCGCGCGTCTGGGCGAGCCGCTGAGCCCCGAGCACACCGCGCGTGCGTGGCGCACCGCCCTGGACCCCGCCGGGGACTGGATGTCCAAGGTGCTGCAGGCCGCCGACACCCGGCTGCGCCAGCTGCGCGCCACCGGCATGCCGGACGCGGGCGGCCTGGTCATCGCCACCGACCAGGACAAGGCGCGCGATTACGCCGAACTGCTCGAACATATTTCGGGCACCAAGCCGACCGTGGTGCTCTCGGACGATCCCGGCTCCTCGGATCGGATCGGCGAATTCAGTAACAGCACCGACCCGTGGATGGTCGCGGTGCGCATGGTGTCCGAGGGCGTGGACGTGCCGCGCCTGGCGGTCGGCGTGTACGCCACCAGCGCGTCGACGCCGCTGTATTTCGCGCAGGCCATCGGCCGGTTCGTGCGTGCGCGCAGAACGGGGGAGACCGCGAGCGTCTTCCTGCCCTCGGTGCCGGTGCTGCTCGACCTCGCCGCGCAGCTCGAGGTGCAGCGCGACCACGTGATCGGCAAGCCGCATCGCGAGGCCAACTCGCTCGAGGACGAGCTCCTCATCGACGCCAACAAGCAGAAGGACGAGCCCGGCGAGGAGGAGAAGAAGTTCGTCGCGCTGGCCGCGGACGCCGAGCTCGATCAGGTCATCTACGACGGCGATTCCTTCGGCACCGCGACCTTCTCCGGCAGTGACGAGGAAGCCGACTACCTCGGGATTCCGGGGCTGCTCGACGCCGACCAGATGCGCACCCTGCTGCAGGACCGGCAGAGCCGCCAGCTCCAGGAACGCAGTGCGGCAGCCGATTCCGGGCGGCCGGGTGGCGCGGGCGGGGTCGCCGCGGCCGAGCGGGCCGCCACCGCCGACAAACTGGGCGAGCTGCGGCGCGAGCTGAACAGCCTGGTGGCGATGCATCATCACCGGACCGGCAAGCCGCACGGGGTGATTCACGGCGACCTGCGCCGCGAGTGCGGCGGGCCGCCGACCGCGCTGGCGACCGCCGACCAGTTGGTCGAGCGCATCGCGGCGCTGAGACGTTCGTAGCCGCGACCCGGTTCGCGGCAGGCGCATACCGGTCCGCTCGCCGCGGACCCGCTGCGAACTCGGCCGCCGGGATCCTCGTGCCCTGACCCGGCCGGACGCCTGGTACAGAGCCCGGTTCCGCGCTGCCGCCCGCCCTCGCCGGCTCGGCGCGGGCTCAGCTCTCGGCGATCTCGATGTCCACGTGCAGCGCCTCGCCGGCGACCAGATCCTCGGCGACGCGGACCGGCTTCTTCACCGGCAGGATGTACGTGGCCCGCTTCTTGTCCGGGAACATGGACGTGGTCCAGGTGGTCTTCCCGACGGTCGCGTGCACCTTCACCGACCCGAACCCGTTGGCGTTGTGCCCGTGCAGCGCCTCGATCTCATCGGCGAGTTCCTCCGGCACGCTCACGAAATGCCACGAGGCCTTGCCCTCCCACTCCCATAGCTCCCCGTCGAAGCCGTACCGCGCGTTCGCCATGGCTCGACCGTAGCGCCGGCCACCGACACCCTCGGCGGTGGACACCGCGACAGAGAACGACCCGGCTACGGCGCCGACGTCGCGGCCCTGCGCACCCGCACCGCGGTCCTGTCCGGCCTGGAGATCGATGCCGCCCTGGCCGCCCGCCTCCGCGCCCGCCACCCCCGCCTGGACCTCGTGCACGGCGACGGCACCGCGATGCCCCTGCCGGACAACGACTTCAGCGCCGTGGTCGCCTTCACGATGTTCCACCACGTCCCCACTCCCGCCCGCCAGGACGCCCTCTTCACCGAGCCGTTCCGCGTCCTGCGCCACGGCGGGGTGTTCGCCGGCATAGACGGCCGCGACACCCTCCCCTTCCGCCTGATGCACATGAACGACGTCTGCGTCCCCGTCCCGCCCACGATCCTCCCCGCCCGCCTGGAGTCCGCGGGCTTCACCGACATAGAGGTCCGCTCGAACCCGACGATGTTCCGCTTCCGAGCCCGCCGCCCCTGACTGTCCGGCCGGTTTCGCAGCGAGCGGGTCAGTGTCGGAGTCGTCGAGGTCCGGTCCGGCTCAGGGGGTTCCGCTTCCGGGCGTGCCGGCCATCAGCGTGCGATGTCGCAGTGTCCTGTGATTTCCCGGGTGAAAGTGATGAACCTGTCGGGGCGGTGCGGATTTCACCCCCGGTCCGCCGCGATCGCGGGGCTCACTTTGCCGCGAAAAGCACTCCGCTGGTGCGGAGTTCAGCAAAGCGGGATAGGGCCATGCCTACCTCGATACCGACTCGAAGAATGTTTTCGGGTCGAGGGTGTTGATCGGGGTCCAGCGGGCGGGGGGTTGGGTCTCGTCGGTCTCGGGTCCGGGGGTGGCGTTGCGGTAGCCCAGGAGATCCAGGGCCAGCCAGGGGGTTTCGTCCACCTGGCGGGCCAGGGCGTAGCAGGTGGCGAAGAAGTGGAGGCAGCGATCGTTGCGGGCACGGCAGGAGCAGTCGATCCGGGCCAGGTGGGGTGTCAGGGGAATGCCGAGGGCCGCCACGGCGGCGCGGTGCTCGTCGGTCAGGGTCAGGGCCGTCGGCGGGATCACCTGCTCCAGTGCCCGGATCGTGGGGCCGTCCAGTGGCGTCACCTCCAGGTACGTCACCGAGGCTTCGGAACCGCGGTGGATGTTCGCCTGGACGTGATTGCCCTCGATCAGGGTCTGCACGCCGTTGTTGCGGGCGATGCTGCGGGCGCGGGGGAGCAGGGGCTCGGGTTTGGTCTGGTTCAGGGGCTCGGCCACCCGCACCCAGTCCATGCCCCAGCCGGTGTAGCCGAATTCGTTGTCGGGCATGTCAGTTGGCTCGCTTTCGGCGCAGGATCTCGAACAGCCGGTCGTCGTCGAGGCGGGCGAGGGCCGCGATGCCCGCGGTGTCGGACAGATCGGTGAGGGCGGACTTGCGGTCGTGCATGCCCGCGATGTGCTCCTCGATGGTGGTGCCCGAGGTCAGCGTCGTGACGGTGACCGTGCGGGTCTGGCCGATGCGATGCGCGCGATCGGAGGCCTGCGCCTCGACCGCGGGGTTCCACCAGCGGTCGAAATGGATGACGTCGGCCGCGCGGGTCAGGGTGAGCCCGGTGCCCGCCGCGCGCAGGCTCAGGATGAGAATCGGTGGCCCGTCGGGGGATTGGAAGCCGGTGACGATCTCGGTGCGCTCGGCCTGATCGAGCCCGCCGTGGAAGAACGGCGCGGTGATCCCGAACTCCCGCGCGCAGTGCCGCACCAGCAGCTCACCGGTCCTGCGGTACTGGGTGAACACCAGGGTCGGCGCCCCGGCCTCCACGTTGTTGGCCAGGATGTCGGCGCACACGTCGAATTTCCCGGAGCGCCCGGCCAATTCGCCCAGGTCGCCGGTGATCAGCCCGGGATGGTTGCAGACCTGCTTGAGCTCGGTGAGCACCGCGAGCAGCCGGGTGTGGCGCTGCCCGCCGGAACCGAAGCCCTCGGATTCGGCGCGCTCGAGCAGGCTGTCGTACAGCCGCTCCTGCTCCGCGGTCAGATCGCACACCACGTCGCAGTGGATCTTGGGCGGGAGCGAGGCCGCCACCTCGGTCTTGCGGCGCGCCAGCGCGAGCGGTTCGATAGCGTCGCGCAACCGCAGCACCGCCGGGGCCGACCCCTCGTTGATGGGCCGCACGAACCGCCGCCGGAATTGCGCCTTGTGCGTGAACTCCTGCGGCGCCACCAGATTCAGCAGCGCCCACAGCTCCTCGAGGTGGTTCTCCACCGGCGTACCGGTCAGCGCGACCCGCGCGTCGGCGCGCACGGTCCGCGCCGCCTTGGACACCTGCGTGCGCGGATTCTTGAGCACCTGCGCCTCGTCGAATACCGCGGCGGCCCACTGCGTCCCGGCCAGCGCGGGTCCGTGCCCGCGCAGCGTCGGATACCCGGTGACGACCACCGTGCCCGGCCCGGCCGCGGGCAGTTCGCCGCCGCGCCACCCGATCGCGCGCAGCCCCGGCGCGAACCGTTCGATCTCGGCCACCCAGTTGCCCACCAGCGAGGTCGGGCACACCACCAGGCTCGCGCCTGCGCCGGCGCGCCCCAGCAGATACCCGATGGCCTGCACGGTCTTGCCCAGACCCATCTCGTCGGCCAGGACCGCCCCGCCGTGCACCGCGGTGGTCTCGTGCAGCCACGCGATGCCGCGCGCCTGATACGGCCGCAACTCGGCCTTCAGGCTCGTCCGCAGCTCACCCGCGAGCGCGACCGTGTCCCGCAGCGTCCGCACGGCCCGCTCGGCGGACACGATGGCCGTCCCGGTGGCGTTGGGCACCGCGTGCGCGGCCACGGGCAGCGCGTCGGACTCCCCGTCCAGCACCGCCCGCCACACCCGCGCCGCGGCGGGCGCGCCGGCCAGGAACTCCTCGGGCTCGACGAGCGCGCAGGGCACCTCGGTCACCGCGATGGCGTCCCCGTCGGGAACGGCCAGCGCGATGGTCTCGGTCTCGCCCGCGGTGGCAGGCGCGGGACCCGGCCCGGACCCGGTCCAGGTCCACAGGGCGAACATGTGCCGGTCGGTCAGATAGGTGGCGTGCGCGGTGGACAGAGCGCTCTCCTTCGGAATCGGATTCCGGCCGGAGATACGACGAATCCGTTTCGCGCAAGTCCGGCCGGGAAAACTGGACAACGGGCGACCCGTGGGGTCGCCCGTTGCCGGTAATTCTGTTGGGAAGATTCAATTTTCGAGCGGACCCCCCGAGGGCCGGAACACTGCCCCGAGGTGGAGGAGCTGATTAGAGCGCCGGTGCCGACTCCGTGTCGATCACGGCTTCGAGCTCACGGAGACGATCCATGTGCTCATTGGCGTGATGCTGGCAGAAGAGCAACTCGCCACCGGCGGGAAGGGTTGCGCGCACGCGCGCAGCCGCCCCGCAGCGGTCACAACGGTCGACCGCGGTCAGTGGGGTGCTTGTCAGGGTTCCTGGCATGACTCCTCCGTCCTGGCTCCCGGGGCTCGCGCACCGTTCGCCTGGTGTGGGGCCCACAGTCCACTCTGTGGGCTCGCTACCGCTACTTCCCAGCAGTGGTTGATGACTACTCTGTCAGACGTTCGAGCGGAGGTCTTTGTTCCCGTGGAGTTTCCCGTGTGTTTTGCCTAACACGACCTGGGGTTTCGCTAAGAGCGAACAGGCCCAGGCTGGAGGCGGACCGGCCGCTGCCGGTACTCCCCGGGGCCCTGGGGGACCCCCTTGCGAGCCGCTTATCGAGTTGTCTACCGGGAGACTACCCGCGAGCACCGACACCCACACTCCTATTCGATAACCCTCGGGACACAGGTAGCAAGCTCACAGCCAAGAAGGGTCGAGTGCGAGGGTCGTGCGGTCCCCGGAGTCCAGGAGATCGAACTGCGGACCGGTGCGCGGCAATTCCCAGTGGAAGAAGTAGCGGGCGGCCGCGCGCTTGCCGAGCCCGAACGCCTCGCCGCGTTCGGCGCGCGGGGTCGCGGCCAGCGCCTGTTCGAGCCAGATCCAGGCCAGCACGATGTGCCCGAACGCCTCGAGGTAGGCCGCGGAATTGGCCAGCGCCGACACCGGATCGCCGTCGCGCCACAGTCCCGCCGTCGTGGCGGCGAGCCGCCCGGCGGCGGCCTCGAGCGCGGTCGCGAAGCCCGCGAGTTCCTCGTCACCGCTCGCGCGGGCCGCGGTGACCGTGGCCGCGAACACCTCGAGCAGGGTGACGAGGGCGGCACCGTTGTCCAGGGTCACCTGCCTGCCCAGCAGGTCCATGCTCTGGATGCCGTGCGTGCCCTCGTGAATGGGATTGAGCCGGTTGTCGCGGTAGTGCTGCTCCACGTCGTAGTCGCGGGTGTAGCCCGCGCCGCCGTGCACCTGGATGGCGAGGTCGTTGGCGGCCAGGCACCACTGGCTCGGCCAGCTCTTCGCGATGGGCGTGAGCACGCGCAGCAGGGTGCTCGCCCGCGTCCGCTCGGCCTCGTCGCGCGCGGTGCGCTCCAGATCGACCAGCCGGCCGCAATAGAGCTGCAGCGCGAGTGCGCCTTCGGCATAGGACTTCTGGGCCAGCAGCATGCGGCGCACGTCGGGATGTTCGACGATCGGGGTCTGCGGGCCGCCGCGCACGCCCATCGCCCGGCCCTGCGGCCGGCCGCGCGCGTAGTCGAGGGACTTGAGGTAGCCGGTGTAGCCGAGCGCGGTGGCGGCCAGCCCGACGCCGATACGGGCCTCGTTCATCATGGTGAACATCTGCGCGAGACCGTGATTGAGCGTGCCGACCAGGTATCCCACCGCGCCCGGCTGCCCGCCGGGGGTGAAGTTGCCGTCGCCGAAGACGGGCGCGGTGTTGACCGTGCCGCGCCAGCCCATCTTGTGGTTGATGCCCGCGAGCACCACGTCGTTGCGTTCACCCGGGGCCCCGTCCGCGCCGGGCAGGAACTTGGGGACGATGAACAGCGAGATGCCGCGGGTGCCCTCGGGCGCCCCGGGCACGCGAGCCAGCACCAGGTGGACGATGTTCTCCGAAAGGTCGTGGTCGCCACCGGAAATCCACATCTTGCGGCCGAAGATCCGGTAGGTGCCGTCGTCCTGGGGGACCGCCCGGGTGGTGATGTCGGCCAGGCTCGACCCGGCCTGCGGTTCGGACAGCGCCATCGTGCCCATCGCGCGCCCGTCCAGCATGGGGCGTACGAAACTCTCGAGCTGCTCCGGGCTGCCGTGGACGGCAAGCAGATTGGCGTTGCCGGTGGTGAGCAGGGCGTAGGCGGTGGTGCCCACGTTGGCGGCGTGGAACCAGGACATGCACGCGGTGTAGACCACGTGCGGGAGCTGCATGCCGCCGATCTCGTAATCCATTGCCGCGCCGACCATTCCGGCGTCCGCGAAGGCGCGTACCGCCTTGGCCACCGCCGGGATGATGCGCACCCGCTCGCCGTCGAACTCCGGCTCGTGCAGGTCGTTCTCGCGATTGTGCGGCGCGAAGTAGGCGGTGGCGAGGTCCTGGCACAGGCGCAGCACCTGATCGAAGGTGTCGCGGGAATGGTCGGTGAAGCGCTCGCGATCGGTCAGGGACTCCACGTCGAGCCAGTCGTAGAGCAGGAACTCGATATCGCGGGCGGACATGATCAGGGACGGGCTCATGGTTCCTCGCAGATCGGGCAGGTCGGGTACGTCGTACCCGACGGTCTACCACGTGTGCGGGAACACGGACGGGACCGCACCCCGGCCGCCGCCGAGAACACCCGGTGACGCGGCTGTGCGCCGTGTCACGGACGAGTGGGACGACGCGCTCAGGACCGCACGGTGGCGCGCCCGCGATGCAGCCGGCCGAAGTGCCCGGGTGACTGTCCCTTCCAGGTGCGGAACGCCGAGGCGAAGGCGGACACGCTGGAGTAGCCGAGGCGCTCGGCGGCCTGTTCCACGGTGAGCCCGGCGATGAGCAGTTCCTCGGCCAGCAGGCCGACGGTCTCGGTGCTGAGTTCGCGGAAGGTGGTGCCCTCCTCGGCGAGGCGCCGGCGCAGGGTGCGGACGCTGACGTCGAGGTCGGCGGCGATCCGGGATTGGTCGGCCGAACCGGCGTGCCGGATGAGCAGCTGTCTGACGCGGCCGCTGAGGCCGCTGCGGCTGTGCCTGCTCTCCATGAGGTCGTTGCACTGCTGCTCGTAGAACCGGGCGGTCGATATGTTCGCTTGCGGCAAGGGAGTCTCCAGCGTGCTCGCTTGAAAACAGATGCGGGACTGGGGCATATCGAACGTGACCTCTTCGACGCCGAAGACCGCGCCGAACATCTCGTAGATCGGGTGCGCCTCCACCCGCAGCTCGACCCGGACGGCCGGAATGCGCATGGGCAGCAGGTCCTGCTGAATGGTGGCGATGGCGGCCAGATCGCGCTCGAGGGTGAACCGTCTTATCTCCGAAGGCAATTCGCTGTCGTCGCGCACCACCCACACCTGAGCGCCGCGGTTCTCGAGCCGGTGCTGCGCCGCGGTGAAGGACAGGTCGGCGTAGCGCAGCGCGATGTCCATGGCCTGGCGCAGCGTGGCGCTGCTCATCAGGGCGAAACCGAGCACGCCCATGGACGGCGGATGGCACAGCAACCCGGCCAGCAAACCCAGCCCGGGCTCGTCGTTGATGCCGGCGACCACGTTGCGGGTGACCGAGAACTCTTGTTCCAGAGTGATTTCGGTGGACGGATCGCGCAGATCCGGTTCCTTGATCCCGCTACCCGCCAGCACCGCCGGCAGCGTCAACCCGCGACCCAGCGCGAAATCGGCCAGCAGCGCGGTGCTGGTGATGGAACGTAGCTGCGCCAACTCTTCCGTCACTCAGGCATACTCGCAAACTTTCGGCGTCCCCGGGCCGTTACCGGCCGGTAGGTTGCCCGGTTGCGGCCCATATTCGCCGATTCGTGGCCGATTGCAAGCTGGTTGGCCGAAACCCTCAGTCATACGGTGAGATTCATGCGCACAGCGCAACGCACACACAGCAAGGTTCAGGACGCCGGAAAGGTCCTCCCGCCCATGCTCACCGTCATCGCCCCCGCCGACGGCCGGGTCGTGGACATCATCGCCACCGAATCCCCGGATCAGGTGCGTGACACCGTCGAACGACTCCGCGACCGCAGCGCGCTATGGCGATCACTCGGCGTGGTCGGTCGCGTCAATTGGCTCGGAGCGTTCCGAAATTGGATGCGGGACAACAGGGATGGGCTCACCACCCTGCTCGCGCTGGAAACCGGGAAGACCGCGGCCGAAGCCGGAGCCGAGGTGAGTCTGGCCCTGCAGGCTCTCGACCACCATCGCTCGCACGCCGCGGAATTCCTGCGCGGCGGGCATCCGCAGCACGCCGCGCGGCCCGGGGCGGGCACGCAATCCGCGCTCGCGCACCAGTCCTGCGCGGTGACCGGGGTCATCGGGTCCTGGACCTATCCGCTGGCGCTGGCGGTGTTCGACGCCGTGCCCGCGCTGGTGGCCGGGTCGGCGGTGCTCGTCAAGCCCTCGTCGCGAACGCCGCTGTCGGTGCGCGCCCTGGTCAACGGCTGGGCGAGCCTCGGCGCGCCCGCGGTGTTCGAGACCGTCGCCGGGCACGAGGCCGGCCCGGCCCTGCTCGACAGCGTCGACTACGTGCGCTTCACCGGCAGCGTCGAAACCGGCAAGGTCGTGGCGTTGCGCGCCGCCGCCCGGCTCATCCCCTGCTGCCTCGATCTGGGCGGTAAATCCGCCGCCCTCGTCCTGGCCGACGCCGACCTGGACAGGGCGGCCGCCTGCATCGCCCTCGGCGGGCTGGCGAACAGCGGGCAAAGCACCGGCAGCGTCGAGCGCGTCTACGTGGAAGCCGCTGTGTACGACGAATTCCTGAGCAAACTCGCGCAGGAGGCCGCCGCCTTCGGGCCGATGATCGGCGACGAGCCGGGTCTGGGCGTCATGACTTCGCCGAGCCACCTGGGCACCGTGCGCGAGCAGGTGCGCGACGCGCTGCTCAAGGGCGCCACGCTGGTCTGCGGCGGCACCGGAATCGGCCACGTCTTCGAACCCACTGTGCTCGGCGACGTCGACCCGACCATGGCCGTGCTCACCCACCAGACCCTCGGACCGGTGCTGCCGGTGGTGCGGGTGGCCGACGCCGCCGAGGCGTTCGAACTGACCCTGCGGACATCCACCGCCCCCGCGGTGAGTGTGTGGACCGCCGACGCCGCCGTCGGCGCCCGGGCGATCGGCCGCTTCGCCCCCTCACGCGTCGGGGTGAACGACATCGCCGTCCACCTCGCCCGTCCCGCGTTCCACTGAGCCGCCCGCGCGGCGGGCCGGCTCGACATGCCGTACCGCCGCGCGCGCCCGAGTAGGTTGGGGCCGTGGGAATTCACGCGGACACGACGCCGACGACGCTGCTGCACATCTGCACCGGGGCGGACTGGGAGGCGGCCCGGGTGGTGGGGGAGTACCGCTCACCGTCCCTGACCACCGAGGGCTTCATCCACCTCTCCGCGCCGTACCAGGTGCACCTGCCCGCGAACCGGCTGTTCGCCGGGCGGCTGGACATGGTGCTGCTGCGACTGGACACGGACCGGCTGCCCGCGCCGGTGCGCTGGGAACCGGGCGTGGCGACCGATCCCGAGTCCATGCGCTTCCCGCATTTGTACGGTCCGCTGCCGGTCGCCGCGGTACTCGACGTGTCGCCCTACCTGCCCGAATCCGACGGATACTTCGCTCCGCTCACGGACGAGCAATCGCTCTGACGGACGGTCCACCGAGAACCGCACACCCTGTCCTAGTCTGAACGGGTGAACGTCGATGTGACAGCGCTGCCCGGGATCGGTGTGCGTAAGGATTTCGAGGTGCGCTCCGGCCGCCGGATCGGGGTGGTCGCGCACCGGGACGGGGCGATCGACCTGATCGTCTCCCAGCGCGAGGACCCCGACGCCTGTCTGGCCCAGGTGCCCCTGACCACCGATGAGGCCGCGGTGCTGGCCAATCTGCTGGGCGCGCCGCAACTGGTGGAGAAGCTCAAGGAGGATCACCGGGATCTGCCCGGGATCACCACCCGGCAGCTGCCGATCGCCACCACCTCCCCCTACCGCGGCCGCATGCTCGGTGAGACCGGAATGCGTACTCGCACCAAGGCATCCATCGTGGCGGTCATGCGGGCGGGACAGCTGCACCCCTCGCCCGGCCCCGATTTCGTTCTCGACTCCGGCGACCTGCTCGTCGTCGTCGGCACCCCGCACGGACTGGACGCCGCCGCGCGCATTCTGGCCGACGGCTGAGCCGGTGGACACGACCGCCTTAGCCATGGTCGAACTCGGCGCGATCCTCTTCGCGCTCGGCATGATGGGGCGGTTCGCCGCTCGCTTCGGCATGTCCCCGATTCCGCTCTACCTGCTGGGCGGCCTCGCCTTCGGGGAGGGCGGAATCGTTCACCTCCGGGCCGCCTCGGAGTTCGGGCACCTCGCCGGGGAGATCGGCGTGGTGCTGCTGCTGCTCCTGCTCGGATTGGAGTACACCGCAGCGGAATTGGTGACCGGGCTGCGCCAGTCGTGGCTGGCGGGCATCGTCGACGTCCTCGCCAACGCCACACCCGGCGTGCTGGTGGCGCTGCTGCTGGGCTTCGGCCCGATCGGCGCGGTGACGATGGGCGGCGTCACCTACATCTCCTCGTCCGGGATCGTGGCCAAGGTGCTCAACGACCTGGGCAGGCTGGGTAACCGCGAGACCCCGGTGATCCTGTCGATCCTGGTCTTCGAGGACCTGGCCATGGCGGTCTATCTGCCGATCCTGACGATGATGCTGGCGGGCCTGAGTTTCGCCGCCGGCCTGAAGTCCCTGGCCATCGCGCTGCTCGCGATCACCGTGGTGCTGGTGGTGGCGCTGCGCTACGGCCGCTACGTCTCCGCGGTGGTGGACAGCAACGACCGGGAACAGTTCCTGCTCAAACTGCTGGGCGCCGCGCTGCTCGTGGCGGGGGTGGCCTCGGCGCTGAACGTGTCGGCGGCGGTGGGCGCGTTCCTGCTCGGCATCGCCATCTCCGGATCCACCGCGCAGGAGGCGGTCAAACTGCTGGAACCGCTGCGAGATCTGTTCGCGGCGATCTTCTTCGTGGCGTTCGGGCTCAACACCGACCCGCAGGCCATTCCGCCGGTCCTGGGCTGGGCGGTCCTGCTGGCGATCGTGACCGCGCTGACCAAGGTCGGCACCGGCTGGTGGGCGGCGGGCAGGCAGGGCATTCGCCGCATGGGCCGGGCCCGCGCGGGCGCCGCGCTGGTGGCACGCGGCGAGTTCTCCATTGTCATTGCCGGGCTTGCGGTCTCGATGGGCGGGGTCGACTCCGACTTCGCCGCGCTCGCCTCGGCCTACGTGCTATTGATGGCCGTGCTCGGCCCCATCGCCGCCCGCCTGGTGGAGCCCGCCGTGCGATTCGTGCAGCGCGACCGGAACGTCGCCGACGCCGTCGCGCCCTGAGGCCGGGCTCCCGGCCCGGGCGGCCCGGCGGCGCAGGGCGCCCGAGAGCCTGCGTGCCACCAACAGTCCGGCGGCCCCGGTCAGCAGGCCGAGCAGCAGGGCGAACAGGTGCCCGTAGTCGGTGAAGGTGCGATCGTCCACCAGGGCGATGCCGTACCAGATCAGCAGTCCGGCAATCCAAGCCACCCGCGCCCTGCCGCGCAGCCGGAACGCGAACGCGCCCAGCATGGCCGAAATCCCGTAGCTGGGGCCGACATCGGTGGCCACGGTGACCCGCAGCGGAATGAGGTCGCGTTCCACGGCCCGGGAAATGCCCAGGGCCACTATGAGAGTCGCCCCGATGTGCCCGATCGCCACCACCAGGATCCAGCGCAGCGAACCGAGCCAGCGCTCGGCCGCCGCCATCACGGTGAGCAGGATCAGGATCTCACCCCACGGAAAGCCGCCGTCGGTCCAGAACGCCGAGGCCACCAGCACCTGGATCGGATCGTCCTGCAGATTCCGCAGATTCGTGGAGGCGGACAGGATCAGCCGGTGCCCGACCTTCTCGTTCGTGCCGTGCAGGGTCCACCAGGTCACGAAGAGGGTGAAGGAGTAGGCGATACAGGCCGGGGTCACCGCCAGCAGATCGCGGTAGGCCCGCACGGCGCGCGGGAACCGGTGCGGCGCCCGCCACCAGGCCCGGATCTCGTGCACCGCGGACCCGACCTCGACGGTGCGAAGCCACGGCGGGTCATAGGCGGGCAGAGCCATGAGGGGGTCCGTTCTCCCGTGCGCCGACGCTGGTAGGCCGCCGAGCCGGCCGCGAGGCCGGCCCTCGGCCGGTGGGTGAGCCGATACCGGATCGGCCGACCGCCCTGTCGCACCGAACCTGCCTCGAACGCTACTCGTGCCCGGCGCGCCGGGTGCGTATCGCGCCGTGGGGTGCGGGTGTCCGGTGGCTCAGCCCGCTTTGGTGCGCAGGTCCAGGCGGCGCATGACGCGATCCACGACATCGGGGGCGATGCCGGGTTCGCGGCGCGCGGACAGGGCCTCGGCGCGCCCGGCCTCGAGCACCTCGTTGGTGACCGAGCGCATCTGTTTGCTGAACGCGACGGCGCGATCGGTCGACAGCTTGGCGTTGGTGTCGGCCGCCTCCGGATCCGCCTGGGCCAGACGGCGTTCGAAGCCGTCGCGCAGGCGTTCGTACACCTCCTCGGGCATGTCCTGACGGGCCGCGATCTCCTTGAGCCTGGCCAGTTCCGCGTCGAGCACCCGGGTCCACAGCGCGCGTTCCATCTCCCGCTCGCGGCCGGTGTCGGCGTGCACGCCGGTGGCGCGGACCACCGCGGGCAGGGTCGGGCCCTGCAGCAGCAGGGTGAACAGCACCACCGCGAACGCGGTGAACAGGATCTCGGTGCGCCCGGGGAAGGGCTCGCCGGTCGCGGTGGTGAACGGAATGGCCAGCGCCAGCGCCACGGTCGCCACCCCGCGCATGCCGGCCCACCAGGTGACCAGGGTCTCGCGCCAGGTGTACGGCTCGTCGGCGTCGCGCTGACGCCACCAGCGCTGGAACGCCAGGGTGGTGCACATGAGCCACACCAGGCGCAGGCCGACCACCACGCCGATCACCACGGCCGCCCCGCCGAGGAAGCGCGGCCAGTCCGGGCCCGCGTCGCGCAGCACGGTGCTGAGTTCGAGACCGATGAGGCCGAAGGCGAAACCGGTGACCAGCATCTCGGTGATCTCCCAGAAGGAATCGCCGACCAATCGGTAGTCGCTGTCGCTGAAGTCGGTGGCGGCGTCGGTCAGATACAGCGAGCACACGAGCACGGCCAGCACGGCCGAGCCGCCGCCCAGCTCGGAGAAGCCGTAGGCGGCGAACGGCAGCATGAGTCCCAGCGCCACCCGCCAGGGCGCTTCGTCCAGCCACTGCATGATCTTGCTGCCCAGCCAGCCGAGCAGCAGGCCGACCCCGACCCCGACCAGTGCCGAGACGGCGAAGTCGCGGGCCGCGTGCCAGGCCGAGAACGTGCCGGTCACCACGGCCTGCAACGCCACCGAATAGATGACGATCGCGGTCACGTCGTTGAACAGGCCCTCGCCCTCGAGCACCGCGACCAGGCGGCGGGGCAGGCCCAGCCGCCCGGCCAGCGCCGAGACCGCGACCGGATCGGGCGGGGCGACCACCGCGCCCAGCACGATGGCGGCGCCGATCGGGATGGAGGGATACCAGGCGTGGAAGGCCGCGGCCACGACCACCGTGGTCACGATGACCAGCACCACCGCGCGCAGGCTGATCGCGCCCCAGTTGTCGGCGAAGGTCCGCCACGAGGTGCGGCGGGCCGCGGCGTACAGCAGCGGCGGCAGCACCAGCGGCAGGATCATCTTCGGGTCGATGTGGATCTCCGGCACCTGCGGTATGAGGGCCAGCACGACGCCGAAGGCGGTCATGAGCACCGCGGGAGCCTGGCCCAGCCGCTTACCGAGCGGTTGGGCCAGAATCGTCGCGAACAGGACGACGAAGATCAATTCCAACTGGTGGCCTGCCACGCCAGTCAGTTTGCTGCCGATGCGCTGGAAAGTCGAACGCCCGCACGATGTTCTCAGCGAGTCCTGCGGAATCTCAGGTTCTTCTGCGGATCTCTCAGGATGCGCTGGATTCGGGGTACTGTCCGCGCAGGTTGCCGGGCTGCGTGCCCTGGGGGATGCCCGGCTGCGGCGGGAAGCCCGGGGTGTAGTCCTGCGGGGACCCGGGCCGGCGCGGCGCCGCGGCGGAATTCGAACGCAGGGACCAGGATTCGCGGGACTCCGGTTCCGGTGGCACCGGGCGGATCGGGGCGGTGATGCGGCGGCTCGCCTCGTCCACCTCGGTCAGTCCGACGTGAATCAGCAGCACCATTGTCACCATGCTGACCGTGACCATGAGCGGGGCCAGGAGTTGCATGGCGCCCGCGCCGGAAGGATCGCCCGCATTCGCGACGTGGTGCGCGCTCATCGACGCCATACCGGTGTAATGCATGCCGCACACCGCGACACCCATGATCAGCGCGGCGAGGGTCGTGGCGAGAATCCCATTGATGTTCAACGTGAACCACAACGCAACCGTTGCGGCGACCACCGCGATCACCATGGAAAGGGTGACGAGCCAGGGGTCGTAATTGAACTCGGCGTCGGACTGCATGGCGTACATGCCCGCGTAATGCATGGCGCCGACGCCGAGTCCGGTGAGTGTGCCGCCGGCCGGCAATTCCCAGCCGCCCCAGCGCACACTGGCCACGACCGAGAGTCCGAGCCACACCACGAGCATGGCGATAGCGGCGCTGAGCAGGGTGATGGGCACGTTGTAGCGGATCGTGGCGCCGTGGACCGAGAAGCCGAGCATGGCGATGAAATGCATGACCCAGATGCCGGTTCCGCCGATCGCGACCGCGGCGGCGATCAGCCAGCCGCGCCTGCCCTCGCCGGTGCGGGCGCGGGCGGTACAGCGCAATCCGAGCAGGGATCCGACGACGGACATGATGTAGGCCAGTACGGGGGTGACCCACCCGTAACTGAAGTGATGAATCTCCAGCACTTCGAACTCCATTGCCACAACGGTCTTTCCGCGACTCGTATTCGGTCGCGACGAGCGCACACTACAGGTCGGTTGACCGGTTGGGAAATTGAAAGACGCTATTTTCGGGGGGTTGCTTCCACCTGGAGATTTCGCAGGTCCGGGGTGTGATGCGAATTATGCGGAGACCGTGTAACGCAACGAAACTCACCGTGGAAACGATTACCCGCGCCCGCGCGTGAAATGGCCGCCGGCATTCAGCGGTGCGGTCGAATTACTGCGATTCGCAGTGAACCTCCGGGTGGGCCTAGGGGGCGACCTGGGAGCCGAGGAAGTCCAGCATCGTCTGGGTGTCCTCGAGGTAGTCGACATGCGCGCCCGAGGAATAGAAGTTGGCCATGTCCATGCCCTGGCGGCTCAGCTCGAGCAGGTCGTTGACGCTGTCGGGCTCGCTGAGGTTGAGCAGGGTCCGGGTGGCCACGCCGAGATCACCGCGCACGGCCGTGGCGAACGGGCCGAGCACCGAGCCCGCCAGGTCGAGACCGGTGGGGATCAGGGCGGTCATCTCCGCCGCCGCGGCGAAGGGGTCCTGGCGGGACAGGGATTCGACCGCGCGCCACAGGATTTCCTGGAGCTGACCGACGTTGCCCGCGATGTGCAGGATGTCGATCTCGGTGAGCACGTCGGCGATGACGCTGGCCGAGGCGGTCCAACCGGAGGGGTCCACGGTGGCGGCGGCGCGGATGACCGAGGCGACCAGGGGCAGATCGACCCCGGCCGCCGCTTCCACGATCGGGCGCAGCGCGACGTTCACCTCGCTCGCGATCCGATGTGCGCCCCTGATGTCGCCGGACTCGATCAGGCCCGGCAGGCTGGTGAGGCCGTCGAGCACGCTCGGCAGATTCTGCGCGGTCGCCGCCCAGCCCGCGCCGACCTGAACCGCCTGCGCGACAAGCTGGTTCGGGTCCGAGGTGTTCGGGATGAGATCGGCGATCGGTGCGGGATCGCCGCTGAGCACCTGACCCAGCGCGGCCAGGAAGGGGGAGGCGGTCGCGTTGAGCGAGCAGTACAGGTCGCCGTCGGCGCAGACGGTGCGCACCCGGTCGGTGAGCGCGCCGAAATCCTGGCCCCGGGTGCCCGCGATGCCGTGACCCGGCTGCGGATTGCCTAGGGAGAGTGTGGTGTTCGGGTCCCGGTGGGGATCGGACAGCAGGCCGACGCCCAGCACCCGGCCCGGGTCGATCGGGCCCGCGTCGTTGCCGATCTCGGTCGCGACGTCCCCGATGCCGTCCGCGCCCTGGCTGTATCCGGCGAGCAGCACCTTGGTCGAGGCGCACAGGCTCCCGAGCGTGTCGTGCAGTCCGGACCGGAGCGTGCTCAGCGATTCGGAGTAGCTCAGCCCCTGGTCGAAAGCGCTTGCGGCATAAGGGGTGTAGAGCACGGTGATGTCGCGGCCGAACTGGCGCTGCAGTCCGTCCCCGATGGGTCTGAGCATGCCGACCGGGACCGTGGGATCGGCGTCGAAGCTCGTCTCCCAGGTGCCCGGCGCGAAGATCGCGGTGTACGGGGTGCAGGGGTGTGCGCCCCGGGGCGGCTCCGCGCGCGCGTCGCCGGTCACCGCGGTCCCGATCATGACGGCCGCGGCGACGAAGGTCGCCGCGCAAGAGGTCGCCAGGCTGCTCATTGTTCAATTCCTCTGTTGCCGATAGTGTTTCGAGGCAGTGCGGTGGAGGTTGGGCTCCACCGCACTGCCGAGCCTCATTCTCGCGACTCGGCGGCTCACGCGCACCGGTTTTCAGACACGGTTTCATTTCAGATTTACGATTCCGGGGACGGTCGGCGTGGGCGCGCCCGGGGGATCAGCCCAGGATGCCCGCGTCGCGGGCGGACCGGACCGCGTCCCGGCGATTGGTGACCCGGAGCTTGGTGAGAATCGCCGAGACGTGATGGTCGACGGTCTTCACCGACAGGAACAATCGTTCGGCCACTTCGGCATTGGTGACACCGTCGGCCAGCAAGCCGAGGACCTCGATCTGCCGTGTCGTCAGCCCCGCCGGATTGGCCCGCGTCGTCGCGCGCCGCGGCGCGGGCACCCCGCGCGCGCCGTTCGCGCGCAGGTCGTAGCGGACCTTGGCGGCCACCGCGGTCGCACCGAGTCCGTCGAGAATGTCCAAACCCGCGCGTACCGAAGGGGTTTCGCCGGACTCGGCCAGCGCCAGCGCCGCGTCGTACGGTGTGCCCAGCTCGGTGAAGGCCGCGGCGGCCCGCCCGTGGTGCCCGGCGGCGAGCAGCCGGTAGGGCTCGGCCACGGCGTCGGCGGTCACCCGCTCGCCGACGCGGCGCAGCCACATCGCCAGTTCGCCACGCGCCCATTCCAATCCGAGCGCGGGCGCGG
Source organism: Nocardia sp. NPDC003693 (assembly GCF_053981095.1). NCBI lineage: Bacteria > Bacillati > Actinomycetota > Actinomycetes > Mycobacteriales > Nocardiaceae > Nocardia > Nocardia sp. NPDC003693. The sequence continues at coordinate 199,767 of NZ_JBSFNO010000005.1, forward strand.
TGTCCAGCAGGTCCCGGCACAGCGGCAGCCGTTCGTCCGGGACCCCGGTCAGCCAGACGCGCTCGACGATCGCGGCCGCGACCGGCAGCATCCGCACCGGCTCGCCGTACCCACACGCGAGCTGCCAGGCGCGATCGATCCCGCCGCCGTCGTCGCCGTCCCGGCGCAGCGCGACCACCGCCCGGATCAGCAGCGGCCACCCGCGCGCCAGCGGCGCACCGGCGGTGTCCAGCACCGCGTCCGCGTCGGCCAGCGCACCCTGCCAGTCACCGGTGAGCAGTTTGAGCCTGCCGCGCGAACCCAGTTGCACCACATGGCAGACCGGCAGATCGTGCTCGATCATCAGCGGCAGGCACACCTCGAGCAGTTCGGCGGCCGGGCCGAGCCTGCGCTGCTCCACGTCGAAGTAGGACAGGTTCGTGTAGCCGCTGGAGTAGATCTCGTCGATGTGCTTCGGGCCGGTCGCCAGGGTGTGCAGCAGTTCGGTGCGCGCCTCGATCCGCCCGGACACGACCGCGTGAATGTTCGCCACGATGCCGACCCGCGCCAGCAGCAGCGGATCGGCGGCGGCGCCGGCGATCTCGCGGGCACGGGTCAACAGGCCGGCGGCGGCGTCGAGCCGGGTCGATTGGATCGCGAGGTACGCCTGCAGCGCGAACGCGTGCCCGACCTGGGCGAGGGTGGCGGGGTCGGCGCCGGCCCCGCCGTCCAGGGCGGCGATCGCCGCGCTCACATGGTCGTCGGCCAGGGCGCGCTGGGAGTTGTACCACCGGTACACCGCGAGGGCGTGATGGTCGGCACTCACGGCGACCCGGGCGTTCATGGCCTCGCGCAGGTGCATCGCGGTGCGGCAGGCGACGATCGCGTCGTCGAGGCGATCGGTGAGGTAGTACTCGGCGGCCAGTAGTTCGAGCAGTTCCGCCTCGGTCTCCGGCGGCAGTTGACGCTGATCGAGGGCGAGGCGGAAGAACTCGGTCGCCTGGGTGTGCGCGCCCGAGCGGGCGGCGGCGCGCCCGGCCGCCGCGGCGGCCTCGGTGATCAGGTCGCGGTCGCCCGCGCCCACCGCGTGATGGGTGATGATCGCGGGATCCGGGTCGGCGGCGGCGTGGTGGGCGCGGATGAACCGGCGGTGCAGGCTCGGTTCGGCGCCGGGCGGGATGACGCTGGTGACCGCCAGCCGGCACAGGTCGTGCCGGAACGCCACGCCGCGATCGTTGCGCCGGATCAGCCCGGCGTCGTCGAGGGCGCGCAGCGCGGGCAGGGTGACGCCGAGATCGACGAGCAGATGATCCGCGATGGCGCCGGGCGCGCAGCTCAGCAGATGCAGCAGATCCCATGCGGCGGTGTCCAATCCGGCCGTGCGGGCCAGGATCGCGTCGCGCACGGTGGCGGGCAGGTCGCCGGTGCGATGGTCGAGCATCTCGCACACGAAGAAGGCGTTGCCGCCGGTCATATCGTGCAGCCGGCGCGGGTCGACGGGCCGGTCGGCGACCAGGGCGGTGACCGCGTCCAGACTCAGCGGCGGCACCGTGAGGGTGTGCGCGTGCGGTGACCGTGCGATGTCGCCGAGCAGGGCGCGCAGCGGATGGGCGACGCCGACCTCGTCGTCGCGGGCGATGCCGATCAGCAGCAGCGGTGTGCGCGCGAGGCGGCGCAGCAGGAAGCGGAACAGGTCGAGGGTGCCCTGATCGGCCCAGTGCAGGTCGTCCACGACCAGGATCGACGGTCGCGCGCGCAGGGCGTCGAAGGCCGCCGCGAAGATGTCGTAGGACTGTTCGCCGCCGCGCAGCAGGGTGCGGGTGGCGTCGTCGAAGCGGTCCGCGAGATCGTGCAGGGGACCGAGCGGGCGGGGCGTGGACAGCGGATCGCACGCGCCCCACAGCACCTGTTCGCCGCCGGTCAGCCGGTCGAGGAAGGCTTCGACGAAGGTGGTCTTGCCCGCGCCGGACTCACCGCGGACCAGGACCGCGCCGCCTCGGCCGGCGCGGGCCGCGGCGGCCCGGGACTCGAGCTCGCCGAGCTCGTACTCGCGCTCGGTGAGTCTCACCTCCGGGATATTACCGCCGGTCGGGGACCTCGAACAGCCTCGTTACCGGGGTACGGGACCCGGGTGGACAACCCGGAAAATAGGGAATCGACCCCCATGATTTCGCCCCGCCGATGGCCGAGTGTTGGTGTCACCGATAGCGACCGCATCGGTGTCCCCACCGCCACAGGAGTCCGAATCATGAAGCGCTACCTCATCGAACGCGAGATCCCCGGCGCCGCCGACCTCACCTCGGCCGAGCTCGCGGACATCGCGACGAAGTCGAACGCCGCCGTGACCTCGCTCGGCGTGCCCTACCGCTGGATCACCAGCTACGTCGCGGGCGACAAGCTGTACTGCCTGCACGAGGCCGAGGACATGGGAGCGGTGCGCGAACACGCCCGCCGCGGCGGCTTCCCCGCGAACCTCGTCGTCGAGGTGTCCGGCGAGTTCGGCCCGCACACCGCCACCCCCTGATCGCCGACCCGACCATACGAAAGAGGTTGTCCCAGTGCAGGTCCCCGTGATCGCGGGCGCGATAGCGAGCGCGGTCTTCGCCGCCAGCACCCTACCCATGCTGGCAAAAGCTCTCCGCACCAAGGACGTACGGTCCTACAGCCCCGCCAACATCACCCTGGCCAACCTGGGGAACCTGATCTACATGGTGTACGTCCTGGACCTGCCGCCGGGGCCGATCTGGGCCCTGCATCTGTTCCACACGCTCAGCTCGGCCCTGATGCTGGTCTGGTACGTGCGCTATGTCCTTCTCGCGGAGCGGGTTTCGCCGGAGCAGGGCGGCGCGATCTGAGGGGCTCCGACCATCTGGCGCACCGGTGGCCCGCCCAGGGCGTTGTCGACGACGCCCCGGGCGGGCCCGCTACTCGTCGCTGTCGGGCATCCCGAACCCCCGGCCGATCTCGAGCACGCGTTCCTCGGGCAGCTCTGCCGCGATCCACCCGCGAGCCGTCGCGTGCGCCACGAATTCCGCCGGGGGAGCGACCAGGTGCGCGCCGACGAAGTCCTCCCACTCCAGCCCCCACACCCACTCGCCGTCGGTCACGACCCCGATCCCCACCCGTGCGCCCGGCCGGCCGAGCGCGAACGGGTCCGGCCGCCTGCTCGCCGCCACCACGATCACCACCCCCGATCGCAGATATCTCAGCAGTCGTCGGGCGTCGTCGGCTGACAGTGTTCCCGGCACACCCTCGAACGCTTCGGCCTGCTCGCCGACGCGATGCGGGGCAGCGACGGTCCGCCCGCCGACCAGCTCCGAATGCTCGGCCGCCGAATCACTCTCATGTCCCGCTTCGATCTCGACCCGAGCCCCGTCCGCCCGCAGCAGCCTCGCGAGGACTTCCACCTCGACCCGCGTCCCCGCGACCCCCTCCGTCATCACCTCTCCGGCCCGGATCCGTGCCTCGGCCACCGACAGCGCCTCACCTCGGCGTAACACCCGCATGACACCCGCCACCGAGATGCTCCCCGCCGCGATCCGCAGCCGGCTGGCCCCGTTCCCCGCGAGCAGCGCTTCCCGAAGCCCCGCGGGCGGCCGCCCGAATTCCGATTCCTGCGACTCGTTCCCACAGTCGAGGCACTCGCCCGCGAGACTCCACCACCGCGCGTCCTCGTCCAACACTTCACGGATCACCGCGACGCCCTCGACCCCGCACCGCCCGCAGTCACGCGCCAGCCGGACGCTCTCGGTCACCAGCCCCACGTCGCCGAACCGCCCGCCTACGGTGCGACCCCGGCCGGCGCCGGTGGGCCGATCCGCTGGAGGCCGCGGGTGGTCGCGGCGAGGATGCCGGTGTGAGGCGCCACCGCGAGATCGTGGACGATCGCCGTGCTCACGTGGTCGCCGGTCGAGACCTCGAACCAGGGGATCGCGATTTCCACCGCCATCGCGGGGTGATTCCAGCTCACCTGCGGTCCCATGGCCCTCCCTCCGAAATCTCGTCAAGGGTCATCCAACCACCCGGCGCAACGAAACAGATTCGGGCGCTGCGCGATCGGGAATCGCGCCCGGTGTCGGGCTCGTCGGCGACCGGAAACGTGTGCCGCAGCGCCCGAGTCCCGCTCAGTGGACACCGAGTCCCGGACAGTGGCTGCCGAATAGCTGTTTACCTGTGACTTTGGTGAAACAGATACATTCCAGATGTTTGCTGGGCTAGGTTTCCGGGCACGCCGGACAGTCGGCGCTGATTAGCTCGGAGGAACATCGTGGAATACGTAGGGTCTGTCGCCGGAGTTTTGCAGACGATCATCCTGACCATCCTGGCCAACACCGGATCGGGCGGTTCCGGCTCCGGTCTGTGAACCTCGGGGGGTTCGGGTTGGCGGGGCCGGGCCGAACCCCTTTCGCCGGAGACGATCTCTATTGGCGAAACTGACTGTTACATAATGCAATTCAACAAACCGAACCTGGCATATGAACGTGGCGTGGGTGGTTCGGAAATTGGCGTAATCGAGTGGTTGACCGGCCTCGGATCTGTGATGATCGAGGTGTTGCCGTTACCGGGGTGGGGGCGGCGGACGGAGGCCAGCCATGGTCGGTGTACTCGCCGGTGTCCCTTTGCATTCGACAGTGGTCGCCGCGCTGCGCAGCGCCGCTATCGCACGGATGGGCGATCCCGTCGACACCCGTACGCTGCTGGTCGAGATCATGCGGGCGGACATCGCGGGCGACTGGTCACGAATCTGCCTGCATGCCGGGGATATCGAGGCGATCGCGGACAAGCTCGTCACCGACCCGATGGCCGTCGGGCTGTGGCACTGGGAGAACGTTCAGCTCACCGGCCGTTGCGCGATGGCCCTGGATATCGCGTGGCGGCTCGCACACCGATACGCGCTATGGCCCATACCGGCCGGGCTGGTCGTGCTCGGGCTGATCGCCGACGACTCCGTCGGTGCCGCGCGGGCACTGCGAGACGGTCTGAGTCGGCCGGATTTGCTGGATCTCGTGCAGTCCGACGTACTCGGGACGACCCTGAGCGGCATCGACTACACGCTCGCGACCGTGGTCGGTGAGGCGAGGACAGCGCAACCCACTCGGAATCCGCGCGGAAACCCGCCGTTGCCAGACGACCGCATTCGGTCGCCACGCTCGCGTGCCGCCGGAAACTGGCCGGTGGCCGAGTCGCCCGGCCCACAGGCCGATCAACGGACCGGCACCAACCGGCGCGGGGTGTTCCTCGCAGCGGCTATAGCCCTCGTGGTGCTCCTCATCTTCAATGCGGAGAAGCCCGAGGAATCGGAACGGCGCCCGTCTCGGGTCACCCCCACACCGGCTATGACTTCCTGGACGCCATTGCCCACGTTCGACTGGACCCCGCCACGCATGCCCCGATACACCATCACCTTCCGCACCCAGCCCAGAGCCGGCAACGGTTCGGGTCCGCCGTGTACGCCGTGCGGACAATAAACCCATCCCGTCGGCAGCCGAGCCGCATACGGAGCTGATTCGGCCGAGTATGCCGCGACTCGCGGTCGTAGACCACGATAAACAGATGTTCGAGGACAGTCCGAGGGCAGCCGTGAGCGTCTGCCCGCTGTCATGCCTCAGACGCAGCTGTCCTGATGCGGCACGTGGACGGGGTCAGCTATTGGGTTGCGGCACTTCAGCATCCGGCCGCTGATTCGGAGTGCGCAGGGGAGCACCGACGTGATGCAGATGCTTCAGCGCCTCGCGATAGGACGAGATCAGGCCGGTCTCGTGGTACGGCACGCCGACCTCGGCGCAGTAGTCGCGCACGATCGGCCGGGCGTGGCGCAGGTTCGGGGTCGGCATGCTCGGGAAAAGGTGATGTTCGATCTGATAGTTGAGCCCGCCCAGCGCGAAATCGGTCAGCGCGCCGCCCTTTACGTTGCGTGAGGTCAGGACCTGGCGGCGGAAGTAGTCGGGCCGATCGTCACCGGTCAGCGTCGGCATGCCCTTGTGGTTCGGGGCGAAGATGCAGCCCATGTACAGGCCGAACAGGCCCTGGTGCACGGCGAAGAACACCAGCGCCTTGTCGGCGGGCAGCACCGTGAACAGCGCGGTGAGGTAGATCGCGAAGTGGCCGAACAGCAGCGCGCCCTCGAGCCCCCGGTGTTTGACGGATCGATTGCGGAGCGCGCGGACGCCCGCGACGTGCAGGTTCAGGCCCTCCAGCAACAGCAGGGGGAAGAACAGGAACGCCTGCGCCCGTCCGATGATCCGCGCGACCCCGCGACTGGACCGGGCCTGCCGCTGCGACCACACCAGAATGTCCGGCGCGACATCGGGATCCAGCTCCTCATGGTTGGGGTTGGCGTGGTGCCGCGTGTGCTTGTCCTGCCACCATCCGTAACCCAGCCCGATGCCGGCGTTCCCGACGATCCGCCCCATCAACTCCGTGGGCCGCCGCAGCCGAAAGACCTGCCGGTGCGCCACGTCGTGCATGACGAGTGCGACCTGCGCGAACGTCACCGCCATGAACGCCGCGATCCCGATCGTCCACCACGAGTCGCCGACGAGCACGAACCCCGCCCACCCACCGACGAACGCTGCCCCGACGAGCCCCAACCGAACCCCGTAGTACATCGGCCGCCGCTCCATGAGCCCCGCGTCGGAAATCCGCCGCAACAGCCGGGCGTAGTCGCCCTCCGCGCCCCGTCGCGGTGACCGCGGAGATGACTGGGACCCCAACGCAGATGTCGTCATGCCCCGACGCTAACGGCGGATTTCTCGTCCGCTGTAACCCTTTGGTATGACATGGAATTGGACCGCGGTGTGGTATCCGCCCGGCTTCGGATGCCCGAATTCCGTTCCAGCCCTCCATTTCCGAACGCGACCATTCGCGCAGACGCAAGTCCGCCAGCCGGTTCGCGACCGTATCAACGCGGAACAGCCATCCCCGAAAATCGGAATGGGCCGCCGAGCTACAGCTCGGCGGCCCATTCCGTGGGATCGAGAATTTAATCCAGGTAATCCCGCAGCACCTGGGAGCGGCTCGGGTGGCGGAGCTTGCTCATCGTCTTCGACTCGATCTGGCGGATCCGCTCGCGAGTCACGCCGTAGACCTGGCCGATCTCGTCCAGGGTGCGGGGCTGGCCGTCGGTCAGGCCGAAGCGTAGGCGGACCACGCCGGCCTCGCGCTCGGAGAGGGTCTCCAGGACCGACTGCAGCTGATCCTGCAGCAGGGTGAAGCTCACCGCGTCGACCGCGACAACCGCCTCGGAATCCTCGATGAAGTCACCGAGCTGCGAGTCACCCTCGTCACCGATGGTCTGATCCAGGGAGATGGGCTCACGCGCGTACTGCTGGATCTCCAGCACCTTCTCCGGCGTGATGTCCATTTCCTTGGCGAGCTCTTCGGGCGTGGGCTCGCGGCCCAGGTCCTGCAGCAGCTCGCGCTGGATACGGCCGAGCTTGTTGATGACCTCGACCATGTGCACCGGGATACGGATGGTGCGGGCCTGGTCGGCCATCGCGCGGGTGATGGCCTGGCGGATCCACCACGTCGCGTAGGTCGAGAACTTGTAGCCCTTGGTGTAGTCGAACTTCTCGACCGCGCGGATCAGACCGAGGTTGCCTTCCTGGATCAGATCCAGGAACGCCATGCCGCGGCCGGTGTAGCGCTTGGCCAGCGACACCACGAGCCGGAGGTTCGCCTCGAGCAGGTGGTTCTTGGCGCGGTTGCCGTCACGCATGATCCACTGCAGATCGCGCCGCAGCTGAACGGTGAGCTTCTCACCCTTCTCGGCGAACTCGCGCAGCTTCTCGGTGGCGTAGAGCCCGGCCTCGATGCGCTTGGCGAGCTCGACCTCCTCCTCGGCGTTGAGCAGCGCGACCTTGCCGATCTGCTTCAGGTACGCGCGGACCGAGTCGGCCGAGGCCGTCAGCTCGGCATCCTTGCGGGCCTGGCGCAGGGCCTCGGATTCCTCCTCGTCCCAGACGAAGTCGCCGGAGGCCTTGTCCTTCTCGGAGGGCTCCTCGGCCTCTTCGGCCTCGGGGCTGTCGCCCTCCTCTGCCTCCTCGGCCTCGTCCTCGACGACCTCGTCGACCAGATCGGTCTCGTCGACCTCCAGGTCGCCGAGATCATCGAGCTCGACCGACTCGTCGTCGGAGATCTCGATCGGTTCGCCGTCGGGCCCGACCTCGGCCTTCTTGGCGCCGGCCTTCTTCGGAGCAGCCTTGGCGGCCTTGGCGGGAGCCTTCTTGGCAGCGACCTTCTTGGCGGCGGCCTTCTTGGCCGCCACCTTCTTGGCCGGAGCTTTCTTGGCGGCAGCCTTCTTGACCGGCCGTGCTGCGGTGGAATCTGCGGAGTCGGCTTCGTCAGCCGATTCGGCGGTCTCTCGGGTATTCGTGGCTACCACGTACGCCCTTTCGTGACGGTCTCGTGCGGCGTCACGCCAGAGTGGTGATCCGGCGGAGCGGTCTGTCGGGGGATACCGGCGCGAGTGCCGGGTTGGTTTTACCGGCTTGCCGCCGGTCTTGTTCCATTGTAACGATCGAACCAGGCTGCTTACGGTGCGATACCGCTAGACACAGCCATCGCGGCTCCGACAATGCCCGCGGTGTTCTTCAGATCCGCCGCCACAACGGGAGTTCTGTTGGTGAGCAAGGGAATCCATTCGTGGTGGTCACGACTGATGCCGCCACCGGCCACGAACACGTTCGGCCAGAAGAGGTTTTCCAGCGTCACCAGCACCTTACTGACTTCGGCGGCCCATTCCGGGTAGCTCAGCCCCTGGCGATCCTTGATCGAGGCCGCCGCCCGGTGCTCGGCCTCGCGCCCGTCGACCTCGATGTGGCCGAGTTCGCTGTTGGGCACGAGCACCCCGTTGTACATGATCGCGGACCCGATGCCGGTCCCGAAGGTCAGCAACACGACCAGCCCGTGCAGATCCTTGGCCGCGCCGTAGGTGTCCTCGGCGAGCCCGGCCGCGTCGGCGTCGTTGAGGACGGTGACCTCCCGCCCGCCCAGCGCCGTGCTGAACAGCGCCCGCGCGTCGACCCCGATCCAGGTCTTGTCGATATTGGCGGCGCTGCGCACGAGCCCGCCGATCACCACGCTCGGCATGGTGATACCGACCGGGCCGTCCCAGCCGGCCTGCGCGACGACCTTGGCCACCGTCTCGGCCACCGCCGCGGGCGTGGCGGGCTGCGGGGTCGCGACCTTGATTCGTTCCTGGACCAGTTCCCCGGTAGCCAGGTCCACCGCCGCGCCTTTGACACCGCTGCCACCGATGTCGATCCCGAACGCGTGGCCCCGCTTGGACATGACGAACTCCCCGTTCTCCCGGCTGGATGAGCTGTGGCGTGCACGACAAGCCTAATGCGCGGTGTGCCGGATCTGTGCTGCGATGGGAATCGTGCCGGAATCCGATATCACCTCCACCGCATCGAACACCACCTCGACCGCCGCCGTGGCCGACATCGCCGAACTACGCCGCGTAGCGGTACATCTCGCGCAAACCGCCGCCGCGCACGTGCGCACGCGCCGCCCCCAGGTCTTCGAATCGGGAGCGGTCGCCGGAGACGCCGTGCAATCCAAGAGCACACCCACCGACCCGGTCACCGTCGTCGACACCGAGACCGAGCACCTGGTGCGCCGGCTGGTCGCCGAACTGCGCCCCGGCGACCACGTGGTCGGCGAGGAGGACGGCGGCACACTGCTGGCCGATCCCGACGCCGTGCAGTGGGTGGTCGACCCCATCGACGGCACCGTCAACTTCGTCTACGGCATCCCCGCCTACTCGGTCTCGGTGGCCGCGGTGCGCGGCGGCCGCTCGGTGGCAGGGGCGGTGGCCGACGTGGCGGCCGGGGTCACCTACAGCGCCGGGCTCGGGCAGGGCGCGCATCGCACCGGCCCGGACGCCTCGCAGATTCCCTTGCACTGCAATCGGATTGCGGAGGTCTCGCTGGCGCTGGTGGCGACCGGATTCGGGTACGGCACCGCGCGCCGCGCCCGGCAGGGCGAACTGCTGGCCCAGTTGCTCCCGCACATCCGTGACATCCGCCGGGTGGGTTCGGCCGCGCTGGACCTGTGCATGGTCGCCGAGGGCCGCGTGGACGCGCACTACGAGCACGGCTTGAACCTGTGGGACTGGGCCGCCGGCGCGCTCATCGCCGCCGAGGCCGGCGCCACGCTCATCCTGCCCGCGCCGGGCACCGGGGGAGCGGCGGGTGAACTGGTGGTCGCGGCCGCGCCGGGCATCGCCGACGAACTGAGCGGTCTGCTCGACAAGCTCGGTGTCACGGCCCCTATCCCGCAGTAGGACAGCCCGGTTGACAGAACGCGAATCGCCGCGCCCACCATGGGCGCGGCGATCGGTGTGTGGCGTTCGACCGGGCAGGTCAGCGGCCGTGCGTCAGCACTTGGCGTGCCGGGCCGCCGACAGCAGTTTCGAGTCGATCGCCGGAGCGGTGCCCGCCGGCGCGTTCTTCAGGGCCCGCAGCACCTCCTCGGCATCGGTGCTCGGCCGCAGATCACGGAAGAGCGATCCGAGGACGAAATCCACCGTGTCGTCCGCGCGGGAGTCCTCGATGAGTTCCGCGCACGGCGCGACCAACTGCACCGCCGCGGCGGCCGGGCGGCCGCTCACGCCGAAGCGAATCTGGCCGGTGCACTCCAGATCTCCGTTGACGTAGACCGGGTCGTTGCCCACCTGCACGTCCGGCGCGCTCGCGAAACCGAGGTCGCCGAGCCCGGCCGCGACGTGCGCCGCCTGCCCGCGCTGCCCGTTCGCGTTGAACACGCGCACCTTGGACTGCGACAGCGGCACCGGCTCCACGTCGCGCAGGAACCCCTGTCCCTGGCGCGTGCCCATCGGAACCGGGGCCGGAGCGCTGGTACTGGACGCCGGGCTGGGTGAATTGCACGACATCGCAGCCTGATCCGATTCGGTCGTCGTCAGCGCGCGAAACCACACCACGACGGAGATCAGAGCGATGACACCCACCATGGCTGCCCACGGCTCCCAGCGTCGCCGGATGAATTGCCGCCCCTTGGGGTCGGTCGAGTTGCCTTGGGTGATCAGTGAAACCACGGACATCACTCTACGAACACGAAGGGTCCGGTGCGCGCAAGGCACCGGTAAGCCGCCCTACTTCTCGGCAAGTCGGCCGGATCGTGATCCGGGCGCGAGAAGATCACGGCAGCGGTGAGCCAGGTCTCGGACCGTTCCCCCGGTGATGACGATTACCCCTCAGTTTCGAATCACGCGTGTTTTGATTGCGACTTTTGGGCCGGGGTCCGCTATTGTCTGGCGGCCCAGATCGTATCGCCCGGGTTGAATCGGGGGTTCGATTTCGGGAACAACAAGGGCATGTCCTGCGTTGACCGAGCGCGATCCGGTGCGGATCAGGAGCATCCGGCCCGATCGGTGACCGGTGTACGTGTGGCGTACACCACGGGCGGGGCGGCGAAGGCCGGTTCGGTTCCCTCGGGAGCCGGGACGGTGGGAGCCGGTCCGGGATCTACGGAGTAAGGACGAGGGGAAGACGACATGGCAACCGACTATGACGCACCACGGCGTAGTGAAACCGACGAAGTGTCGGAGGACTCGCTGGAGGAGCTGAAGGCTCGTCGCAACGAGGCGGCATCCGCCGTCGTGGATATCGACGAATCCGATACCGCGGAGTCGTTCGAGCTTCCCGGCGCGGATCTGTCCGAGGAGGTGCTCTCGGTCCGGGTCATCCCGAAGCAGGCCGACGAGTTCACCTGCTCGAGCTGCTTCCTGGTGCACCACCGCAGCCGTCTCGCCAGCGAGGCGAGCGGGCAGCTGATTTGCATGGACTGCGCGGCCTGAGTACTTCTGCCGAACAGCCCTGAGCAGGAAGTTCCGTCTGCCCGCGCTCGGTCCACCGAGCGCGGCCAGTTTCAGCCCGGGTAACAACGAGCGCTGGCCGGTACTGGCCGGCGCTCGACACAACGCACACATCCGGATTCGTTTCGGGTCGATGAAACGCTGCCCCGTCAGGCAGCGTTTTTTGGCGTTGTGCGGGGGTATTTCTCGGCGTTGTGCGGGGTGTCGCCGACTCAGCTCGCGTTCTCGATACCGAGCGCGGCCAGCACCCGCTCCGGACGGCGCGTGCTCACCAGCCAGTACGGCGTCGGGTCGTCCGGATCGTCGAGCACCAGCAGCACCAGCGACCCGATCCACGCGCGATGCTGCACGTAGGCGGCCGGATCGAGCTGACGACCCAGCGCCGCGCTCTTCGCGCTGCCGGGCACACTCGCGCCGCGCGCGACGAAGGTGGCGGGCAGATGCGCGCGATCGACACGCAGTTCCGGCGTGCCCGCGGCGTCGCGAACCACCTCCACCCGATGCCGGGACAGCCACAGCAGCACCCACACCGGAATCGGGAACAGCAGCACGTACGGCAGCCAGGCCCGGATTCCCGGTGCGCCCATGTGGATTTCGGCGGCCAGCAGGCCGGTGATCGCCAACCCGACGGGCCACCACCACAGGGGCACCCAGAGGCGCTCGGAGTAGAGCGGAACGCTCCGCTGCTCGGTTTCGGTACTCACCTGAGGGGACTGGTCGGACACGACATCAGACTAGGTCAATGAGTTGGACGCCGAACGCGTAGGCTCGGCCCACGTGACCGGTATTCCGACTGTTCCCCTGCTGCGGCTCGATCCCAGCATGCCCGTACCGACGCGCGCCCACGAGGGCGACGCGGGCGTGGACCTGTGCACCACCGAGGACGTCATCATCGAACCGGGAGAACGGGTGCTCGTCGGCACCGGGCTCGCGGTGGCGCTCCCGATGGGCACCGTCGGGCTGATCCATCCCCGTTCGGGGCTGGCGGCCAAGGCGGGTCTGTCCGTCGTCAACACCCCCGGCACGGTCGATGCCGGGTACCGGGGCGAGATCAAGGTGTGTCTGATCAATCACGATCCGCGCACACCCATCGAGCTCCGGCGGGGTGACCGCATCGCGCAGTTGCTGGTGCAGCGGGTGGAACTGGTGGAATTCGTGGAAGTGGACTCGCTCGACGACACCGAGCGCGGCGCAGGAGGATACGGATCGAGCGGTGGGCACGCGAGCCTGACCGCGGGATCCGGTGGGGTGGGCCAGGTGGCCGGTAAGGAGGCATGACGATGTTCGGGAAGAAGAAGCGCAGCGGTGAGCCGGAGGATTCCGGTCAGTACGACGACGAGTACTACGACGAGTACGACGACGCCGAATACTCCGATGACACCGACGAGTTCGAGACGCAGGGCTACGCCGAGCCCGAGCCCGAACCCGCGTACGAGGCGCCGGAGCGTGATGACCGCACCGGCCCCTACAACTACGACGATGTCGTCGATCGCCTCGCCACCGTGGCCGAGCAGCGCCTGGACCTGGGATCGGTCATCGTGCCGGTGCCGCCGGGCGGGCAGCTGCAGGTCGAGATGACCCCGGACGGCACCCCGCAGGCGGTGCACCTGGCCACCGAGCACGGCCGCATCACGGTCGCCGCCTACGCCGCACCCAAGTCGGCCGGTCAATGGCGTTCGGTGGCAGCCGATCTCGCCGAGACCCTGCGCAAGGACGGCGCCCAGGTGTCGGTGCAGAACGGCCCGTGGGGCCGGGAGCTGCACGCGGTCACCGAGGGCGCGGACCTGCGCTTCATCGGCGTGGACGGCTACCGCTGGATGGTTCGCCTGGTCGCGGCCGGCCCGTCGGGCGCCGCGGTCGACGGCGCGCCGCTGGTCACCGCGGCCCGCGCGATCATGAGCGAGACCGTGGTCAGACGCGGGGACGAGCCGCTGCCCGTGCGCGAGCCGCTGCCGGTGGTCCTACCCCAGGAGCTCGCCGATCAGCTCGCCGCGGCCCATCAGCAGCAGCTGGCCGCCCAGCAGCAGGCGATGGCGGCCCAGCTGGCCGCCATGAACGGCGGCCCGCAGCCGATCCCGACCGCGGCCCCCCAGGAGCCGCGCCGCGGCGCCGAGGGCTCGGCGATGCAGCAGCTCGGCCTGAACTAGGTAGCTGCCCGGAACACGGCGGGTTCACGAACGGTCTTCGCATCCAACAGATGCGAAGACCGTTCGCCTGTCATGAGATTCGGCACACCGAGCGCCGGGCGTGGCGCGACATCGGTTCGCCACACCGCGGCGGTTGTGGGTCACCCGAACTGGTGCGGCCGGACCTGCCGAGGCGGCAAGACGGTCGCCGGTCACCGAGGGGTGCAGGGTCGCGCGGAATTCGTTGCGGGCTCGGGGTGGTCAGCGGGACGCGACGCGGGGGAGCAGTCCTGCGACGCCGCGGGCGCCGAGAATCGCGGGGTCCGCGCCCAATTCGTCCAGGGTGATCCGGTGCAGATGGGCGTCGGGGATCAGGGCGGCCCAGCGTTCGGCCACGGCGATCGGGTGCACGGGATCGTCGACCGCGCCCACGATGTGCACCGGCGCGGTGATCGAGGCGAGCAGGCCGGGTTCGGGCCACGCGTACGAGGCCGCTTCCTCCAGGGCCGCGGGCAGATCCGGCCACTGGGAGCGCCAGGAGCGGGTCAGGGCCTCGGCCAGCCAGGCGGGGCTCGAGGCGCGCATGCGCTCGATCATCGCGTCGAGGCCGTCGGCGCGGAGCTGGGCCGCGGTGGCCGCGGCGCTCAGGGCCGCGGGGCAGCCGGTGGTGTCCGCGCCGGTCCAGGCGGGCAGGGCCGCGACCACGCCGTATGTGGATTCGGGGTGCCGGGCCGCCCAGTCCACCGCGACCGCCGCACCCAGGGAGATCCCCGCGATCAGAACCGGGCCCGACCGCGCCGCGGTGTCCAGGGCCGCGTGATAGCTCTCGATCACGCGCAGCGGGTCGGGATCCACCGCGACGCAGGGCACACCGGCTGCGGTGCAGGCGGATTCGAAGGCGCGACGGGCGAAGTGGGCGTCGGAGCCGGTTCCGGGCAGGGCGACGGCGACCGCCGGAATGGAGAGATCGGGCACCGGGCGAGCGTACTGCGACGGGCGCGCGTGGCGAGGGGAGGCTCTCACCTCTACAGTGGCGGTGTACGGCCACAGCCGGTTGTGTGGGCGGTGCTGCGAGAACGTCGTCGGCCACAAGCAGTTGGCGGCAGCAGCGGCCCATCGGGTGTGTGGCAAGAACGAACGACGTGCGACCCACGCCGTGTTGCTCTACAGGAGAGCGTGCGAGATGCCATCCACGGGTGGGAAGGACACCCCGTCAGGCTATTTCCGGCGACTGAGCCGGAGACTGACGGCGGACCTGGATCATTTGGATGCCGAAGAGCTCGCCGAGACGTCCGAAGCGTCCGGCGCGTGTCAGGCATCGCAGTGCAGGCGCGGCGAAGAGGTCACCATGCTCGGGCGGCTGCGCAGCGTCGAAGCCTGTCCGAAGTCCGCGGGCGCGGAATTCTCGGCCGAGTTCTTCGACGGCACCGACAGTGTGTCGCTGGTCTTCATCGGCCGGCGTCGCATCCCCGGTCTCGAGCCGGGGCGACGTATTCTGGTCCGCGGCCGCGTCGGTGAACGACGCGACGGCGGCAAGGTCATCTACAACCCCTACTACGAACTCCGTGGGAATTCCTGACGCATGTCGATACCGACCAGCAGCAACGACGAGGGCCGTAGGCCCACCGAGACCCGGAGGCCGCTGGAGGATCGCGGCGCGTACTCCGAGCCGGGCGCCGAGCTTCTCGAAGCCGACCGCGCCGCGGTGGAGGCCGAGGAGGAACGCGAGGCCGAGACCCAGCAGACGCTGCTCGAGCAGCTCGGCGGTTTCAGCGGCCTGATCTACTCCTCGCTGCCGGTGCTGGTGTTCGTGCCGGTGAACTCCCTGCGCGGGCTGGGGCCCGCGCTGTGGGCCGCGATGGGTGTGGCCATCGCGATTCTGATCTGGCGTCTGGTGCGCAAGGACCCGATCCAGCCGGCGATCTCCGGCTTCCTGGGCGTCGGCGTGTGTGCGTTCATCGCCTGGCGCATGGGTGAGGCCAAGGGCTTCTTCCTGTTCGGCATCTACGCCAGCCTGGTGTACGGCGGCGCGTTCCTGCTGTCCCTGGTGGTGCGCTGGCCGCTGGCGGGTGTCATCTGGGGTGTGCTGAACGGGCACGGCAGCGACTGGCGTTCCGACCGCCGCGCGATGCGCCTGTACGACCTGGCCACCGCGGTCTGGGCCGTGGTGTTCGGCGCCCGCTACCTGGTGCAGAACCACCTCTACGCCTCCGACAGCACCGGTCTGCTGGCCGTGGCGCGCCTGGCCATGGGCTGGCCGCTGACCGCGGTCGCGCTGGTGGTGACGGTGTGGGCGGTGCGCAAGGCGGGTCATCTGCCGGTCGCCTCCGCCAGAGCCGCCACCCGCGACTGATTTCCCGGGCGCGATCGCCCACGCACCACCTATCCGCTGTTCACGACCTCGCAGGGGCCGTTCGAGTATCGAGCTCGAACGGCCCTTATCGCGCTATGTGCCCACCGCGCAACACCTTCGGTAACGGTTAGGGGTGGGGAGGGGGTGCCCACCCCACCCCTGGGGTACCTATTTCGGCGGCGCCGATCATCGCAGGATCGTTGTGAGACGAACGGCGAAAGGATCGCGGAGTGATTACCGACGGCAAGGCAGTGGCAGCGCAGGACCGTAGCGAGGGGCGCGGTGCGGCGGTGCAGGCGACAGCCTCGCGCCGGCATTCGGCGGGGCGGGGTACCGGCAAGAACAACAGTGCGGCGACCTCGGAATCGCGGCGCGCGGCAGCGGAATTGGAGAAGCTGATCGGTCCCGCCGCGAGCGGTGACAAGCACGCGGTCTCCGACATCCTCAAGATCGTGTACCCGCTGGTGCGCCGCTACTGCGCGGCCCGCATGGGCGGCGGCGGTCACCTGCACGTGACGGCCGACGACGTGGCCCAGGAGATCTGCATGGCGACCGTGCAGGCCATCCCGCGCTACCGGGATCAGGGCAAGTCGTTCCTGGCCTTCGTGTACGGGATCTCGGCCAACAAGGTCGCCGACGCGTTCCGGCGGGCGCAGGTGCACCCGGCCTACCCGGTGGCGGAGTTCCCGGACGAGCCGGGCCACGAGGCCGGCCCCGAGGAGCGCGCGCTGCAGTCCGAAACCCGCGCCGCCACACGCGAACTCATGAAGGTGCTCGCGCCGACCCACCGCGAGGTGCTGGTCATGCGCATCGTGCTGGGCTGGACCGCGGCCGAGACGGCCGAGGCGATCGGCACCAGCCCGGGCGTGGTGCGGGTCATGCAGCACCGCGCGCTGAACAAGCTGCGCGCCGAACTGAAGGTCGCCTAGTGCCGGGGCCGTTCTCAGGCCACGCCGAGATTGTTGTCGAACCCGTTGACGCCGAGGGCTTTGCGTAGCTCGTCCTCGGCTTCCACGGACGTGACGAACAGCAGTTCGTCCTCGCCCTCGAGCGAGTCGTCGGCCTGCGGGACGATGACCCGGCCGCCACGCAGAATGGTGACCAGCGCGGCATCGCGCGGCAGCTTCAGCATGCGAACGGCCTTGCCCGCCAAGGGCGTATCGGTGGGCAGTGTGATCTCCACCAGATTGGCCTGACCCTGGCGCAGGGTCATGAGCCGCACCAGATCACCGACCGACACCGCCTCCTCGACCAGTGAGGCGAGCAGGCGCGGGGTGGACACGGCCACGTCCACGCCCCACGAGGTGTCGAAGAGCCATTCGTTGCGCGGATCGTTGACCCGCGCCACCACCCGGCCCACGCCGAACTCGGTCTTGGCCAGCAGGCTGAAGACCAGATTCACCTTGTCGTCGCCGGTGGCGGCGATGACCACGTCGTAGGTTTCCAGGCCCGCCTCTTCGAGCGTCTCGAGCTCACAGGCGTCGGCGTGCGTCCAGACCGCGGCGGGCGCGCTGGTGGGATCGATGTGATCGAGGCGGCGCTCCAGCAGCATGACCTGGTGGCCGCCGCGCAATAGCTCCTGGGCGATGGATCGGCCGACGGCGCCGGCGCCCGCAATGGCTACCTTCATTGCTCAGTCCTCGCTCGCGGGGGGATTTCCGGCCAGGGCGACGGCCTCGCCGACGGTCCCCGAGGTGGCGGCGATGTAGACGGTGTCATCGGCCTGCAGCATGGTCTTGGCGTTGGGCAGCATGCCCTGTCCGAAGCGGATCAGGAACGCCACGCGCGCGCCGATGGTGTTCTCCAGCGAATGGACCGTGCGCCCGTACCACTCCTCGTGCAGGGTGAGTTCGGTGACAGCGACGGTGCCGGTGGGATCGCGCCAGGTGGTGGTGGACTGATCGGCCACCAGGTTGCGCAGGAAGCGGTCGGTGGTCCACGGCACGGTGGCGATGGTCGGAATGCCGAGGCGCTCGTAGACGGCGGCGCGCTTGGCGTCGTAGATGCGGGCCACGACGCGTTCGACGCCGAAGGTCTCGCGGGCCACGCGGGCGGAGATGATGTTGGAGTTGTCGCCGGAGGACACCGCGGCGAAGGCTCCGGCGCGTTCGATTCCGGCCCGGGTCAGCACGTCCCGATCGAAGCCGACGCCGGTGATGCACAGTCCCGGGAAATCGCGGCCCAGGCGCAGGAAGGCACTGGAGTTCTGATCGATCACCGCGACTTCGTGGCCGATGCGGACCAGGGCGCGTGCGAGCGAGGAGCCCACCCGTCCACACCCCATGATCACTACGTACACCGTGCTGTCCCCATTTCCGAAACCGTGGTGTGCGGTCTGGTTGCTTGTCCGGGTCGCAACCGTACCGCTCTAGTTTTCCCGAGCCTTTTTCCCCCTCCGATCGGTATTCAAACCGGAGCCGGGAAAAGCTCACAGCGTCTGCCCCCGCTGTCGCAGCCACGTCGGTGCTTGTATCCGGTAGCAAGCGTACGGCCGCGAGGTGAACCCGTCGCGCCGTGGACGCGACCGCGCTCGCGCTCCCCTATGCTCGCAAAAGTGTCGAAGTTGACGACGGCCGCCAAACGCATGCTGGTTGGCCGCCCCTTCCGTAGTGATTCGCTGGGTCACACCCTGCTACCCAAGCGAATCGCGCTGCCCGTGTTCGCCTCCGACGCGCTGTCCTCGGTGGCCTACGCGCCGGAGGAGATCTTCCTGATGCTGTCGGTGGGCGGACTGTCCGCCTACGTGTACGCGCCATGGGTGGGTGTGGCGGTGGTGCTGGTGATGGCCGTCGTGGTCGCCAGCTATCGGCAGAATGTGCACGCCTATCCCTCCGGCGGCGGCGATTACGAGGTCGCCACCAAGAATCTGGGTCCGACGGCGGGTTTGACGGTCGGCAGCGCGTTGCTGGTCGATTACGTGCTCACCGTCGCGGTGTCCATTTCCTCGGCGGCGTCGAATATCGGTTCGGCGGTGCCGTTCGTCTCCACGCACAAGGTGTTGTTCGCGGTCGCGGCGATCGCGATTCTGACCGCGTTGAATCTGCGCGGCGTCCGGGAATCGGGCACCGCGTTCGCGATTCCCACCTACGCCTTCATGATCGGCATGTTCGTCATGCTCATCTGGGGTTTCACCCGGATCGGTCTCGGGCAGGAGGTGCACGCGGAGTCGTACGGATTCGAGCTGAAGGCCGAGCACGACCAATTGTTCGGTATCGCGCTGGTGTTCCTGATCGCGCGCGCGTTCTCCTCGGGGTGTGCGGCCCTGACGGGTGTGGAGGCCATCAGCAACGGCGTTCCCGCGTTCCGCAAGCCCAAGTCCCGCAATGCCGCGACCACGCTGCTGCTGCTGGGCACGATCTCCATCACGCTGCTGATGGCCATGATCGTGCTGGCCCAGGAGGTCGGCATCGTCTACGCGCACGACACCAGCCAGCTGGGCGGCGCGCCCGAGGGCTACGAGCAGAAGACGTTGGTCGCGCAGCTGGCCGGTGCGGTGTTCAGCGGTTTTCCGGCCGGGTTCTACTTCATGACGATCGTCACCGCGCTGATCCTCGTGCTCGCGGCCAACACCGCGTTCAACGGCTTCCCGGTGCTGGGTTCGATCCTGGCGCAGGATCGTTTCCTGCCCCGCCAGCTGCACACCCGCGGTGATCGCCTGGCGTTCAGCAACGGCATCATCTTCCTGGCCGGCGCCGCGGTGGCGTTCGTGGTCATGTTCGGGGCCGAGGTCACCAAGCTGATCCAGCTCTACATCGTGGGCGTGTTCGTCTCGTTCGTGCTGAGCCAGACCGGCATGCTGCGGCACTGGACGCGGCTGCTGCGCACCGAGACCGATCCGGCGCAGCGCGCGCGGATGAAGCGCTCGCGGGTGATCAACGCGATCGGCCTGACCATGACCGCGACCGTGCTGGTGATCGTGCTGATCACCAAGTTCCTGGCGGGCGCGTGGATCGCCATCGTGACCATGGCCGCCATCTTCGGCATCATGAAACTCATTCGCCGGCACTACGACACGGTCTCGCTCGAGCTGGAGGCCTCGGAGTCGGAATGGGACGGGGTGCTGCCGAGCCGGACGCATTCCATCGTGCTGGTGTCCAAGCTGCACATGCCCACCCGGCGGGCGCTGGCGTACGCCCGGGCCGGGCGGCCCGACACGCTCGAGGCGATCACCGTCAACGTCGACGAACCCGACACCCGCACCCTCGTGCGGGATTGGGAGCGCAGCGATATCTCGGTGCCGCTCAAGGTGATCGAGTCCCCGTATCGCGAAATCACCAAGCCGGTGGTCGATTACGTCAAACGGGTGCGCAAGGACGCCCCGCGTGATGTGGTGACCGTGTTCATCCCCGAATACGTGGTCGGTCACTGGTGGGAGCAGCTGTTGCACAATCAGAGCGCGTTGCGGCTCAAGGGCCGGTTGCTGTTCGAGCCGGGCGTGATGGTGACGAGCGTGCCGTGGCAGCTCAGTTCCTCGGCGAACGCCGGGCGGCGCACGCACATCGTCAACGCGCCCGGTTCGGTGCGGCGTGGTTTCGGGGACGAGTCGTGAGTTCGGGAACCGATTGGCGCGGAACGACGGTCGAGGTCCGGCTCGGCGCGCCGGGGCACGGTGGTTTCTGCGTGGCGCGGCACGAGGGCCGGGTGCTGTTCGTGCGGCACGGCCTGCCCGGTGAGCTGGTGCGCGCGGTCGTCACCGAGGATCGCGGCGGGTCGTTCTGCCGGGCCGACGCGATCGAGATCCTGGAGGCTTCGGCCGATCGGGTCGATCCCACCTGCCCGGTCTCGGGTCCCGGTGGTGCGGGCTGCTGCGATTTCACCCACGCCACCCCCGCCGCCCAGCGCGGGCTCAAGCACAGCGTGGTCGCCGAACAGCTGTTGCGGCTCGCGGCCTGGGAGCCGGAGTTCGAGGTCGAGGTGATTCCCGCGCCGGTGCGCGGGGTGTCGGCGCCGCTGGGAAGCGGTGCGGGCGGCACGGTGCCGGCTGCTGTCGCGCCCGCCGCGGGCGGGGAATTCGAGGCTGCACGGTCGGTGGCGCTCGGCGTGTCCGCGGGTTTCCGGCCGGCGGCGAGTGGCACACCTGCCGGTGTGGCTCCGACCTCGGCCGGTGGCTGGCGCTCGCGGGTGCGACTCGTGGTCGATGCCCAGGGCCGGGCGGGCGTGCACCGGTACCGCAGTACCGACGTGATTCCCGACCTGCGCTGCCCCCAGCCCATGGCCGGGGCGATGGAGGGCATCGCCGAGCGCACGTGGAAGCCGGGCGCGGACCTCGTGGTCGCCGTGGACGGTGACGGCGTGCGGCATCTGCTGGAGCTGTCCCCGGTGGTGCAGTCGGGCCGGAGCAGGCGCGGCGGCAACGGTTTCCGGCGCGGCAGCGACCGCAACAGCACGGTCGCCCGCCGGGCGGCCGCGCACAGCCCGCGCGTGGAGAAGGTGTTCGACGGCACCGGCCGCGCCGCGCAGTACGTGGCGGGCCGCCGCTGGGAACTCTCGGCCACCGGCTTCTGGCAGCCGCATGTCGGTGCCGCGCAATGCTATTCGGATGTGGTGGCGGAGTGGTCCGACGCCGCCCCCGGCGCCCTGACCTGGGATCTGTACTGCGGCGTGGGCGTTTTCGCGGCTCGCCTGGCCGGTCAGGTCGGTCCCGAGGGCGGCGTGCACGGCGTCGAGTTCGCCCGCACCGCCGTCACCGAGGGCAAATCCGCCCTGCGCGACCTGCCCTGGGTGGACCTGCGCGCCGAACGCGTGGAGCAGTGGATTGTGGAGCAGCCGCCGACCGCCCCCGACGTGGTCGTTCTGGACCCGCCCCGCGCGGGCGCGGGCAAGGAGGTCATCACCGCCCTGACCGAGCGCACCCCCCGCCGCATCATCCACATCGGTTGCGACCCCGCCTCGTTCGCCCGCGACCTGGGCCTGTACCGCAATGCGGGCTACCAGCCCGCCGCCCTGCGCGTCTTCGACGCCTTTCCCGGCACCCACCACGTGGAGTGCATCGCGCTACTGGAGCGCTGAGGCCGAGCCGCCGCCTTCGCATCTCGATCGCCCAGGCGCGTGCCGCCTGGGCGGAGAACCGTTCGCGCGAGCCGAATGGTCTCGCCGGCAACGGAAGTGCGCTCGTTACCGCCGGTGGGCGAGGTCGGGCGTGCTCCGCATCCCGTCGCATCGGGCGATGCGGCATCACGCCCATCGCTCCGCACGGCGGGCTCGAGCCGAATGCGTCAGCCGAGCTGCCAGGTCACCCGGACCGAGGCCGACAGCTCGCTCTCACCGAGCTCGACCGGGATCGCGCCGGCGTCCATCGGGGCGGACTTGGCGGCGAAGGCGATGCGCGGCGCGGGAAGTGATGCGCCCGAGGTGTTCTCGGTGATCTCGAGCACCGGGCCGAGGGTGCGCCCCGCCCGTGCGGCGTACTGTTCGGCCTTCGCGCGGGCGTGCTCCCAGGCCGCGTCGCGGGCCCGGGTCAGCAGGCTCTCCTCGTCGGCGACGCCGAGCGTGAGCCCGCCCAGCCGCACCTCGTCCCCGCCCGCGTCGACGGCGTGCGCGATGATCGCCTCGGGCCCGGGTTGCGCGGGTTTCTCCTCCGCCTCGATGTCGCGCAGCACGACGGTCAGCGAGGTGCTCGCCACGTATCCCACGACCTGCTCGCGATTGGCCTCGGTCCACACGGTCTCGGTGCGTACCGACAAACCGCTGGTCGAGACGTCGCGCGCGGGCACGCCGTCGCCGCGCAGCGACCGAATCAGCGCGTCGGCGCGCGCCCCGGCCCCGGCGTAGGCGGCGGCCACGGTGTCGGCCTTCTTCTCCACCGAGATGCTCACCCGCATGAGATCCGGTGTGGCGCTCGCACTTCCGGCGCCGAACGTGGTGATGGTGCCGGTCTCGCTCGCACTGCTGGTCACGACGTCCTCCTAGATCGGTTCCGGGGGCACACCGATGCTACCGACGCCCGCCGATTCACCCGGCCCGCCGCGCGTCGCGAGCCCGATCCGGCCCGGCTCTCCGCCCCCCGCCGTCCACGTCCGCAAGTGGCACCAGCGAGTGAACAAGCGTACTCTCCACCTATCGCGGTAGGTGCGTTTACAGTGGATACAAAGGGGTTCCAGGGTATGAGATCTCATTTTTTCGGTGAACAAGCGTACGTCGAATCGGCGGTTCGGGGGGCGGTCCGATGAGCGCCTTCGGCGAACTCGTCCAGGAACTCGCGCGGGCGGGGCGCCGCAGCGGCCGCCGGCTGTCCCGCGTCCGCGTCGACGCGACCCAGCGCACGGTCCTCGAGGTCCAGGACCTGCTCTCGGAGAGCCGCGACATCGTCTTCGGCGCGATCCGTGCCAAGACCGACGACCTGCGCGCCAGGACCGACGACATCCGGATCAAGACCGAAGACCTGGCCGCCCGCAAGAAGCGCTACTGATCGCTGCCCGGGCCGCCGCGCAGCACCTGCGGGTCGGCGGCCCGGTCCGAGCGTATCGGTGAATTCCCGTCCGAGACCAGGCCGTTCGTCCCGTCCGGGCGAAATTGGCGGGTCGGGTCAGCCGCCCGGTCAGGCCCCGCCGTGGGCCGCCAGCGCCCGCACCGCCGCGTCCGTCTGTGAATACGCCGCCGTCGCCAGGCGTTCCAGCAGCGCCAGCTTCACCTCGGGAGCCTGACTGGTGAGCCGATCGAACTTCTCCGGGGACAGCACGGCCAGGCGAACCGTGGTCTCGGCGTAGATGTCGTTGCTGAAGTGCACGCCGGTCAGCAGGGAGATCTCGCCGAACGACATGCCGGGGGAGAGGGTGATCAGGCGGTGGCGGCGACCGGCGTTGTCCTCGAACGTGATCCGCACCCGCCCGTCCAGAATGAGGAACAGGCCGGCGCGGGGACTGTCGCGGGCGATCACCAGTTCGCCGCGCGCGATCGTGCGGATCTCGAATTCCCTTGCCAGCCGCACACATTCGTCGTCCGGCAGCTCGGCCATCGCCGGATGCTCCTCGACCCGCAGTGCGGCGGGCGCGGTGTATCCGGGCGGCCGGTGCCTGTCGAGCACGAGCTGCTCGCACCATTCGGTGGCGCTGTCCCGGTCCACGAACACCCGCCCCACCGGATCGGCCGGATCCAGGCTCGAGGACATGTGCCCGAGCTTGGCGTCCGGATCCACCAGCGCCACACGGCATCCCGCCGCCGCCAGCTCGGCCTGCACGTCGGCGAGCATGCGCGCGGCGATATCGCTGACGTCGCCGACCTCGCGCAGATCCAGCACCAGCGCCTCCAGGTCCCCGGGCAGCTGTTCCACCGCGCGCACGGTGGATTCCGCGCCCGCGAACAGCAGGTCGCCGGCCAGTTCGACGATGCGCACCCGGTCGCCGTGGGCGCGCAGCAGCTCCAGCTCCTCGGGATCGCGCCGCAGTCGCGAGGGCGCCTCGGCCACCGAATAGGAGGCTCGAATCGCGGTGTGCGCGCCGCGGGTGACGTGCAGGAAGTGCAGGCCGAGTCGATGCGACAGTTCGCGGCACGCCTTGACCCCGCGCACGCTGCTGCCGTGCTCGTCCAGTCGCGGCGAGTACACCGCGATGCCGAGCTGTCCCGGCAGCACGGCCAGAATCCCGCCGCCCACGCCGCTTTTCGCGGGCAGCCCGACCGTGGTGACCCAGTCCCCGGCGGCGTCGTACATGCCGCAGGTGGTCATGACGCTGAGAACTTGCTCGACGAGCGGGGCGACCAGCGCGCGTTCGTGGGTCAGCGGATGCACGCCGTTGTTGGCCAGTGTCGCGGCCATGAGTGCGAGATCACGGCAGGTGACGTCGAGTGAACACTGCCGGAAGTATCGATCGACCGCTTCGTCCGGATCGCCGTCCACAATCCCGACTCCGCGCAACAGATATCCGATGGCCCGATTGCGAAATCCGGTGCGCGCTTCCGAGGCGTACACGGCCTCGTTGAGTTTCAGTTCGCGCCCCGCGAATCGGCCGTAGCTGCGTTGTATCCGAGCGAACCGGTCGGCCGGGTCACGACCCTCCACGAGCGACGCCGCGGTGATCGCGCCCGCGTTGATCATCGGGTTGCGCGGGCGCTGTGTCCTGGGGTCCAGACTGATTTCGTTGAACGGTTCTCCGGTGGGTTCCACGTCGATACGCTGGGCCACCGCCGCTGGTCCGCGGTCCGCGAGGGCCAGTGCGTAGGTGAACGGTTTCGAGATCGATTGAATGGTGAACGGGGTGTGCACATCCCCGCTCCCGTACACCTGACCGTCGGCGGTTGCCAGGCAGATGCCGAACGAATCGGGTTGCACCGCCGCGAGTTCCGGGATGTAGTCGGCGAGTTCTCCGGAGGTGTCGGTCCGGCAGAGTTCGTATACCTCGTCGATGAGCCGGGCAACCACCCCGGGGGCGGCCGAAACCGGATTTCCTGCGGTCGAATCGGAGTGGACCACGTGGCCACTGTATCCGGGTAATGTGTGTGGAGCCTCACATCCGAAGTGGATGTCGCAGGTGGCGTTCAGTTCCTGACTTAGCGGGCCGGTCGCGGCTCCGTAGACTGTTGCAAACACAGGAGACATCCGGAGGGAGCAATAGCCGTGGGAGTGCTTTCCCGGGTCGACATGCCCGAGGACCTGCGCCGGCTGTCGGTATCAGAGCTGCGTGAGTTGGCCGAGGAGATTCGTGAGTTCCTGGTGCGGAAGGTCGCCGTCACCGGCGGGCACCTGGGTCCGAACCTCGGCGTCGTAGAGCTGACCATCGCGCTGCACCGGATCTTCGACTCGCCTGCCGACCCCATCATCTTCGACACCGGTCATCAGTCGTACGTCCACAAGATCCTGACCGGTCGCAAGGACGGGTTCGACACCCTGCGCAAGGAGGGCGGCCTGTCGGGCTACCCGTGCCGGGCCGAGAGCGCGCACGACTGGGTGGAGTCCTCGCACGCCTCGGCGTCGCTGTCCTACGCGGACGGCCTGGCCAAGGCGTTCGCGCTGACCCGGCAGAAGCGCAGTGTGGTCGCGGTCGTCGGCGACGGCGCGCTCACCGGCGGCATGTGCTGGGAGGCGCTGAACAACATCGCCGCCGGGCAGGACCGCTCGGTGGTGATCGTGGTCAACGACAACGGCCGCTCCTACGCCCCGACCATCGGCGGCCTGGCCGACCGGCTCAGCGCCCTGCGCATGCAGCCGGCCTACGAGCAGGCCCTGGACGCGACCAAGCGGATCGTGCAGTCGATTCCCGGTGTGGGTGATTCGGCCTATTCGATGCTGCACGCGCTCAAGACCGGTATCAAGGACGCGGTCGCCCCGCAGGAGCTGTTCGGCGATATCGGCCTGAAGTACGTGGGCCCGGTCGACGGCCACGACACGGTGGCGCTCGAGGCGGCGCTGCGGCGCGCCAAGGATTTCGGCGGCCCGGTGGTCGTGCACGTGGTGACCCAGAAGGGCCGCGGCTACAAGCCCGCCGAGGATCACGTCGCCGATCAGATGCACGCGATCAGCCGCATCGATCCCGAGACCGGTGAGCCGGTGGGCGGTTCGTCCGCGCCGAGCTGGACCTCGATCTTCTCCAAGGAGCTGATCGCGCAGGCCGAGCAGCGCGACGACATCGTCGCCATCACCGCCGCCATGCCCGGCCCGACGGGATTGTCGGCCTTCGGAAAGCGCTTCCCGGAGCGCATGTTCGACGTCGGCATCGCCGAGCAGCACGCGATGACCTCCGCCGCCGGCATGGCCCTGGGCGGTCTGCACCCGGTGGTCGCGATCTACTCCACGTTCTTGAACCGCGCCTTCGATCAGCTGCTCATGGATGTCTCGCTGCTGAACCTGCCGGTGACCCTGGTCCTGGACCGCGCGGGCATCACCGGTGACGACGGCGCCAGTCACAACGGCATGTGGGATCTGTCCGTGCTGGGCATCATTCCGAACATCCGGGTGGCCGCCCCGCGCGACGGCGCGACCCTGCGCGAGGAACTGGGCGAGGCGCTGCACATCGGCGACGGCCCCACCGCGATCCGCTTCCCCAAGGGCAGTGTCGTGGAGGACATCGCCGCGGTGGAGCGCCTGGACGGGCTGGACGTGCTGCGCGTGCCCGAGCTGCTGGACGGCGATTCGGCGCAGTCGGTGCGCGGCGATGTGCTGATCGTGGCCGTCGGCGCGTTCGCGGGTCTGGGCCTGCAGGTCGCCGATCAGCTGGAGGCCGACGGTGTTTCGGTCACCGTCGTGGATCCGCGCTGGGTGCTGCCGGTCAACGACGCCCTGGTGAAGATGGCCGAGAACTACCGCCTGGTGGTGACGCTGGAGGACAGCGGCCTGCACGGCGGCATCGGCTGTACCGTGTCGGCGGCGCTGCGCGCGGCGGGTGTGGACATCCCGGCCCGCGATATCGGTGTGCCGCAGCAGTTCCTGGATCACGCCTCGCGTGCGCGGGTGCATCAGGATCTGGGCCTGACCCCGGACGACGTGACCCAGCGGATCAGCGGCTGGCTCGGCGGCAACGCCACGGTCGAGCTCGATCAGGTCGGCGCCGATCCGGTGCTGGTCATCGAGCCCGAGCGGGCGCTCGCGGAATAGGCCGGCACCGGCGGCTTTTCGCGTATCGGCCGCCGGTATAGCACCGGCGGCTTTCCCGGACGCGGTGATCGCGATCGCGTAGATTCTGGAACAGGTTTCAGTTTTCTGGTTCAGGAGTTGCGTATGTCGGAAGTCGAGTCACCGTTCGTGCTCGTCGAGAAGCCGCGACCGGGCATCGCCCTGGTCACCCTCAACCGTCCCGACCGCATGAACGCCATGGCCTTCGACGTCATGGTGCCGCTGCGCGAGACGCTCGAGGCGGTGGCCGCGGACAACGAGGTGCGGGTCGTGGTGCTCACCGGCGCCGGGGCCGGCTTCTGCTCGGGCGCGGATCTGCAGCACGCGGGTCGCGTCCCGGGCGTGGAGGGACTGACCAGGACCTCGATCGCGCGCCGGTCGATGGATCTGCTCAACAACGTCATGCTCACCATCCGGCGGATGCATCAGCCGGTCATCAGCGCCATCAACGGCGCGGCCATCGGCGGCGGGTTCTGCCTGGCGGTCGGCACCGACGTACGGATCGCCGCGGACGACGCGTACTTCCGCGCGGCGGGCATCAACAACGGGCTGACCTCGGCCGAACTGGGCATCAGCTATCTGCTGCCGCGCGTGGTCGGCACCACGCGGGCCTTCGAGATCATGCTCACCGGGCGGGACGTGGACGCCGCCGAGGCCGAGCGCATCGGGCTGGTGTCGCGGGTCGTGCCCGCGGACAAACTGCTGGAGAGCTGCTACGACACCGCGGAGCAGATGATTCGCTGGAGCCGGGTCGGCACCGAGCTGACCAAGCGCATGCTGTGGAGTGGGCTGGAGGCGAGCAGCTTCGAATCGCATATGCAGCACGAGGGCACCGCGCAGCTGTACGTCCGCCTGACCACGGAGAATTTCGACGAGGCCATTCGCGCTCGCCGTGACCGCCGCCCACCGATCTTCGAGGACTGAACAAGGGCCGCTCGGGTCGTCCCGGTGTGCGCGTCTGGATCTCTACCGTCCGGTATGGATTTCGGCCTGGAACACGCCGGGAACGGTTCAGCCGACCGGGGGTGCGGGTCCGGGTTAGGAAGCCTGATCTTTCGCGGGGTAGAGCGCCCCGGCCAATCTCGGGACCGATAGCTCGCGCTGCCAGTCCCGCGCGCCGCCCGCCAGCAGGAAGTCGTCGATGAGCACCGGCGCGTCGCCGTTGGTGGCGGTGCGCGGTAGCCCGTCCCAGCACATGCGGCGCAGCAGGTCCGGGGTCAGCAGGTTCTCGACCGGCACGGACACCTCGGTGGACAGTTCGGTCATGGCCGCGCGGGCGCGCTGCAGGCGGGCGGCGGCGGCCGGGTCGCGGCGTTCCCAGCGATTGACCGGCGGCGGCCCGTCGAACGGCTGGGTCAGCGGCGGCAGTTCGTTGTCGGGCAGGGCCCGGGCGCGCTCGACCGCGCCGAGCCATTCGCGCGAGTAGCGGCGCTGGCGCGGCCCGCCGTACACCGGCAGCGTGCGCAGTTGCGCGATCGACTTGGGCTCGCTGGTGGCCGCGGCGACGATGGCCGAATCGGGCAGGATGCGCGCGGGGGCGACGTCGCGGGAGCGGGCGAGCCGATCGCGGGTGGTCCACAGTTCGCGCACGATGGCCAGTTGCCGGGTGCGGCGCAGGGTGTGGATGCCCGAGGTGCGCCGCCAGCGATCCGATTTCGGCGCGGACGGCTCGGCGAGCCGGACGTGTTCGAATTCCTGTGCGGCCCAGTCTGTTTTGCCCTGTTCTTCCAGTTCGGCGGCGACCGCGTCGCGTAGCTCGAGCAGCAGTTCGACGTCCAGGGCGGCGTAGTTGAGCCATTCGTCCGGGAGCGGGCGCGTCGACCAGTCGGCCGCGCCGTGGCCCTTGCGCAGTTCGCGTCCCAGCAGGCGCTCCACCATGGCCGCGAGCCCGACGCGTTCGTAGCCGGCGAGCCGGCCGCCGAGTTCGGTGTCGAACAGCCGCGCCGGGTACAGCCCGAGCTCGGCGAGCCCGGGCAGGTCCTGGTCGGCCGAGTGCAGCACCCATTCGAGCCCGTTGATGGCCTCGGCCAGCGGTGTCAGGTCGCCGTCGACCGGAATCGGGTCGATGAGGAAGGAGCCCGCTCCGGCGCGTCGCAGCTGGATCAGATAGGCGCGATTGGAGTAGCGGAAGCCGGACGCGCGTTCGGCGTCGACGGCCAGCGGACCGGTGCCCGCGGCGATCCGGGCGGCGGCCGCGGCGATGGCGGAGGCAGTGTCCAGTACCGGTGGTACACCGTCCGCGGGCGCGAGCAAGGGGACCGCTGCGGTGGCTTCGGGCTCTTCTGGTACGGACATGGTCTTGAACTCTACGTGTAGGACAGGGGCGGCCTGCGTCACGTCGAGTAAACGTCGGACCGCGACACGGCGCCGGGCTGCTCGGAATAGTAGTTGCCCGGCGCCGATTTGGTTGCGGTACAGCTGCTCCCGGACGCGCCACGCCGGGACCGGGCGCGAGTGCGCTCAGTCCGTGTCGTCGGCGTGCCCGACGTCGAGCCGGGTGACGCCCGCGGGCGGCAGCCCGGCGGCGTAGGCGAGCACCTCGCCGAAGGCTTCCACGTGCGGTCGCATCAGCGAGTCGCCGACCGTCCAGGACGCGCGGACCTCGAGCTGATGCGCGCGCGGCGGTCCGGCGATGTCGCCGTAGCGCACCGAGCTGGTCGCGGTGACCGTGCCGCCGAGCGCGGTGAACGGGGTGCGCGACTCGAGCGCGTCGACCAGCCAGCTCCACGCCACCTCGGGTAGCAGCGGGTCGGCGGCGAGCGCGGAGTCGATGTCGGCCTGGATGTAGGCGACCAGCCGGTACACCCCGTGCCAGGCTTCCTGCCCGTTCGGGTCGTGCAGCAGGATCAGGCGGCCGAAGGCGTCGCCGTCGGAGTCGACCGGCACCACGTTGGTGTCCGGGCGGGTCACCTCGGCGCCCAGGGCGTACGAGTAGGGGGCCAGGCGCTGCGGCGGCCGGATCGGTGCCAGCTCGATCCTGGGGTGAACGGTTGCGGTTCCCATCGCATCGACCGCGGCGCGGAACCCTGTGGGTTCTTCTGGCTCCGGGGTCGGTGCGGCGCCGTCGCGGAAGTCGAGCGGTGTCACGTATGAGGACGGTAGACCTCTCGGGTGCGGTGTAGTGAGAGGCGCGCCGCCCGGGGCCTTTACGATGGGCTGCGATGAGCACTCACAGCCGCCGCCAGTTGCCCGATGCCCCCCTTCTCGTCGCCGCGTCCGGTGGCGTTCCGCATCGGCGTCCGGTGTGGTTCATGCGCCAGGCCGGACGGTCGCTCCCGGAGTACCGCGAGCTCCGTAAGGGCGTGGGCATGCTCGAGTCCTGCTTCGATCCGGAGCTGGTGTGCGAGATCACCATGCAGCCGATCCGCCGCCACGACGTGGACGCGGCAATCCTGTTCTCCGACATCGTGGTTCCGCTCAAGGCCGCCGGGATCGATCTCGACATCGTGGCCGGCGTCGGCCCGGTGGTGGCGAACCCGGTGCGGACCGTCGCCGATGTGCGCGCGCTGCCGCGCCTGCGCGCGGAGGAGGTCGGCGCGGTGACCGCCGGTATCGGCCTGCTGCTGGACGCGCTGGACCGGACCCCGCTGATCGGCTTCGCCGGTGCCCCCTTCACCCTGGCCTCGTACCTGGTCGAGGGCGGCCCGAGCAAGAATCACGAGCGCACCAAGGCGATGATGCTCGGCGATCCCGAGACCTGGCATCAGCTGCTCGGCGTGCTGACCGACATCACCATCGAGTTCCTGCAGGCGCAGATCGCGGCCGGCGTGGACGCGGTGCAGCTGTTCGACTCCTGGGCGGGCGCGCTGACCCTGGCCCAGTACCGCGAGTACGTGATGCCGCATTCGGAGCGCGTGTTCGCCGAGGTCGCGTCGGCCGGCATCCCGCGCATCCACTTCGGCGTGGGCACCGGCGAGCTGCTGGGCGCGATGGGCGAGGCGGGCGCCGACGTGGTCGGCGTGGACTGGCGCGTCCCCCTGACCGAGGCGGTCCGCCGCGTCGGCCCGGGAAAAGCCTTGCAGGGCAACCTCGATCCCGCGGTGCTGTTCGCCGGTTCGTCCGCCATCGAGTCCGAGGTGCGCCGGATCGTGCACGAGGCCGACGAGGCGATCGCGCTCGGCGCGAAGGGCCACATCTTCAACCTCGGCCACGGTGTGCTCCCGAACACCGATCCGGAGGTCATCACCGCGACGGTGAAGTTGATCCACAGCCTGCCGTCGCCCCTCTGACAACGGTTTTCGCGGCGCGGTGCGCCCGGGCGGTCACCAGGCCGCCGGGGCGACCGCGCCGTGCCGGTGCGTGTGGCCGACGCGGAGGCCGCGCGGCCCGCGCTGCGCGTCGCGCTGCAGGACGC
This sequence comes from Nocardia sp. NPDC003693, assembly GCF_053981095.1. Lineage (NCBI taxonomy): Bacteria > Bacillati > Actinomycetota > Actinomycetes > Mycobacteriales > Nocardiaceae > Nocardia > Nocardia sp. NPDC003693. Next base: position 231,960 of record NZ_JBSFNO010000005.1, read on the forward strand.
GCAGCGCCAGGCGTTCGACGACCTCCCGGAGCGTCATGCCCAGTTCTCCGGCGCGGGCCTCGGCCAGCGCCAGGGCGAAGTCGGGGTCGGCGAGCGCGGGGTCGCTGAGCACCTCGTCCAGGACCATCCCGCTGATCGCGGCGTGCCGGGTCAGCCGGCGTTCGGGCAGCCAGCTCAGCATCCACACGTGGTCGGATGCCGAAATCTGCCAGGCGATTTCGGGCGTGATGTCGCTGGTGACCAGCCCCGGTGAGAATGTGAGTGCCATGCGAAGCGCCTCCTTGCGTGCCCCGGGCCTCGCTGCGCGGCCCTGATACCATCATGCGTTGCGCTGCCACTTGGTGATAGAAACTAAGCACAAAGTTCCCGGGTTGATGCATACCCAAACATTCTTGTCCGAACCCTTGAGATGAACGAGGTTGTGCGGTAACGGCACTCGTCGGCCGGAACCGTTGCGTTCGATGGGCAGGGATCGCGGCCCCGGGTAGCTACATCTCCGCAGCTCACGAGTTATCGGCGAGTTTCGACGTGCGGATGATATTCAAATGCTTAGACTCTGTCCCAGCGTGGCACTGGTCGCATCATGCACACGACACGAATGGGAGAAGCGCTATGTCCGACTCGCCCGCGGGTGAGGAGCAGATCGGCCAGGTCATCCGCCGGCTACGCAAGGAGCGCGGGCTGACCCAGGCCGACCTCGCGGCCGGGGTCGGCCGTTCACGCAGTCTCATCCAGCAGATCGAGAACGGCACCCGCATCCCCCCGCAGGACGTGCGCGAGCATCTGAGTTCGCTACTGGGCGAGGCGCTCTCGGCCCCCGGCGCACAGGACACCGATCGGGCGTCCAACGAGCTGCGCATGCAGTTCAACGTGCTGCTCGGCAAGGACCCCGTCGCGGTCGCGCGCGCCATGGCGATCGCGCAGAACCTCATCGACGCCGCCGCGATTCCCGAGCCGTACGTTCCACTGCGCGAGATCGCCGAGCGTCAGCTGGAACAGGCCGAAGAGGTGCTGCAGCAGGTGCCCTCGGGCAATGCGCAGGTGCGCGAGTGGAATACGGTGCACGACTGGCTCACCGTGCTGCGCCGCGCGCGCACGTCGGTGCGCGCCATCCAGACCGCCGACCTCGGGACCATCACCGGCGATGTCGGCGACGAGTACCTGCAGGAGATCGTGCGCCTGGCACAGGCCGGGGTCTCGGTGCGGCGGCTCTACGTGGTCGACGCCATCGAGGACGTGTTCGCCTACGGCATCGGCCTGTGGCGCCAGGCGCAGGCCGGCGTCGACGCGAGCCTGGTCGATCGCCGCTTCGCGCCGAACGCGCCGAGCATGCTGGTCGTCGACGACGGGTACGTGGTCCGAGGCGACTACGACTTCTCCCGCCGCGAACGCAGCGCGACCCGCTTCTCCGCGCTCAAGCACGACATCCAGTTCGCGATCCGGGGATTCGACAAGCTGGCCGGCTTCCGGGCGTCCGGCAAGCTGGTCGATATCAACGACATCGTGCGCCTGCCGGAGCTGGCCGTGTATCAGCAGCTGGACGAGAAGGGGCAGGGTCTGTTCCGCGCGGCGTTGCGCCGGGCCTGGGAGCAGGCAGGTTCGGATTCCGAGCACGGCGGTGCCGGCCGGTGATCGAACCCATCGCCGCGTCGTCCGCCCTGGACGCCCGCGCGCTCGAGTTCCTCGGCGCGCGATCCCGGATCTCCGGCCTGTCGCACGTCTATCGCGGAGTCATCGACGCCTACCACGGTGAGACCGGCCTGCGCCTGGATCCGTCCGCCGCGCGGGCGCTGGACACCGCGTGGCACGAGATCATGACCGGCGACCACGGCCCCGAGTACCGCGACCGCGATCTGTACGACAAGCATCAGCCGCTGATCCTGCGAAACCTGGCCGCCGAGCGGCTCTTCCAGCGGCTGAGCGCCCCCGGCCGGGGCCTGCCCGGGGTGCGGGTCGATCCCGGTGAGGTGATCGTCTCCCCGTACTCGAGCACGGTTCTGCTGGAGGAGGCGCTGGCGACCCTGGCCCGCCCCGGCGGTGTGCTGGTGTGCCCCGAGGGCTACTACAAGAACGCGGAGTCCCACGTCGCCAAGTTCGGCATGCGCATGGTGTCGAGCCCCGCGACCGCGGACGACAGATTCGCCATCGATCCCGTGGCGCTGGAGCGCTGCCTGGATCTGCATGCGCGCCAGGGGAATCTGTGCGGCGTCCTGCTCACTCTGCCCGGCAATCCCGTCCTGACCGAGTACACGTCCGACGAGCTGATCGCGATCGGCCGGGTACTCGCGTCCGCCCGGGTTCCGGTGATCTGCGACATGTCCTTCGATCTGCTGAGCGCCACCCACGTGCCGATAGCGGCGCTGACGGTCCCGACTCCCGGCGGTCCCGTCCGCCTGTACGACAGGGTCCTGACCATCACCGGAAACTCGAAGGCGTTCAACGCCTTCGGTCCCTGCAAACTCGGCGCGGCCTGCACCGGCGACAGCGAGTGGCTGGCCCGGATCGAGGCGCGGCTGCGGGTGTCGTTCCAGCGCGAGAGCACGCACCTCGTCCGCGCGGTGCTCGAACACACCACCCCCGAGTACCTCGCCGCGAACCGAGACCTGTTGCGCCGCCGCGTCGAACACGCCCGCGACCTGGTGGCGGGCATCAACGCCCGCGCCGGCAGCACCCTGCTCCGGCCGCTCGGCAGTGCCGACGGCATGTTCCTGACGGTGGAATTCGCACCTGGGCCGCTGAATTCGGCCCGGGTGCGCACGAGCGCGGAGCTGGAACGGCTGCTGCTCACCGAGGCCGGGATCGAGTGCGTAGCCCTGTACCGCACCGGTTCCTCCCGCCTCGGCGTCCGCTTCAACGTGGTCGCGCCGCGCCCGGGTCCCGGCCTGGAGTCGCCGGACCTGGTCGGCGAGCTCTTCGATCGCCTCGAAGGGCTGCTCCAGCGGGTGACGACCGGCCGCGCACACACGGTGCCGGAGCGCCGGATACCCGTTCCCGCATGATCGTCGGGGTCCTCCGGGAGACGGCGGCACGCGAGTCGCGGGTCGCCCTCACTCCGCCGGACGTGCACGCGCTGACGGCCGGGGGAATGGGTGTCGTCGTGGAGCGCTGTGCCGGGGAGTCCGCCGGATTCGCTGATGCGGAGTACGTCGCCGCCGGTGGGATTACGGCCCCGGACCCCGCGCGCGTCGTCGACAGCTGTGACGTGATCGCCTGGGTGAAACCACCCGCGTACGACCTGCATTCGATGCCACTGCGCCCGGGCCAGATGGTGGTGGGCTTCCAGGATCCGGTGCGCCGCCGCGATCACATCGAACGGTTGTGGGCCGGGGGAGTGGAATCGCTTGCCTTCGAGCTCATCTCCGACCCGCTGGGCCGGGATCCGCTGTCGGCGATGAGCAGAATCGCGGGCGCGGTGGCCTACCGCGAAGGCCGTGCCCTGGCTCGAGAACAAGGCGACGGTTCGTTCACCACGGTCGTGGTCGGCTGTGGTCAGGCCGGACTCGCCGCCGTTGCCGAGTCCGCTCGGCACGGTGACCGGACGGTGGCGGCCGGCTCCCGGCTGGTGCAGGGACCTCACGCGCTCGAGCGCGGTGCGGGCGAATTTCAGCTGGCGGCAGATCCGGAGGCGGTCGCCGATCTGCTGGCCCGTGTTTCCCCGGCCCTGATCGTCACGGCCGCCGGACGCGGCACACTGGCGCCGCTGCTGGTGGGCCACAAGGCTCTCACCCGCGTGCGGCCCGGAACCATCGTCGTCGATCTCGCCGGAAAAGCGGGCGGAAACTGCGCCGCTACGGTCTGTGACAAGACGTATGTCTCTACCAACGGGGTTGTCGTAGTGCACCGTTCGAATTTTCCTGCTGAGCTGCCACGAGTTGCGAGTAAGGCTTTCGGGAGTGCGACTGTCAGAGTTCTGCTGGGGCTGGACGAATTTCGTGGGGCGGTCGTGATGAACGGTCATTATTCCTGCGCGAGTAGTTCAGATAAGAGCAGTTCGATTGTCTGAATAGTCCTGTATCCCAATGGAATTGGGCTATTCATGCTTGCTATGAAGGCGTAGAATAGAGGTATGGATTCGGGAGAGGTACCCACAATCGCGCAGAGTGCCGACGCACTCGCCGCCGCGGTGGAGAACCTGCTCGAATTGCCGATGTACTCATTGGGTGACGGCGAGTTCACCGAGTTCCTGCAGAAGCTCGAAATCAGCTTCCGCAAACTCGAGGCCGTGAAACAGCGGTGCGCACTCGAAGCCGGGGCACGTAACCTGCCCTCCAAGGCCGGCGTGAAGAGCCCGATCCTGTTCCTGCAGCAAACTTTGCGACTGTCGTACGCCGAGGCCGCCGCCCGTGTTCGTAACGCTGATCTGCTGTCGACAGTGTCGGTGGGTTCGAGTACTCGCCCGCCGGTGCTGCCGCTCGTGGCCGCAGCGCAACGGGCCGGGCAGGTCTCGGCCGATCACATCAAGGCCATCGACGATGCGATGAAGCAGATCCCCGACGCCGCCGGTCCGGAAGTCAAGGACTACGCCGAACAGCACCTGTCCTCTTATGCCCGCCAAGTCGACCCGAAGGGCGTGACCAAGCTCGGTGTCCGGCTCCTGGCGCACATCGACCCGGATGGTCGCCTGATCGAGGGCAGGGACCAGCAGCGAGTCCGGGGCATCAAGATCGGGCATCAGCGCATCGACGGCATGTATCCGATCTCGGGTTTCCTGACCCCGCAGTTGGGTGCGGTGATGATCCCGATGTTCGAGAAATTCGGCCGCCCGGGCATGTGCAACCCGGATGACCCCGAAAGCCCGTGGACCACCGCTGAACTCGGTCTCGATACCGAACTCGACGACGGCGACGACACCGGTGATGACGCCAAGGCCGATGATGCTTCGCTGACCCCGGCCGAGCGTGCCCGTGCCGCGGCTCGTGCGAAGCTGCGCGCGGCCGCCAAGCGCGATCACCGGACCGCCGATCAGCGCAATCACGACGCACTGCTTGTGTTCATGCGCCCGGACATGGGACCTACGAAGCTGGGATCGCATCGCGGGCTGCCGGTCTCGACGATCATCACCATGAGCATCGAGGACCTCGAGCGCCGCGCCGGGGTCGCGACAACCGCGACCGGCGGGACGATGTCGATCACCCAGGCGCTCGAGGTGTCCAAGAATTGCACCCCGTACCTGCTGGTGGTCGACCGCAACGGCCGACCACTCCATCTGTCCCGGGGACAACGCCTTGCCAACCCCGCCCAGCGCCTGGCGCTCACCGCCACCGAGCGGGGATGCACTCGCCCGGGATGCGACGCGCCAGCGAGCCGCTCGGCCGTGCACCACATCCGAGAATGGTCCGATGGCGGCGAAACGGACATCGAGAACCTGACCTTCGCGTGCGATGCCTGCCACGCGCAGGTCAATACCGGCCCGAACGGGTGGGAAACGGTTGTGATGGATGAGGATTCGGAGAATCCGGGCAAGACGGGCTGGATTCCTCCACCACACATCGACCGAGCTCGTAGGCCACGTGTGAATTTCCGTCATCATCCTCGGATACCGGGTATCCCTGCCCGGTGGCGCTGCTAACGCAGCGGCAGACAGATGAAGACGCGAACCGTGTTCACGCCCGTGGCCTTCGTAGCCCAATCCGACACTCGACCCGCCATTTCCAGCGGGGTTCGGGAGAGCGGGACAAAGATCATGCGGCAGTGCTGGTCACTTCGCCTGCCGTACCCGGCCGTCGCTCCCCAGCTGGCAGCGTCTTCACCCTCCCAGCCTGGCAGACTGGCCGTGGGAACTTTCTCGAGCCTTACCGACAAAGACTCGTCATCATCGAATTCGGGTTATGTCCCAGGCGGTGATTGCCTTGTCCGGTACAGGCTTTCGGAACTCGGCCACGCATCCAATGGCTTCGATCCCATCTATCAGCCCGGTAGGGCTGGCACCGCAGTCGAGGCACCCAACAGGCCCCGGCTGGTACTCCGTTATCCAGGCGTCCTTTCGCCGGTAGGTCACCCAACCGCCGCCGAGTCTCCCAACGTGCCCCCGCTGTTACTCCGTTTTCTAGTCGTCTTTCCTGCGGTAGGGCTCCCAACCGCAGTCGAGTTCCCAACGCGCCGACGCTGGTTCTCCGTTATCGAGGCGTCCTCCCCAATCAGGCACCCAACCGCAGCCATAGCTCTGAAACGCGCGTCCGCTGGAACTCCGTTGCCCACCGACTCCCACACCCCCGAATTCACCCCGACCCTCCCGGAGTAGTTTCGAACCCACCCCCCACCCCGAGGAGCCCCCCGATGCGCATCGCGATAGTAGGCACCGGAATCACCGGCCTCACCGCCGCCTACCGCCTGCGCACCATCCTCGGCCCCGCCCCCGAACTACTCCTGATCGAGCGCCGCGACCGCATAGGCGGCATCCTGCACACCGCCGACATCGAGGGCGATCCCGTGGATCTGGGAGCCGAGGCATTCGTCGGCCGCCGCCCGGAAATTCCCACCTTGATGCGCGAGCTGGGAATCGAGGACCAGCTCGTCTACCCCGCCGGCCGCCGCCCCCTGGTCTGGTCCGGCGGGCGGGCTCATCAGCTGCCCGCGGCCACGCTGATGGGCATTCCCGCGACCGCGGAGGCGGTGGCGGGTCTGGTCGACGCCGAGACCGTCGCGCGTATAGCCGCCGAATCGGACAGGCCCCTCGAGTGGCAGCCGGGTGCGGATATCTCCGTCGGCGCCCTGGTGGCCGATCGATTCGGCGAACAGGTGGTGCGCCGCAGTGTCGATCCGCTGCTCGGCGGCGTCTACGCGGGTACCGCCGATTCGATCGGCGTGCGGGCCGCGCTCCCGACGCTGGCCGCCGCGCTGGATGCCGGCGCGAGCAGTCTCACGCGGGCGGTGGCCGATGCGCTTCCCCCGCCCTCCACCACTCCGGTTTTCGGCGGTATCCGCGATGGCTACCGCGTACTCCTGGAGGCCCTGCGCGCGGCCGCGGATGCGAAGGTCGAAATCCACACCGAGGCAATCGGTCTCACTCGGACCTCCACGGGCTGGCAGCTGGATCCGGTGGGCGCGGTGGATGCGGTGATCCTCGCCACTCCCGCTCCCGTCACCGCCGCGCTGCTGCGTGCGGTCGCTCCCGAGGCGGCGGATCTCGCGGGCGGCATCGAGCTGTCGTCGTCGGCCGTTGTCGCCCTGGCGCTGCCGCGCGAGACCGAACTGCCCGAGAATTCCGGCATTCTGGTGGCCACCGATGAATCGTTGAGCGCCAAGGCTTTCACCCTCTCCAGCCGCAAATGGCCGCATTTGGCGCAGCGCGATGTCGCCCTGGTGCGGGCGTCGTTCGGCCGCTTCGGCGAGGATGTGACGCTGTCCCGCTCGGATGCCGATCTGATCGCCGCCGCCGTGGCCGATCTCACCACCGTGACCGGCGCGGTCATCGCGCCTCTGAGCGCGGTGGTGCAGCGCTGGCCCGGCGGACTGCCCCAGTACGCTCCCGGTCACACGCGGCGGATCGCCGATTTGCGCACCGCCACTGCCGGACTGGCCGGTCTGGCGCTGGCCGGCTCGTATCTGGACGGGGTGGGTGTGCCCGCGTGCGCGGCCTCCGGCGCTGCCGCCGCCGATCGCATCGCCGCGCATCTGGGCTGAGGTCATCCGGCGGTTCGAATCCCGCGTCGTAGACGCACTGCGCCGAACCGCCGGCGTGCGCCCGTCCGGCTTGCTGTAGTCCAGCGGCACAACCACATTCGCGCACTGCGCCCCGGCCTCGTTCGCGACCCCTACGACAGGTCGCCGGTATCGGTGTTGCCACCGCACAGCACGATGGCGATGCGCTCGTTCGCCGCGGGCACGTACGCCCCCGACAGCACCGCCGCCAGTGCCGTGCCCGCCGCGTGCTCGACCGCGAGCCGGTATGTGTTCCACAGGGTTCGGCGTGCGGCGATGATCTGCTCGTCGCTCACCAGCACCGATCGGATGTCCGCCGCGCGCGCGGCCGCGAGGGCGAGTTCGGAGGTGCGGCGTGCGCCGAGGGAGTCGGCCGCTATCGAATCGACGGTCACGTCGACCGGATGGCCCACCGCCAGTGCGGCATTGAAGGCCCGGCAGTTCTCCGGCTCGGCGGCGATGACACGAATGCCGTGGTGCGCGGCCGCAGTGGCCACGCCGGCGAGCAGTCCGCCGCCGCCGACCGCGATGACGATGGTGTCGAGATCCGGTATCTGGTCGATGATTTCGTCCAGCAGTGTGCCCGCTCCCGCCGCGATGTACGGGTCGTCGTACGCGTGGGAGCGCAGTGCGCCGGAAACCGCCGCGTACCGTTCGCATTCCGCTGCCGCGTCGGCGTAGGAATCGCCGCCGGTGAGGACCTGCGCTCCGAGTTCGCGCAGGCGCGCCACCTTCACCGCCGGTGCGGTGGCGGGCAGGAAGACGGTGGCGGCGGAATCCACCTTGCGCGCGGCCCACGCGCACGCCACTCCGGCATTGCCGCCGGAGGCGATGGTCACGCCCGTGCGGGGCAGTGCGCCCGATTCCCGGTGTGCCAGTGTGAAGTTCAGCGCACCCCGGGCCTTGAAGCTGCCCCCGTGCTGCAGCTGTTCGAGTGCGAGCCAGATCTGGCCGATGTCACCGCCCGAATCCATGGGTGCGAGCAGTACCGGGCGGATGTGGCCGGAGATGCGATCGGCGGCCGCTTTCACGTCGGCGTAGGTCGGTTGCACTGCGTGTCCTTCACGGGTCGGTCGGGATAAGCGCTCCGAGGGTTGCGCGGTTCCGTTGTGCGGACACACGACTGGCCCCGGACCGATGCACTGAATAGTTACACTGTAACTTACGCTGGTTGCATGCCCAGGACCTCGAAGTCGCTCGAAGAGGCAACGCCGGAAGCCATCGCCCGCGCCGGGCTGGCGATCATCGAGGCGCGCGGGGCCGCGCAGCTCAGTTTCCGGTCCATCGCGGCGTATCTGCACGTGTCGCACACCACGGTGGTGCGGCGCGGCGGCGGTGATTTCTCGGGTCTACTGGATCTGCTCGCCGATCATCTGGCCGAGGGTCTGCCGGAGCTCGATCCCCAAGCCGGTACCTGGTCCGAGCGCACCGAAGCGCGTTTCACGGCCTGGCACGATCTGCTCGCCGCGCGCCCCGGGCTGGTGCTGCTGCGCGGAACCCGGCCGCTGCTGGGCCCGCGCCTGCTCGCCCGCCTGTCCGAACCGCAACTGGCCGATAATCTCTCGATCGGCCTGCCCATGCCCGCTGCCCTGCGCGCCTATCACCAGCTGTACCTGTACACCCTCGGCTGTGCGGCCCTGGTGGAGTTGCACGATGCGAAAGCCGTTCGCCTGCGCACTCGTTCGGCGCTGGCGGCGTTGGATCCCGAGGAGTTTCCGCTGCTCTCGGGCAATCTGGACGGGGTGATGGCGGCGATCACCGATGCGAGCGTGTTTCGCGACGGTCTGCGCCGGCTCATCGATTCCTGGGCGGCCCAGGCCGGTGACACGGCGTGAACGCCGGTGTGCCGGTGTGCGATATCAGGCAGTATCGCGGGCGATGACGACCGCGGGGGAGGAGAGACGAATGGTGTCCGAGGCGCTCGAACGCTCGCCGCGCTGGGAGGTGCTGCGCGATCGCACGGTGTGGACGGTGGCGACGATGAGCTTTCCGGTGGTCTTCGCTGCGCTGACGGTCGTGCTGGTGACCTGTGAATTGATCGCGGAACGCTCCGGTGTGAGCGCCGCCGGGGCCGTCCGGCCCGCGTTGCTGCTGGGCGCCGCTGTGCTGGCCGGCCTGCTGTATCGGTTCGGTGGTTCCGCCGTTCGCGGGCTGGCCGTGGCACTCGCCGTGGACGTGCTCGTCCTCGCGCAGTGGGTGCTGTTCGAATGACCGCGCCGGCCTCTCCGTCCTGGTTCGGTCCCGCCGGTTTCCTGAGCGCGATCGTCGCCTTCGAGCTCTACTGGCGCAATGCCGAGCACCTGGGCGTGCCCTTCAGCGTGGATCCGGTCTGGCTCCTGGGCCAGATCGGAGTTCCCCTCGTGCTCATGGCTTTCCGAGGTCTGCCCCGGCAGCTCGGCTTCGGCCTGCTCGTCGGCTGGCTCGGGCACCTGCTGGTGATCGGCCTGCTCATGGCCGGTGGCGGGATCCTGGCCTTCGCCCCGCCGACGACCGCGCCGCCGTTTCTGCTCGCGCTGGTCGCGGTGGTGCCGATGCTGATCCTGGCGGCGCTCTGTCTGGTATGGGACCGCCGCCGACGGCGCTGAACCGCGATGGCACGATGGGGGCATGGCGCGACTCGACTACAAAGCCCTCAACGACACCATCCGCTACCTCATGTTCTCGGTGTTCCAGGTGGAGCCCGGTGTGCTGGGTGATGATCGGACGGCCGCCATCAAGGAGGCGCGCGAGTTCTTCGATTCCCTCGATGAGCGCGGTGTGGTGGTGCGCGGTCTCTACGATGTCGCGGGCATGCGCGCCGATGCCGATTTCATGATCTGGTGGCACGCGGAGAAGATCGAGGAGATTCAGGCCGCCTACGCGGACTTCCGCCGGGTGACCGAGTTGGGCCGGGCCAGCAATCCGGTGTGGAGCAATGCCGCGCTGCATCGCCCCGCCGAATTCAACAAGAGCCATGTGCCGGCGTTCCTGGCGGGCGAGGAGCCGGGCAATTACATCTGCGTCTACCCGTTCGTGCGCTCCTACGAGTGGTACCTGCTGCCCGATGAGGAGCGGCGCAAGATGCTCGCCGATCACGGCAAGGCCGCGCGCGGTTACCCCGATGTCCGCGCCAACACCGTGGCCTCGTTCGCCCTCGGCGACTACGAGTGGCTGCTGGCCTTCGAGGCGCCCGAGCTGCACCGCATCGTGGATCTGATGCGCGATCTGCGCGCCACCGAGGCCCGCCTGCACGTCCGCGAGGAGATTCCCTTCTTCACCGGCCCGCGCGTGGAGGTCGAGCAGCTCGTCGCCGCGCTGCCGTGAAGTAGCCCGCGCTCCCGCCCCTTTCGCGGCCCGGCCATCGAAATAGGCCGGGCCGCCCCATTTTCCGCACTCTCGCCCGGTAGCCCGCCGCTGCCCGAGGAATTCGGGGCATGCGCCCCCGGCCTCCCACCCCATAGTCTGCTGCCGGACTCGATCTCCCCGCGGCGGCATCGGCCGTGGCAGGGCCGGTTACCGAGGGGTGCCGCCGCGGGGAGATCGAGCGGTGGCCGGATACGCCCGTCAGTGCGGGATGGGCCCCGCCGGCCGCGGCGCGGGCCGCCCGCTCAGGTGCGCTTCGATGATGCGCACCACCTCGTGCATCTTCTCCGTGCCCTCCAACATCGGCAGATACTCGACCGTCTCGGCGAGCGCGGGCAGGTCGACCGCCAGATACAGGGCCATCAGCGGATTCACGAACAGTTCGGATCCGCCGGTGCGCCCGGTGGCGTGCACGTCCCCGAATTCCCCGCGGATGGCCGCCGCGATCTGCGAGTGCACGATGCTCGGCCGCAGCGGCGTCGCCGCCAGCGCGTGTTCGACCGCGTCGCAGTACGCCGCGCCCTCGACGCTGTCCGGCGATACCGAGAGCGCGCCGAGGAAGGCGTTGCGCCGCTGCAGCGCCGCGAGATTCTCGAGCACGTGGGCATGGCACACACCGTGATACGAGTCGATGCCGAAGCCGATCGACACCACGAGCCGGTTCACCCCGTCCAGCCCCGCCACCGCCGCGAGGCTGGTCATGTCCTCGTGCGGGGTGCCGAGCCCGGCCTCGTCGCCGCGCAGCAGGATGTCGGTGCCCCCATCGATCAGCACGACGGCGTCGATGCCGAGCTGCTCGATCAGGGCGGCGTAGGCCGAACGCAGCGGGCGCACTCCGGATTTGGGGAACGCGTGGACCACGGCGTCGCGGCCGGTGCTCGCCAGCCAGCGGGCGAGGGTGCGTTCGGGGAAGTAGTCGTCGTTGCCGACGGCGTCGGGTGTGATGGCGGCGACCCCGGGCGCGAGCCAGTCCTCGAGCCGCGTGCGGCGCAGGTCGCTGAAGGACAGATTCGCCAGGTGCACCCGCCTGCCCTGTGCGCTCAGCGCGATCGCCAGCGGTAATCCGCCGTAGACGTCGAACCCGCCGCCCGCGCCGGCGATCAGGATCGTCGACGCGTCGCGCAGGCGGGTGAACAGGGGTGGTTCGGCCAACCGGAACATGGTCACGTCCCTCATGGTGCCTGGGAAAGACGATCGCCGCCGGGGCGATCCGCGCCCGGTCGAAAGGATCGGGGCACCGGGACGAGGTAGCCCCCATTTCCTGGGTGAAGTGCATTATTTTCAAAGATTCGAGGTGGTGTGCCGGGACGCGCTAGGGTGCGTGCGGCAAGTTGCGTTGGTGAGAGGTAAGTCTGATGTTCGGCATCGGTAAACGGTGGTTGTGCGCCGCCGTTGCTCTGCTCGCGGTCACGGTGCCGAATGCGGGTGTGGGCCGGGCGGATCCGGCCCCCGAGGGAAAGACGCTCGTGGTGCTCGGCGACTCGTACGCCGCCAACCCCGCCTGCGACGCGGTACTGGTCAAGTGCGTCGATCCGGAGAAGACCGGGCTGGCCTCGTGCCTGCGCGGCCCCACCTCCTGGCCGGTCGAACTCGCCGCGCGGCTACGGCTCGGCGCCGAGGACTTCACGAACAACTCGTGCTCGGGATCGTCGATCGACACCGGCCCGACCACCTCGACCGGGGAAGAGGTCCGCGGCCGCGACGGCTACACCCTGGCCCAGCAGACCCTGAACGCCGCGCAGAGCGGATCCTTCGGGTCGCGGACCGCGGTGGTCGCCATCCAGATGGGGTTCAACGACTCCTGGCCGCGTGACGCCACCCTCGCCCCCGCCGCGAACATGGTGTTCACCTGCGTCTTCAACGTCGTCCAGGGCTGCGACGAGAACGCGGTCGCCGAGGGCCGCTGGCCCGACCCGGACGCGGTCAACGGCGCCGCCTACGCCGACCGGATTCGCAAGGTCGTCGACTTCGTGAAGTACTACGCGCCCAACGCCCAGGTGCTGCTGGTCGGCTACCCCGAGGTGCTGGCCGAGAGCGACACCGCCTGGTGCTTCGACGCCTTCGGCGCCGTGCGCTGGGTCCAGCCGCAGGCGCGCGCGATGGTCGAGTTCTGGAACCGGCTGCAGTCGGCCCAGCGCGACGCCGCCGCCCTGCTCGGCATCGGCTTCGTGGACGTGCTCCAGGCGACCGCGGGCCACGGCCTGTGCTCGGCGGACCCGTGGTACACCAACTACCTCGATCCGCGAAGCACCCTGTCCGGGTTGCCCTTCCATCCCACCCCGCCCGGCGACGCCGCCGTGGCCACCGCGGTGCACGACCAGATCACCCGGACCCGCTGACGGTCCGCACCCGCACGACGGTGAATACCGCCGTGCGCTCTCCCGGAGATTCGATGACGCTCACCCACACCGCAACACCGGCACCGGCCGTCGCGCCGCCACGTTTCGCCTGGCGCGGGGTCCTGCTGGTATCCGGTGTGCTCACGCTGATCTGGTCGGTCTCCGCGGCCCGCTTCCAGTACGCGGGCGACGAGCTGTACTACCTGGCCTGCGGACGGCGGCTCGCGGTCAGCTACGCCGACAACGGCCCGCTGGTTCCGCTGATCGCGCGACTGTGCGATCTCATCGCGCCCGGTTCGGAATTCGTGCTGCGGATACCGGGTCTGGCCATGCTCGTGGTCGCCTCGACCCTCGCGGGCGCGGTGGCCTACGAACTCGGGGCCCGGCCCCGCCTGCAGCTGCTCGCCGCGGCGGGCTTCGGCGCCTCCCCGATGGTCTTCGCCTTCACCGTGCTGACCAGCGTCTCGTTCGACATCGCCCTGCAGGCCCTGATCCTGTGGCTGGTGATCCGCTGGGTGCGGGTGCGCCGGGATCGGCTGCTGCTCGCCGCCGGGGTGGCCGCGGCGATCGACGTCCAGGACAAGTGGCTCGTGCTGCTGCTGGCCGCCTGCGTCGGCGCCGGCGTCCTGGCCGCCGGGCCGCGCGAGATCCTCGCCCGTCCCGCCCTGTGGCTCGGCCTGCTCATCGGCGCCGCGTCCATGACACCCGCGCTGGTGTGGCAGGCCACCCACGACTGGCCGCAGCTGGCCACCAATTCCGCCATCGCACAGGAGAACAGCGCGACGGTGGCGACGGTGGTCGCGATCATGGTGACCACCGGATTCCTCGGCGGCGGGCTGGGCCTGCTCGGTCTCTACGGCCTCGCCCGGGTTCCGGACCTGCGGCCGTACCGCTTCCTGCTCGTCACCATCGCGCTCATGCTCGTGCTGGTGGTCGCCGCGCACGGCCGGTCCTACTACGTGGCCGGGCTGCTGCCCGCGCTGTTCGGGGCCGGCGCGGCGACGCTGTCCGGTCTGCTCGGAACCGCGGGCGCGCGGGCGATCTGGCGGCGGACCTTCACCACCCTGACCGTGCTCGCCGCCGCCCTGACCGCGTTCGTGGCGCTGCTGCCCTTCCCGCGCAGCTGGATCGTCGAACCGCCCACCCCGCCGCTGGGCGCGCTGCAGCACTACGGCAACGACTACTGGTCCGACCTGGCCGACGCGGTATCGGAGGTGACCGCGACCCTGCCCGCCGACGGCACCGTGCTCGTCGCCTCGTCCTACGGGCAGGCCGGCGCCCTCGATCACTACGGGCAATCCGGCCGTCTCCCACCGGTGTACAGCCCGCACCGCGGCTTCGCCGGATTCGGCCCGCCCCCGGAATCGACCCGCACGTTCGTCTACGTCGGGCACGAGACCGGGCGCGAGCAGCGCGAGTTTCTGGCCGCCTTCACCGACACCACGCTCGCGCGCCGGGTGCACGATCCCCTGGGCATCGGCGGGCAGAATTTCGGCATGGCGATCTGGATCTGCCGCGGCCCGCGGGTACCCATGTCCGAGGCCTGGCCCGAGCTGACCTATATGGTTGCTCCACCGACACTGTAAACACCGGTGCCGGTGCGACATTCATCGCTGTCGCCTCTTCGCCACGCCCCGGGGGGTGTACGCGGGTGGGCCTGGTAATCGAGGACTTGCATTGATCACTTTCAGGACGCGGGGCGTGCGATCGCGCCGGTTCGGACCGGCCGTCGCCGTCGCGCTGCTCGCCGCGACGGTCTCGATGGGCTCGATGGGCGCCGCGCACGCCGACCCCGTCGCCGAGGAGGGCCGCGCGCTGGTGGTGCTCGGTGATTCGTTCGCCGCCAACCCGGCCTGCGACGGGGTGCTGGTGAAATGCGAGGGCGACAAGAACGCCTCCGCGTACGGCTGCTCGCACCGCGACACCTCGTGGCCGGTGCAGCTGAGCGCGCTGATGGGCGTCGCCGGAACCCCGGATTTCGAGAACGCCACCTGCACCAACGCCTCCATCGACACCGGACCGGTGACCTCCACCGGCGAGGAGCTGCCGGGCCGCGACGGATACACGCTGTCGCAGTTGGCGATCAAGGCCGCCGCGAACGGCGCGTTCGGCCCGCGCACCCGCCTGGTCGCCCTGCAACTCGGCGCCAACGACGCGTGGCCGCGCGACTCGGCCACCGCCGCCGACGCGCCGACCCAGCTGATGTGCGCGTTCAACATGGAGCAGGGCTGCGACGTCGATACCGCCGCCGCCCAGGAGCGCTGGCCCCGGCTGGACGCGATCACCGGGCAGGCCTACGCCGAACGCGTCCGCAAGGTCGTGGACTACGTGAAGTACTTCGCGCCCAACGCCAAGATCCAGCTCGTCGGCTATCCCGAACTGGCCCCGGCCGATTCGACCACCTGGTGCCTGGACGTGGCTGGCGTCGCCCGGTACGTGCAGCCGCGCGCCGGCGCCATCGACGAGTTCTGGAACCGGCTCGACGCCGCCGAACGCGAAGCGGCGCGGCTGCTCTCGATCGACTTCGTCGACGCCCGCGCGGCGACCGCCGGCCACGGCCTGTGCTCGGCCGACCCCTGGCTGCTGGGCGTGCTCGACCCGAAGGTGAACATGGTCGGTCTGCCGTTCCACCCGTCGCCGCGCGGCGACGCCGCGGTGGCGGCCGCGGCGTTCGCCGGCATCGGCTAGATCGCCCGCCCCGCCCCGCGCCGCAATCCGTCGAGATAGGCGTTGTACGCGCGCAACTCGTCGTCGGCGTACTTCTCGGCGATCGTGTTCTCCCGCACCTCGTCCCGCCGCCAGCGCACGGCGAACACGATCACCACGATCAGCGCGACGGGTTCGCCGTACGACCAGGCGAGCCCGCCCGCGAACTTCTGATCGGCGAGCACGTCCAGGTTCCAGGCCGCGGGCGGATCGGTGAACAGCCCGATCATCGGCGCCGGGGCCATCATGAGGATGACGCCGATGAACACGTGCAGCGGCATCTCCACGAACAGATCGAAGAAGCGCCCCAGGTTGGTCTGGCGCACCGGCAGCGGACCGGTGGACAGCACCGGCACCACGAACAGGATCCCGCTCGCCAGGAAGAACACCTGCAGCAGCAGGTGCCCGGCGAACGAGGTGCCCAGCACGTCCAGCACACCGGTCAGATAGACCCCGTAGTAGCTGATCAGGAACACCGGGATCGTCACCGCCGGGTGCAACAGCACCCGGGCGGCCCGGGTGCGCAGCCCGCCCAGCGCCAGCGCGAGGACCGTCCGCCCCACGCCTCGCCGCGGGGTGGCCCGCAGCAGCAGGACACCGGGGGAGCCCCAGACCAGCAAGGGCGGCACCACCATGGACAGCGTCAGATGCTGGAACATGAAGGCGCTGAACACCTTGTACCCGTAGCCCTCGATCCCGAGCCCGGTGACCAGGGCCAGTACGGCACACCCGATGAGGAAACACGCCGTCCGCCACCACGCCCACGGTCGTCGCACCACCCGGCGCAACCGCGCCACCCCGAGCAGGTAGATTGCCGCCGCCACGAACGCGAGGATCGGCAACACCGGCAGCGGCTGCGGATCCCACGCCAGCATCGTTCCGAACGACGGTGGCGCCGAGGGCACGTCGAATCCGGCGAACGCCAGGGCGCTACTCGGCGAGTGCGGCATCGATGGCGCCGGTGAAGTCTGCGGCGGTGCGCGGGCGCAGCTGGACCCCGTCCAGGAAGAAGGTCGGCGTGCCGCGCACCCCGAGCGCGCGGCCGTCCTCGAAGTCCTGCCGCACGCGTTCCAGGGTGGCGGGCGCGTTGTAGTCTGCCTCCCAGCGCGCGATGTCCAGGCCGAGTTCCTGTGCGAAGAGCCGGAATTCGTCGTCCTTGGCCACGCGCTGCTCGCCCCACCGCGCCTGGTTCCGGTACATGGCCTTGTACATGCCCTCGAACGCGCCCTGCGCGGCCGCGGCCTCCACGGCGCGGGCCGCGCGCTCGGCGTTGACGTGCGAGGGGATCGGGAAGTAGCGCACGACGAAGTTCACCCGCCCCGCGTACTTGGTGCGCAGATCCTCCACGAGCGGGAAGGCGGCCGCGCAGGCCTCGCATTCGAAGTCGAGGAACTCCACCAGCGTCACCGCGCCCGGTACGGCGGCCCCGAGCCGATGGCTGTTCTCGCGCACCAGCGGACCGGCCGCGACGGCCTCGACGGCGGGCAGGTCCGCCGGCTTCTTCTCGTACCGGACCGAGACGATGATCACGGTCGCCACGCAGAGGACGGCGACGATGACCGCCGCGATCATCGGGTTCCGGGTGCGCCGGGCGCCTGCTTGCGTTTGGGGAGAGTTGTTTTCGCGCTGGGGCGAGCGGGCTGGTTTGTCTGACACGGGTCTTCCTCACGGGTGAATTCCGAGATGCGGAAAGGAGGTGAGGGTGGCGCCGGTGTCCGGGCACGCACGAATCGGCACGGATCACCGCCGCGGACGGAGCACCGCGGCGGCGGTACGGCACTGCACACCGCGATCGCGGCGCGACGGATTCGCGTGCGGGCACGCCGAATTCGCGGGGCCGGGCGGCGGCTCACCCTCGGGAAGGTGGGGGAGTGCCGTGCTCTCTACGTGCGCAGCACGCAGAGCATGGCCAGGCTGTACGCCCGGCGTGGGTGATGGACGGCCCGGATGTCCGGTCCCGCGCGCACCGGAGCGGACAGCGCCCAGGTGTGACCGGTCCTGCGGGCCAGCAGCGCCAGCGCGGCGATCAGCACGGCCACGCACCACGCGGCGAGCTCGACCGGCACGTCGAAATCCGGTGCGGGCGACTCGATGTCGAGCGCGCCGACGGCGGCCTCGAAAAGATCGGCACCGCTCGGCGCCGGTGCGGCGTCGAGACCGGAACCCGGGTCGGCGGTCCCGTGCGCGAGTGCGTGCGCCGCCGCGGTCCCCGCCTGATCCAGGCAGGGCGAACTCTGCAGCAGCGCCAGCCCGATCAGCGCGGCCAGGACGGCGAGCACGCGCGCGAGCCCGGCTCGCGCGCTCGTCCCGCGACCTCGGCTGCTGCGCACGGCCCCAGGGTAATCGGTGCGCCGGCGGCCGCCACCCGGGGTGCGGCGCTACCGGGGGTGACCGTCCACGTACGCCTGCAATCCGTCCAGGATGCGCCGCAGGCCGAAGGTGAAATGGTCGAAGGACCCGAAGGCGTCCTCGGACAGTCCCGCCATCGTGGGATAGTTCCCGGTCGCCATGGCCCGTTCGATGTAGGGGACCTGCGCGGTCCAGAACTCGTCGTCGGTCATGCCGGATTTGCGTTCGGCGTCGCGCTGGTACATCTGGCTGCGGGCCGCGCCGACCACGTAGTTGTCGATCATGGTGATCGCCGCGATCAGTTCGGGGTCGGGCAGGCCCATCGGCGTCAGCCGGGACACGACGCGTTCGAGGCTCTCGATCGCGCTGGGGCCCAGCACCGGTCGCGTCTGGTTGACCTGAATGAGCCACGGGTGCTCGCGATAGAGCGCGAGCGTGCCGTGCGCCAGCGCCTCGAGCGCGTCCCGCCAGCCCTCGCCGAGGAATTCGGGATCGTAGGGGCGCTGGACGCGGTCCAGCATGAGGTCCAGCAGTTCGGCCTTGCCCGGTACGTAGCGGTAGAGCGACATCGCGCCCTTCCCGAGTTCGGTCGCGACCCGTCGCATCGTGACCGCCTCCAGCCCTTCGGCATCGGCGACGTCTATCGCGGCCTCGACGATGCGGTCGAGGGTCAGGCCGGGTTTGGGCCCGCGACTGGGTCGCGGCCCGGAATCCCAGAGCAAATCGAGGGTGCGGCTCAGGTCGCCGCTACCGCTGGCCTCGGTCGTCATGGGCTTCAGCTTAATCGGTTGGCAGAGAACTGGGTACGTTGTACTCTAAATCGGGTACAACGTACTCAGTTAACGGACGCGCTGGTCCAAGGGGAGAAGAGTGAACGACTACGCCATACGAGCCGAGGGGCTCGAGAAGCGATACGGGGACAAACGCGCCCTCGACGGATTCGATCTGACCGTGCGCCGCGGCACGGTGCACGGGCTGCTCGGCCCGAACGGCGCGGGCAAGACCACCGCCGTGCGGATCCTGTCCACCCTCGTGCGGCTCGACGGCGGCCGCGCCACCGTGGCGGGTCTGGACGTCGCCGGCCAGCCGCGCGAACTCCGGGCCCGCATCGGCCTCACGGGTCAGTACGCGGCCGTGGACGAGGTGCTGACCGGCAGGCAGAACCTCGAGATGTTCGGCAGGCTCTTCCATCTCGGCGGCGCCCGCGCCAAGACCCGGGCGGTCGAACTGCTCGAACGCTTCGACCTCACCGCCGCCGCGGACAAGGGCGTGGGCGGCTACAGCGGCGGCATGCGCCGCCGGCTCGATCTGGCCGCGTCCATGATCCTGTCGCCGGATGTGCTCTTCCTCGACGAGCCGACCACCGGCCTCGATCCGCGCAGCCGCGGCGAAGTGTGGGAATCGGTGCGCGCCTTGGTCGCCGACGGCACAACCGTACTGCTCACCACGCAGTACCTCGAGGAAGCCGACCGGCTGGCCTCGCACATCACCGTCATCGATCAGGGCCGGGCCATCGCCGACGACACCGCGGACAGGCTCAAGAGCAGCGTCGGCAGCGATCTGCTCGAGGTGGTCTCGTACACCGCCGATCTGCGTCTGGTCGCCAAGGTGCTGGACCGGGTGAGCGCGGGCGAGCCCGAGATCGACGAGGCCGAGCACGTGGTGCGGGCCCGCGTCACCGATAGGGTCGGCGCGCTCACCGCGGCGGCCCGCACGCTAGCCGACGAGGGCATCGGCGTCGACGACATCGGTGTGCGCCGCCCCAGCCTGGACGACGTGTTCCTGCACCTGACCGGACATCGCACCACAGCCGACGCGGAGGCCGCCCGATGAGCACACCCGATTCGATCCAGGACCGTTCCCGGGTCTACTGGGCGGTAGCCGACAGTTGGAACGTGGTGCGGCGCGGGCTGACCCACTACCAGCGCCAGCCGGTGAACATCGCCTGGCAGCTCGGCTTCCCGATTCTGTCGGTGCTGCTGTACGGCTACGTGTTCGGCAGCGCCATGAGCGTGCCGGGCGGCGGGGACTACCGCAGCTTCCTCATGCCCGGCATGTTCGTGATGACCATGGCCTTCGGCTTCATCAACACCGCGACCATCGTGGTCCACGACGCCTCGAACGGCGTCATCGATCGCTTCCGGTCCATGCCCATGGCGTCCTCGGCCGTGGTGGCCGGCCGCGGCATCACGGACCTGATCCTGGCCTGCGCCGAACTGCTCATCCTGATGCTCACCGCGGTGGTCATCGGCTGGCGGCCCGAGGGCGGATTCCTCGGCGGCCTGGTCGCTTTCGCGCTGCTGCTGTGGCTGCGGTTCGCGCTGATCTGGCTCGGCGTCTGGCTCGGCCTCATGGTGCCGAACCCGGAGGCCGCGGGCAACCTCTTCGCGGTGGCGTTCCCGCTGACCATGATCTCCAGCATTTTCGTTGCCCCGCAACTGATGCCGAGCTGGCTGGGCGCGATCGCGGCCTGGAACCCGATCTCCTCGACCTCCGCCGCGACCCGCGAGCTGTTCGGCTCGCCGGTCGGTAGCGGTGATTCCTGGATCGAGCAGCACGCGCTGCTGATGGCCGTGGTGTGGCCCGCGATCCTGACCGCGATCTTCCTGCCGCTCGCGGTCCGCAGGTTCCAGAGCTTGAGTAGATGACCGGCACGGCCGTGACTGTGTGAAACACACTGCGTGACAGCCATTCCCAATTCGAATCGGGCAGCATCCAATGGGTGCTGCCCGATTCGCGTCACCTGGCCGTGGTCGCGTCACTCGACCGGGGCCCCTGAAACCATGGGCAGCGCTTCATATTTGAAACACAGCCCCTTCGAATATCATCCCGCCATGATCAACTCTTCCCGGGTCGCGGTCGCCGGGCTGCTCTGCGCGCCTGCGCTCGTGCTGCCGGCCCTGCTGGCCCCGTCCGCCCAAGCCTCCATCAAATCGTTCGGCACCGGCTGCGGTGTACCGTCCGTGCCCTGCGATATCTCGGTCACGACCGGCGGGGCGGACCGGCTCAGCCCGGTGACCCTGTCGATCAACGGCACCGTCGTCGGTCAGGGCACACCGTCCGACAGTTCGGACGGGCTCAGCGGATTCACCACGATCTGGTGGACCCCGCCGGCCGTGGGCGCCTACACGTTCACGGTCACCCAGGGCTCCTCGTCGCGTTCGGTGAATGTCAGCATCTGCCCGCCCAACCCGTCCGCCTACCCGGATCTGGAGTGGTCGGTGGGATCCGCGGTCGCGACCACGTGCAATGTCATCGGCAGCTCCCTGAACTCCGGTTCCATCTCGGGCTCGGCCGGACTCGTGCTCCCGCTCTTCGGCGGCTCCGCCGGCCGGTGACCGTCGCCGGTCCCGGGATCCGAGCAGACGAGCGCATCGGAGGATTCATCCGAGCCGGTTCATCACCATCCAGAATTCGTCGGTGGGATACAGCTCGAGGCCGTCGGACGTGGATCGGATGTGGATGGCCAACTCGATGTGCCCGTCGTGCCATCGGTAGACGTGCGGGCTTATCGGCCGTGGATCGTTCACGAAGTGATGCGCGGTCAGCGAGCCCAGCACGTGCGCGGCCTCGAGCACATCCACGCCGTTGATCGGAGCCGCCCGGATCGTGCCCTCCGAGGCGATCGCGAACAGAGCACCGGCCCGGCCGATGACATCGGCGTAGTCCCCGAGCCACAACGCCTCGGCGCTGGTGTAGTCCGCGCCGGCGAGCTGGAACCACGGCGGAACGCCTTCGGGGAACCCCGCCGGCAGGACCGACAGCGGTGCGCCGGCACGGGTATTGCGCTCGGCGACAGCGAAAAGCTCGTCCTCGCCGACATTCCAGCGCCCCGGCAGGTCGGGAGTGACCTGCGCGATCGTGTTCACGCTGTCGAGCACAATCCGCTGCGTCAGCCCGTACGCCACCGGCCTGCACACACAGATCCGCGCCTCTTCGGAGGACTCCGGATAGAGCCGGGTACGAATCAACCCCTGTATCTCGGAGAACCTCTCTTCCTTCAGCGGTGTGATCCGATCGGCGCTGTAGTTGCTCAACAGGGTGGCCAGATGGTCCGCGACCAGCGCAGCCCAATCCTGTTGCGGCGCAGCAGCAACGGTGCGCATCAGATTGTCCGGATAGAAAACCAGCGCCTCGGCCGCCCCGGTCATCACCCGCACATCCCCCTCCCCATCCACCCGAGCCGCAAACCCGTGCAATTGCGCCGCGACACACAACAGCTCCGCCACCCGCCCACGTAGGTCGTCCACCACCGGTCCCCATTCCGTCCGGGATTCACCGCGACCCGCACCGAACCACGAGTCCGACACCGCCGCACCACGAATCGTGTCCCCCCATGATCCGAGAAGAACCACCCCGAACACCACCACCAACCCGCACTCCCAGTGGCGGGCCCAAGCCGGCTGCCCTGAAGCTTCCTTCCCTGACAACACCACCGTCGGCCTCGCACCCCGAGATAAGCCCACCCAGACGACCGTCTTCGACCCTGATCCGAAAACTCGTCCCGCTGAGACTATTTGCCATGCGGCAGTCGACCCGGTCACGCGTCGAGCACAGCACGAGCATCGCCGGTCACTTCACCGGCGGGCGAGCGATGATGGTGACCACGCCCTCTTTGCCTCCGTAAACGAACAGGGTGTTGGTCGACGGATCGAAGGCGATACCCGATGCGTCGGCGACCTGGATCGTGTCGGTCAGTGCTCCTGTCACCGTGTCGTAGGCGATGACCCCGCCTTTGTCGGGGCAGGAACTGTAGAGCGTGTGTCCAGCACCGTCGAAGGCTCGTCGATACGGGAGTTGATACTGAAAGCAGCCCTGATTTCCGTCCCTGCCGCTGTCGATCGCCGTGCTGGTGGCCTTGTCGATATCCACCGCCAGTATTTCCTCCCAACGCAACTGCGTCGTAACTGCCTGCCGGGTGTTTTGATCGAAGTGGATGTGCGACGCACCATGGGGCAGCGTGATCGAGGAAACGACGGTGTTGGTCGCCAGATCGATGACGTCGAGACTGTCCGCGCCGCTCGCGGTATAGGCACGACTCATCGCCGCGTCGAGCGCGAAATACCTCACGTCGCTGCCGAACGGAACCGCCGGGTCCGCCTCGGCGGCACCCCACGGGATCACGGACAATGTGCTGATCTCATCCGGCGAACTCGCGACGGTGCAGAATCGACCGCAGTTGAGAACGTAAGCGGTATGGGTGTTTTCGTCGACTTCGACATCCCACGAGTTCTTGCCGGTGGGGATTTCGGCGGTGATCGCCCCGGCCATGGCGTCGATGACGGTGACGACACCCCCGGTGGTGGGCTCGAACGTACCTGTCACGACATAGACGGTGTGCGTGACCGAGTCGACCGCGACATCTCGCGGATACGAGGGCAGCGGCAGTCTCGTGGTCACCGAGCGGGTGGTCAGATCGACGATCGACAATGCCGCCGTCTCAGGGCCCCCGTTCGCCGTGTATCCGGCAGCGTTCACCACATACAGCAGCGGTGCTGTCCGATCCGCGAAGACCATACCTTCGGAGCGGTCCCCGCCTCCCACCGTGATTGTCTCGGGGGCAACGGCTTCCGTCGTGGAGTCGACGGGTTGTACCGCGGAGTCGACGGTATCGCGGGCCGAACTCGCTTCTCCCGCCGCGAAGTTCTTCCCTTCGCCTCCAATACCGATGAGTCTGAACAGAATCGCCACAATCGCCGAGATCGCCACCACTGCCGCCATTGCCAGCGCCCACCGCGGGGAATGAGCATGCTGAGCCATCACGGTGGATTCCTGCGGCGACCCCGCACCACTCTCCGAACGATCCATCGACGTTTCCCGCCGGTTCGTCGCGGACAGCGGATCGTGTTCGTCAGGCTCGTTCATCGCCCCCCGATCGATTGGATACTCGATCGAATATATCCGGCGGCGTATCCGCGCTCCTGACCGCGCCGAACCGACCCCCGAGCCCGCGATCGATCAGCGAGCGAACGCCGGATGGTCCCGTCAGGCTGTCGAACGATGTGGCTGCCGAAGGTGGCCGCGAGGCTGATCGTCGCCGACCGCCTCGAGCGCCAGCTCGCGGTCCGCAGGTTCCAGGCCCTGAGCCGCTGACCGATCTCAGCCGGCGGCGTCCGCCGCCGGCTCGAGTCGCAGCGAGATCGAGTTGATGCAGTACCGCTTGTCGGTGGGGGTGTCGTAGCCCTCGCCCTCGAAGACGTGGCCGAGGTGGCTGTGGCAGTTGGCGCACAGCACCTCGACCCGGCGCATGCCCAGCGAGTCGTCGGCCTTGAGGATGACCGCGTCGGACTTCGCCGGATCGAAGAACGACGGCCAGCCGCAGTGCGAATGGAACTTCTCGCTGCTGCGGAACAATTCGGCCCCGCACGCCCGGCAGGCGTAGACGCCCTCGGTCTCGGTATCGGTGTACTCACCGACGAATGGGCGTTCGGTGCCCGCTTCCCGCAGTACGCGGTACTCGTCCGGGCTCAGCTTGGCTCGCCATTCCTGCGGGCTCAGCTGGATGCGCGGTGCCGGTAGCGAAGTATCAGCGTCGGAACTCATGGTTACACGCTAATACTTCGCGCAAGTGCGTGCCCGAATCAGGTGGTCACGGGCTCGGGGACGGCCGGGCGGGGCTTGCTGCCGATCACCGGCTCCGCCGCGGGTCCGGGCGCGGGCTCCGGCTCGGGGTGCATCCACGCCGGGTCCAGGGTCTGCCCGTCGCGCAGGCGGCCCTCGCGGCGCGCGGACAGGTACCGCTCGCCCAGCACGCAGAAGGTGACGATGAGCAGCAGCCCCCAGCCGAAGGTGGTGCGCAGGTATTCCAGGGTGCGCCCGGTGCTCTGCCAGCGGTCCGAGAGCCACTTGTCGTAGGACAGGAACCCGAAGATCGCCACCCACGCGGGCCAGTTGCGCAGCACCGAGTTCTTCAGCACCACGGTCATGATCATGGGGAACAGGAACATCGAGTAGTACATCTGCCCCAGCGAGCCCAGCAGCAGCGTGCCCGCGATCAGCAGTCCCGAGGTGGTGCAGACGAAGAAGACCTCGTCCTGCCGGTAGTACCGGTACAGCAGCCACAGCGAAATCAGCACCAGCACACCGAGGGTGATGCGGATGACCCAGGTCAGCCAGTCCGCGACGCCGTAGTACCCGGCATTGCCGACGATCGCGCTGTTGAAGTAGTCCCGCGACTCGCTCAGGTACGGCAGCGTGTGCTTCCAGAACTCGGTGTAGTCCACGATGAGCGGCCAGGCCGCCAGATTCAGCGCCACCGGGATGCCGAGCGCGGTGATGAAGATCTTCCACTGACCCCGGGCGAGCGCGATCAACAGCAGCGGCGCGAGCAGCGGGCCCTTCACCGAGATCGCCAATCCCATCGCCACACCGGCCCAGAGATCCTTGCGCGCCAGCATGAATCGCAGGAACACCATCATCGCCAGCAGCAGGCAGCCGTTGATATTGGTGAAGATCAGCGTGTTGGTGACCGTCTCGGAGGCGAACATGGCCAGCAGCAGCGCGGGCGCGGCGACCGAGCTCAGCGTGAAGTCGAACAGCCGCAGCAGCAGATACCCGGCGGCGATGATCGCGATCGCGTTGAGCCCGATGAAGGCCCAGCGCGACTTCTCCGGATCGATCAGGGCCAGCGGCGCGATGATCAGCGTCCCGCTCGGCGGGTACAGGTAGTGCGGGTCGACCGAGTCGAAATTGGCGTTGTAGATGGGCCGATGGTTCAGAAATGCCAGCGACGCCTGATAGACCGGCCGGTAGTCATCGGTGATGTACCCGTTGACGGCCTTGATGAAGACGCGGTTCAGCACGGTCAGGACCGCTAACGGCCACAGGGCGAAGTTCAATACCTCGGCGGTGGTGCGCGCGGTTCGGGGCTCGAGCTGGCGAAGGAACACTCGGGCACGGTACACCGAAAGGCACGGTCACGGGTGCGCGGACCCGCCGAAATCATGCCGTGGCGCACACCGGACCGCCCGGTCGTAGCCCGGTTGTGCCACTGCGACCCACATCACGCCGGGCAGGCGGTCCCGTCGGCGGGCAGCGTCGCGTCCTTCAGATAGTCGGCCACCGCCTGCTGTGCGCAGCCCGAGTGCGCGAAGGTCGGGTGACCCCAGCCCTGCCACACCACGGTCGCGGTGCGCGCGCCCGCCGCGCCGAGCACGCCGGTGACCGAGGGGCGGCCGTCGGTGCCGGCCACCGGGTCGGCGATGCCGCCGAGCACGAGCGTCGGCCGCTCGAACTTCTCGGGCAGTCCCATGGGCGCGGCCGCGGGCCACGCCGAGCAGGACATCAGATCGATCGCCGCGTTCCGGCCGAACACCGGGTAGCTCGCGCCCCAGGCGCCGAGCAGTTCCTTGGCGCGCCCGGGGGTCGCGGGCTGGGAGTTGTCGCTGCACCGGTTCACGTATTGACCGTCGTTGGCGATGGCCGCGGTCTCGCGCTGCACGAACGGGGTGATGGGCCCGCGGTCGCCGCGCCCGAGAGCGGCCAGGGCGTCGGCGAATTCGGTGATCTGCGCGTTCTGCTGGGTGCGCGGGTCGCCCAGGAAGCCGTTGAGCGTGGTGACCAGACTGGACGCGGCCAGATCACCGAACGCCCCGTTCCCGGCCCGGTTCACCAGGTCGGCGACGGCCGCGCGCGGATCCGCTCCGAGCGCGCAGTTCAGTGCCGCGCAGCGCTGGGCGTACGCGGTCAGCGCGGCCTCGGCGCCCTTGACCCGCTGTTCGGCGCTGCCCACCGCGTCCAGCCCGACCGCCTGCGGGGAGTCCAGCACCAGCCTGCCCAGGTGTTCGCCGTACTTGCGGGCGTAGCTCAGCGCCACGGCCGCGCCCTGCCCGGTGCCGAGCAGTGCGATCTGATCGACCTGCCAGGTGCGGCGCAGCTGGTCGATGTCGTCGGCGGCGTGCCCGGCGTCGAAGGTGCCCTGGGCGGGGGACAGGAAGTCCAGGCACTCGATGGTGGCGTCCTGGCTGGCCTCGGCCACCGCGTCCACCGGATCGGTTGCACCGCGCGTGAATTGGGCCTGTTCGGCGATCTCCCTGCGCAGCTCCGGGGTGAGGCAGTTGACCGGCTGTGAGCTGCCGATGCCGCGCCGGTCGACCGCGACGATGGGCCGGGTGGCCAGCAGCGGTCCGGCGGGCCCGGCGGCGAGCGCGGCCAGGGTCGCGGTGGAGGCGCGGTCCGAGCCCGAGGTCAGCACCAGCGGCGCCGCGTCCTTGGGGGTGCGGTCATAGCGAGCGCGCATGGCCGCGGTGCGGAAGTTGCCCGACACCGATCCCGCGGCGTCGACCTGGGTGGTGTACTCGGCGCATTCGAGCACGAGCCCGGCGGGCGGCGTGCCCAGGGACAGCAGATTGAAGCTCGGCACCGTGCAGTCGTGCCAGGACAGTTCGGATTTGGGCACCTCGGGGGCGGGCGGCGCGGGTTCGCCGGGCGCGGTGGTTTCCGCGACCCCGGCCTGATGCGGCCGTTCCACGGCGACGTCCGGCCGATTCGACGGACCGGCGCCACACGCGGTGGTCACCAGCAGGGAGAGTGTGGACGCCACCAGAGCGGCCCGAGTCCAGCGCATGCGCTACAGCCTGCCAGGTCCGGCGCCCGGTTTCAGCTACAGGGTGTGCGCGCGCGTCCACCGGGTGAGAATCGTGCCGTCCTCGGCGAAGATCAGCTGCCGGCACGCCATGGGGGTGGGCATGGCATTGGGGGACACGGCGATTCGCCGCTCGTTCCCGCCGACCAGCAGGGGAGAGATGGTCAGGCACAGCTCGTCGACCGCCTGCGCGGTGATCAGATCGCCGAACAGCGCGGGCCCGCCCTCGCACAGCACGCGCCGTAGTCGCAGGGTCTCGAGCGCCGCGAGCAGTCCGGCCGGGCTCACGCTCGTCTCGCCCGCCTGCACGATTTCCCCGCCCGCGTCGGCGAGTTCGCGCAGCCGCGCGGCGGGCGCGGCGGCGGTGGTGATGATCAGGGGCCGGGCCCCGGCGTCGGTGAAGAGTCTGCTGCGCGGATCGAGCGCGGCGCCGGCGGTCACCACCGCGATGCGCGGCGGCGCGCCGTCGGGATCACCGCCCATGCCGTGGTGGTACAGCCGGGTCCGCAGGTGCGAATCCGTATGCGCCGCCCCGTAATTCTCCGCGCGCGCGGTGCCGGCCCCGACCACGACGACGTCGGCCAGGTCGCGCAGTATGCCGAATACCCGCTTGTCCGCGGGCGTGCCCAGGCCGCCCGAGCGGCCCTCCAGCGACGCCGCGCCGTCGATGCTGGTGACGAAGTTGATCCGCACGTACGGCGCCTGCGGTCCGACCGGGTAGGTGTACAGGCGCACCAGGTCGTCGTGCGTGAGATCTGTGAGCTGGATCGCATTGGGCATACGCTGCATGAGGACCGATTCCACCACGTCCGTACGCTTGTCCGGTGCAACAACGCCTCGTCGATCGCCACCCGGAGGTTCCGGCTGACCAGCTGGTGGCCCAGATGGTTCCCCCGCCCACGTTCGATGAGGTCAGTTTCGCCTCGTACATCCCGGATCCGAAGGAGCCCTCGCAGGCCGCGGCCGTGAAAAAGGCGGAGGAATTCGCCCACGCGGTCACCAAGCTGCACAAGGCCGCGGCCAAGAAGCCGCTCTTCGGCAAGAAGAAGCAGGTCTCGGGCATCGGCCTGTACCTGGACGGCGGCTTCGGCGTGGGTAAGACCCACCTGCTGGCCTCGATCTTCCACAGCGTGCCGGGTCCCAAGAGCTTCGGCACCTTCGGCGAGGTGACCAATCTGGTCGGCGCCCTGGGCTTCAACAAAACCGTCGAGCGCCTGGCCGGCAACAGCGTGCTGTGCATCGACGAGTTCGAACTCGACGATCCGGGCGACACGATGCTGGTCTCGCGGCTGCTCTCGGAGCTGACCGCGCGCGGTGTGTCGATCGTGGCCACCTCCAACACCCTGCCCGGTCAGCTGGGCGAGGGCCGGTTCGCCGCCTCGGACTTCATGCGCGAGATCAAGAAGCTGGGTTCGCTGTTCGAGCCCATCCGCGTCGACGGCCCGGACTACCGGCACCGCGATCTGCCGCCCGCCCCCGAGCCGACCGCCTCCGCGGTGCTGGCCGAGAAGGCCGCCGCCACACCGGGTTCCACGCTCGACGATTTCGACGCGCTGCTCAAGCATCTGGCGACCCTGCATCCCTCGCGGTACAACGCCCTGATCCACGACGTGTCCGCGGTGTACATCGACGGCGTGCACACGGTCACCGATCAGGCTGTTGCGCTGCGCGTGGTGGTGCTGGCGGACCGCCTGTACGACGCGGGCACCCCCGTCACCGTGTCCGGCGCCAAGCTGGACCAGATCTTCTCCGCCGAGATGCTCGACGGCGGCTACCGCAAGAAGTACCTGCGTGCCATCTCGCGCCTGCTGGCGCTGTCCCGGTTCGAGGTGCAGGCGGCGGCGTCCTGACCCCGCCCGGCCACGAGCCGGGAGATCGAGAAAGGGAAGTTGAATGATCCGAACCCGCAAGCTCGGCGCCTCCCTGGTGCTGGCCTCCGCGCTGTCGCTGGGCGCGTTGCCGACCGTGGCACTGGCGGATCCGCCCGCGGCGGTGAAGGTCGACCCGCCCGCCTCGACCGGCAATGTCGTGCTCGACATCTCCGAGCGCTCGCTGAATCTGCAGGGTGTGGTGAACGCGCGGGACGCGGGCGGCTATCGCACCGCCGACGGCCGCACCGTGCGAACCGGACTGGTCTACCGCACCGGTGAGTTGAGCAAGGCCACCGATGTCGATCTCGCCGATCTGTCCGGGCGCGCGGTGAAGTCGGTGCACGATCTGCGCACCGGGTTCGAGCAGCAGCTGATGGGCGTGGACCGGATTCCGGCCGGGGCCACCGCGTACCACAACGACGTCATCGGCCAGGCGCCGCCGGAGGTCATGGCCTCCACCCTGGCCGCGGGCACCGATCTGTATCGCGCCTTCATCACCGCCCCGGGCGCGAACCAGGCGTTCGCGGACGTGCTGCGCGACATCGCGAACAACGAGGGCGCGGTGCTGTTCCACTGCACCGCCGGCAAGGACCGCACCGGCTGGACGTCCGCGGTCCTGCTGACGATCCTGGGCGTGGACCGTGCCACGGTGAACTACGACTACCTGCTGTCGAACTACTTCCGCAACGCCCAGGCCGACGACCCGATGAACGGTGTCGTGCAGGGCGCGCTGGACGCGGCCTTCGATCAGGCGAACCTGAGCTACGGCAGCTTCGACAACTACGTGCGCGACGGTCTCGGCCTGAGCGCCGACGATGTCGCCGCGCTGAAGGCGAAACTGCTGTCCTGACAGCCGTTCTCGCGGTTGTCCCGCGGCGGTTGTGCTAACTCGCCTCGGCGATCGGGGCGCGGGACCCGCGCAGGCTGTACAGCTCTCGGGCGCGCTCGGGGGTGATCGTCTCGAGCGCGGTGGGCAGATCCTTGGACAGGTGCTGTTTCAGGATCTGTCCCGCCATGGGCGCCACGAACGGCGCGGCCTTGATGAGCCCGAACGAGCCGAACAGCGTGAAGAGCCACACGATGAGCTTGACCGGCAGCTTGATCAGCGGATCGACGATGCGAGGCACGTTGTAGCGCCCCAGCTTTCGCATCCACATCGGGGTCAGCGCCGCGGTGGGCAGCGACAGCAGCCGGCTGCCGAGGTAGTACCCGAGCCCCGAGCCGTTGCGGGTGGAGGTGCGCAGCAGGTGATGCATGCCCTCCTCGGCCCGCACGGAGGTGCACAGCCGCGGGCGTACCTGTTCGAAGTAGGCGCGGATGCCCTCGCGGGTGAGCGGAACGTCCTCGCGCCTGCAGGTCTGGAGTTCGGCGGCGATGGCGCACTCCTCCCAGTACCGGGCCTCGTCCGCGGCGCTGAGTTTGCCGGGCCCGTAGACCTCGTACGCCTTGAGCACCGAGTGCCAGCCGGTGAGGTGGATCCACAGCTGGGTTTCCGGGCTGTTGGCGGCGTAGCGCTTGCCGGTGATGGGCTCGATACCGGTCATCGGCGCGTGCACCTGCATGAGGTGTTCCGAGGCCTGGATGGCGGTGCGGCCGTCGGCGATGGCCACCAGCAGGAAGTAGGAGAAGGTCCGGTCCAGGCGGCCGCGCGGATCGCTGTAGATCCCGCGCGAGTCCGCGACCGAGGCGGTCAGGAACGGGTCGAAGTGCTCGAGGACGACCGCGCGCTGGAAGCCGATGACCGCGGTCGGCGCGGTCCAGACCTTCCAGCTGGGCGAACCGGGTCCGAAGAATCCGTAGTCGTCCCGGCGAAGGGTGGTCGGGTCGAAGCTCATCGTTGACTCCTTGTGGGGCTGCTCGCCGGAAGGGGCTGCTCGTTCCGAACGAATACAACGCCACCGTAGCAATTGCGGGGGTGGAATACAACGGTCGCGTAGGATTACCGACAATCGACCAGTCGAAGGCAGGATCGAACCGATGGATTCACGAACGGCGACCGAACGGCCGCGGCGTCGTTACGCGCCGCGCCTGCCTCCCGAGCAGCGCCGCGCCCAGTTGCTGGACGCCGCCTTCGCGGTCCTGGGCCGGGCCGAGCTGCACGAACTGAGCATGGAGGCCGTCGCGCAGGAGGCCGGCGTGGGAAAACCGGTGCTGTACACCGTGTTCAAGACCCGGGCCGAGCTGGTCGAGGCGCTGCTCGAACGCGAACTCGAACGCGGCCTGGAACAGGTCGTGGAGACCCTGCCCGCGGACCTGCTCGGCGCCGATCCGGTGGAGGTCGCCTCACGCACGGTCACCGCGTTCGTCGGCGTCGTGCTGGAGAATCCGACGCGCTGGCGGCTGATCCTGGCCAGTCCCGGCACCGCGCCGCAGGAGTACCGCGCGGCCCTGCGTAGTTCGCGCACCGGAATCTTCGATCAGGCCGAGGCTCTCATCCGCATGGGCGCGGCGCTCGACCAGCGGTGGGCCGCAATGGATTCCGCCCTGCTGACGAATTCGCTGCTCGCGGTGGCGGAGATGCTGGGCGGCCTGGCGGTGAGCGATCCCCAGCGCTATCCCCGCGAGCGCCTCGAGGCGTACGTCAGTTCCATCGTGCACCTGCTCGGCGGCGCCGGATCGACCGCGCCCGGCCCGCTCTAACCGCGCTGCTCGTCGTCCCAGCGGTCGAGCATGGCGGGCATCTCCCGGGCCATCCACACGAAGAACTCGTGCATGTCGCGCACCCGGGCGGCCTGCTCGCCGTCCGGATCGTCGAACAGTCGCAGTCCGCGCTGGGTCATGGCCGTGAGTCCGGCGTACATCGCGGTCTGCTGGCGGGTGAGCTCGGGCAGGATGCCCGGCCGGATGGTGTAGTAGTCGCGCCGATTGCCCGGCTTGGTGGTCTTGTCGACCCAGCCCATCGTGGTCAGCGTCTTGAGCGCGCTCGAGATCGAGCCCTTGGACGCCTGCAGCGCGTCGGTGATCTGGTTGAAGGTCTGCTCGGGCGGGGTGCAGACCAGGAGCCACCCCGCCGCGCGCCCGGCCATCCGCACCAGTCCCATGCGTTCGAGGACCAGCGCGAAATCCTCGACGAAGGCCAGTTGCGCCGCGGTGGGGGCGGGGCCGTCGTGCGGATCCGATGCGGCGCTGGTCATGGGTCGAGTCGTCCTTTCGGAGGCGAGCCGGGCGAATGCGATCTGTTCAGTCTCGACTGAACATGGAAAACATGTCAACTTCGGTGGCTCCGGAACTCGCCGGAAAAAGGGGGTTGACGCTCCCGTGGGACTTGGCTAACTTCGGACACCTCATGCATGTGTTCTTCATTTCGCTGTAATCGCCACGCCGCGTAGAGCTCTGCTCCGCGACGTCTCCCCGCCCCGCGAATTCGCCACTCGGCGTTGCCTTCTCGCGCGGCTTCCCACAGTGATCCGGCGCGTCCGCGCCGAGAACAGGAGCCTGCCATGCGCACCGCGCAACTCACCCTCTCCGACGTCACCAAGCGCTACGACGACCGCATCGTGCTCGACGCGATCTCACTGTCCATCCGGCCCGGCGACAAGGTCGGCGTGGTCGGCGACAACGGGTCCGGGAAGTCGACCCTGCTGCGGCTGATCGCCGGTCGCGAACTCCCCGACAACGGCGATGTGATCGTGCAATCACCCGGCGGGACAGGCTATCTGGCGCAAACCCTGGACCTGCCGCCGACCGCGACCGTCGCCGACGCCATCGATCTGTCCCTCGCGGAGCTGCGTGAACTCGAACAGCGTCTCCGCGCGGCCGAAGCGGCCCTGGTCGCACCGGGATCGCTCGGTAGGCGGCTCGAGCGCTACGAGGAACTGGCGGCCCGCTTCGAAGCCCGCGGCGGCTATCGGATCGAACACCGCGTAGACGCGGCGCTGACCGGTGTGGGCCTGCCCGGCCTGGACCGGAACCGCCTGCTGGGCACGCTCTCCGGCGGTGAACGCCGCCGGCTGGCGCTGGCGGGAACCCTCGCCTCCGCGCCGGAACTGCTGCTGCTCGACGAGCCGACCAACGACCTCGATCTCGAGGCGGTGGAATGGCTCGAGCGCGAACTGCGCGCCCACCGCGGCACCGTCGTCGCGGTCACCCACGACCGCGTCTTCCTCGAGCGCATCACGGCGGTGGTGGTCGAGGTCGAGGCCGGGCGGGTGTCCCGGCACGGCAACGGCTACGCGGGCTACCTGACCGCCAAGGCCGCCGAACGGCGCAGGCAGCAGTTCGAACACGACGAATGGCGGGCGGAGATGGCGCGCAATCGCCGCCTGGCGGAGTCGAATGTGGCTCGGCTGGAGGCGATTCCGCGCAAACTGCCGCTCGCCAACTTCGCGGCGGGTCCG
This sequence comes from Nocardia sp. NPDC003693, assembly GCF_053981095.1. Lineage (NCBI taxonomy): Bacteria > Bacillati > Actinomycetota > Actinomycetes > Mycobacteriales > Nocardiaceae > Nocardia > Nocardia sp. NPDC003693. The sequence continues at coordinate 266,128 of NZ_JBSFNO010000005.1, forward strand.
TTCCGGGCGCGCGGGCGCGCGCACGGGGCCATGTCCCGGGTGCGCAACGCGAAGGAGCGGGTGGCTCGGCTGAGTTCGAACCCCGTTGCGCCGCCGCCGGATCCACTGCGCTTCGGCGCGGAGCCGGTGGTGGCCGGCGACCTGGCGGGCGCGCCGGTGGCCGAACTCGCGGGAATCCGCGTCGACGGCCGCCTGTCGCTGGACGAACTGCGGCTCGACGCGGCCGACCGGCTGCTGGTGACCGGTCCCAACGGCGCGGGCAAGACGACGCTGCTGCGGCTGCTGGCCGGGGAGCTCACCCCGGACGCCGGGGTGGTGGTCCGGCACGGCCGGGTCGGTCACCTGCGGCAGGACGAATCACCGTGGCCGCCCCGGCGCACGGTGCTCGAGGCGTACGCCCACGGCCGGGTCGGTTACCCGGACGAGTACACCGACGAGCTGTTGTCCCTCGGCCTGTTCCGTCCCGCGGAGCTGGGCCTGCGGCTCGAGGAACTGTCCTACGGCCAGCGCAGGCGCGTCGAATTGGCGCGCCTGGTCAGCGATCCCGCCGATCTGCTGCTGCTGGACGAGCCGACCAACCACCTGTCCCCGGCCCTGGTCGAGGACCTGGAGCGGGCGCTGGAGGGTTTCGCGGGCGCGGTCGTGCTGGTCACGCACGATCGGCGGATGCGCGCGCGATTCCGGGGCCGTCACCTGGAATTGGGTGCGGGACAGATCGGAACGTCAGCCGCATGACGTAGTCGTGATGCCGCTGCGAACCGACCAGAAAGGTTTTGGTGCCCGCGATCTCGAATCCCTGTTTGCCGTAGAAGCGCTGGGCGCGCGCGTTCTGCTGGTTCACGCCCAGCCACACCCCGGCGCTGCCGTCCGCGCGGGCCGCGTCCAGCGCGGCCCGCATGAGGGCGGCCGCGACGCCGTCGCCGTGGTGTGCGGGCAGGACGTAGATCTTGCTGAGCTCGGTCACCGGGCGGAGTTCGATCACGGCGGCCACGTCCGGATCGGCGGGCTCTCCGGCATTGAGCAGTGCGTAGCCGACGATCTGTCCATCGGACAGGGCCTTGAGCACGATCCGCGCGGGGTCCTTCAGATATTCGCGGAATCGTTCGGCCGAGAGCCACTGCTCGATGAAGGCGGCGATGTCGGCGGCGGTGGATTCCGGCGGGCAGGCCAGGGGAAAGGTGGCGGCGGCGACCTCGCCCAGCTCGGCGGCATCCGGGATGTCGGCCCGTTCGACGGTCACTGGAAAGTTGCTCACTTGTCCAGTGAAACATGCCCCGCCGTCGGTGGCGCGGGCGCGGCCCGCACGCCCGCGCTCGCGTGGAAGACCTGCGCGCCGCCGATGAGCGCCAGCGCGAACAGCAGCGGCACCGCCAGGCCGCCGCGCAGATCGGTGACCGCGGCCAGCGCGCCCACCACCACCCCGCCCACGAGCGTGCCCGCGTAGTTGAACAGGTTGAGCCGCGCGATCACCGAGTCCAGGCCGCGGCCGCTGGTGAGCTGGCCGGCCTCGCTGAAGCACAGCGGCGCGATGAGCGGCAATCCGATTCCGGCGATGAGGAATCCGGCGATGGCCACGGTCGGATCGGGTGCGGCCACCACGATCGCCAGTCCGGCCGAGCCGATGATCGAGGCCACGCGCACCACCGCGCGCGGCCCGAACCGCCGGACCCACAGGTCCCCGGTGAGCCGGCCGAGCAGCGACGCGCCCTGGTAGGCCGCCAGCGCGAGGGGGGCCGTGGACGTGGAGGCCGCCAGCACATCGGTCAGGTACAGCGCCGACCAGTTGCCGACGGCGAAGTCGATGGCGAAGGCCAGCGCCAGCACGATGCCGACGGCCAGAAACAGCCGGGTGGGAACCGCTGCGCCGGAATCGGTTCCGCCGGGCGCCGATTCGGCGGGCCCGGCCTCGGCGTCCGCCGCCGACAGCAACCTCGGCCCGGCCGCGAGCGTGACGGCCAGCACGATCGCGGCCGCGATCAGCACCGATACCCGCAGGGAGAGGTCGAACTCTTCGAAGACCGAGACGCACAGCGCGCCGGTGATCGCCCCCGCGCTCCACGCCGCGTAGAAGGAGGACAGAATGAACCGGCCGTAGCCGTGCTGGATGAACACCGCCTGCATATTGGTTCCGGCGTCGACCATGCCGACCGCCACGCCGTACACGCCCAGCACGGCGAACAGCACGAGCCGGTTGGGCGCGCAGGCCACGCCCACGCCCGAGGCCGCGATCAGCAACAGGCCCAGCCGCAGCGCGGTCCGGCTCGACCGGCGCAGTGCCAGCCGCTCCGCGGCGATGCTGCCGCCGCCGGCCAACAGGGAGATCAGGGCGACCGCGGCTACGATGTGCTCGTCGGTGAGCCCGAACAGATCGCGCTGCTGCGGCAGTTCGGTGAGCACGACGGCCAGGAAGAAGCCCTGCAGCGCGAAGGCCGCCGAGTTCGCGGCGCGCGCGGCCCGCGGTTGCGGGACGGGGGTGGGCGGGTGAATCATCCGGAAAGAGTAGCGATGGCAACGAGTACCGGCATCTCGTGTCGCGATAACATTCCGCCCGGCCCTTGATCACGCCGCGCTCGCGGTTGGGTAACGAATATGGTCGCTTTCCCGACTGAGTGCACCGGTGCTGCGGCACTCTTGTTGTAAGGCGTGGACCGGTGGTTTCCGGGCTCTACGGAAGCGGTTCATGATGAAGTGGCTGGGGCGGTGATCGTGTGAGTACGAGGCGAGTGGAAGTTCCACCTGGTCGATCGGTGGCTCTCGCTGATCCGGACCCGAATCCGACGTCCCCCGGGGCGGATTCGCGCGGTCACACACCGGGTGACCGCTGTCGCGAGCCCGGCTGCGTGGCCTGTCGCTGGGACGCGCAGCGCTTCAAGTACTGGCTGCGCAGCCGGCTGGCGACGGCCGGGGTCGACGCGCAGGTCGACGTGGCCATCGGTACCTCGACCCCGGATGTGCTGTGGCGCAAGGGCGATCGCATCTGCGCCATCGAGGTGTCCACGTCCGCTCCCGAGCTGGCGGCGGCGCGCGCGACCACCGCCGCGCTGCGCACCAGCGGCTGCACCGAGGTGCTGTGGATCTGCCCGCCCGGCTGGTGGATCTCCCAGCTGCCCGCGCTGGCCCTGGACGACTTCGCCGCCGAGGCATGCGACTACCGTACGGTGGGCGGCTTGCTGGCGGCCGGACCGGGCGGTGTGGTCTCGCCCGACCAATCCTGTAGTGAGCTGCGAGATTTCATCAGCGACTGGGTCGCGGAAGAGCTCGCCTACGGCTTCCGTGACGAACACACGGGAGGGTGGGCGACGGTGACCGACTGGGAACGGCACACGCGGACACAGGCGACGGTCATCGCACGCCAGCGCCAGGAGCTCACGAATCAGCGCACGGCCCTGGCGGTGGCTCGAAAGGCCACGCGCGACAAGGCGAAGCAGCTGGTGCGACTGACTCATCGGCTCGAGCGGGCGGAGCTCGCGGCGCAGCAGCAGGCCGACGATCTAGCCCAGGCGCGCCGCAAGCTGGCCGATCACAACCGGGTGGACGCGACCCTGCGCATCACGGTGGCGGGCCAGAAGGCGGCGATCCAGCACTGGCAGTTGATCAGCTGGTTCGCGCTGCTGATCATCGTCACCTTCATCGCGGCCGGACTGGTGATCGTCTGATCCGTCGTCTGCTGTAGATCCGCTTGTCCGGCAGCGAGTTTCGATATCATGGCGGCGGAAAGCGCAGGGGTCGAACGTCATTGGCTCTCATCCTGTGAGATATGCCCCTCGGCAACGCTTATGAAACAGTAATGTTTCATCATGTTCGACACCGTGTATCAGTCGTGGGCGGAGAATCCGGAGCGTTTCTGGGCGGACCGGGCCGCCGAGCTCGTGTGGACTCGCCGCTGGAATACCGTGCTGGACAGCGACAACGCGCCCCTGCAGCAGTGGTTTCCGGGCGGCTGCCTCAACGCGGCGGAGAACTGCGTGGACCGCCACGTCCTCGAGGGCCGCGGCGAGACCCCGGCGATCGTCTTCGATAGTCCGGTCACGGGCGCCGCGCAGACCATCACCTATCGGCGGCTGCTGCACGAGGTGGCCCGATTCGCCGGCGTCCTGGACGATCTGCGGGTCCGCACCGGTGACACGGTCCTGATCCACATGCCCGCGGTGCCGCAGACCATCGTCGCCATGCTGGCCTGCGCGCGGCGCGGCATCACCCACGTCGTGGTCCCCAGCGTGCCGCGGGAGGTGCTGCGCGAGCGCATCGAGCACACCGCCCCCGGCGTGATCCTCACGGCCTCCGCGGGTTTCGAGACCCGTGAGCCGACCCCCTACAAAGCGGTGGTCGACGCGGCCCTGGCGGATTCGGCCCATCGGCCCCGGCACTGCGTGGTCCTGCAGCGCCCCGAGGCGCCGATCGCGTTGACCCCGCGTGACCTGGACTGGGCCCAGCTCATGGCCGTGGCCACCGCGCGCGCCCCGATCCCGGTCGAGTCCGGCCATCCGCTCTACCTGCTCCACACCTCCGCCGGCGTCGGCAAACCGGAAGCGGTGGTGCGGGATACGGGCGGCTACCTCGCGGGTCTGCGCTGGGCGGTGCGCGACGTGTTCGGCGCCGGCCCCGGCGACGTTTTCTGGGCCGACGCGCACCCGGGTGCGGTCACGGGACATTCCCTCACCGTCTACGGCGCACTCGTCAGCGGCTGCACGACCCTGCTGTACGAGGGCTCGGCGACCGGCACCCCCGACGCCGGCGCCTTCGCCCGGGTCATCGCCGACCACGGTGTCGGCGTCCTGTCCACCACACCGGAGACCCTGCGCCGCATCCGCCGCGCGGTTCATCCCGAATCGCCGAATCCCCACGGTGGACTGCGTGGCGTCTTCCTGACCGGTGAACCCGCCGAGCCCGACCTGCTGGACTGGGCGGAGCGGGTCTTCGGCTGCCCGGTCATCGATACCTGGTTCCAGCCCGAGGCGGGCTGGCCGCCGGCCGCCAACACCCTCGGCGCGGGCCTGCTGACCGGCAAGCCGGGCTCGGTCGCCCGCCCGCTGCCCGGCTGCCGCGTCGAGATCCTGGACGCCGCCGGACGCCAAGTCCCGCACGGCATTCCGGGACACGTGGTGCTGAAACTGCCCCTACCCCCGGGCGCGCCGCGCACCCTCTGGCGCGACGACGACCGCTTCGTCGCCACCTACCTCAAACGCTTCCCCGGCTACTACGACACCGCGGCCGCCGGCTACCTCGACGCGGACGGGTACCTGTGGCTCAGCGCCGACGACCTCGACAGCACCACCGGGCAGCCCGAACCCGCCTGACGGGCCCGTCCCGGACTCAGCCGCGCGACAGCCGGAACGGCCCGCGATCCCAGCGCCAGCCGTGACGCAGGGTGAGCGCGGCGAGGTCCAGCAGTTCCATCCCGGTGTCGGCGCGATAGCCGCGCAACTCCGCCCACGACAGCGGCCCCTCGGCCAGGCGATTGCGCAGCAGGTTCTCGTGGCGGGCGGCGACCTCGCGCTCGGCCAGTTCGGCCACGCCCTGGTCGCCGCCGGTCCACACGACCCACCCCCAGTTGTGCGCGTGCGCGTAGGCCCGTCCGGCGGCGGCCTTGGCCCGGCTGGCGTGGAACGCGGTGTGCCCCAGCGGTATCACGTCGATCAGGACCACGCGGCCGTCGGTGAACCGTGCGACCGCGGCCGGATGGTGCAGCCGCTCGCTGCCGTCGATGTCGTAGACCAGCTCGGCGGGGTACTCCCGGAACGTCTCGACCCGTTCGCTGCCGTCCAGCTGCCGGAACAGCCGCGCCTGCAGACCGGTGTCGAAAGTCGTTTCCCGCCCGAGCTTTTCGGAGTACATGTGCCCGCGCCCGTCATCGGCCAGATCCAGCGTGCGCGCGACGGTGTCGGGCAGCTCGGCGGGGGAGCCGTCCGCCCATTCCACGCGGCGCAGCCACGGATTCCAGATGTCGGCGGGTATCTCCTCGCGCTGCTGCGGCGGCAGCAGGTGCCAGCGGCCCTTCTGCTGCCAGCCCGCGATCCGCTGGAACACGAAGCCCGCCACGCGTTTCGCGTCCTGGAGCTCGTGCCCGGCCAGGCGCAGCTTCAGATACGCCCAGTCCTGGGCGACGATATCGGTATCGGTGGCGTAGGTTTCGGCCAGCAGCGTGCGCACCAGGCGCTCATCGCCCCAGCCGACGGGATAGCGCTCGGCGAACACGCCGAGATCGGTCGCGCCGGTGGCCCGGTGCTGGCGGATCATCTGGCCGATGGCGCGGGTGTAGAGCTGCCGGGCGCGGTCTCGGGACACGCCGAAGCGGGCGCCCAGCAGCGTGAGGGTTTCGGGGTTCTCGCCGTCCAGGCCCAGGCGGCAGGTGATGACCGCGCCGTCGCGCGGTCGTTCGGTGGCGGCTTCGACGGTCAGCGCGGACAGGGCCTCGTTGACGTCCTCGAGTCCGAAGGACGTGCTGTCCCGTTCACTACTGCCCACCGCGGCCCCTACCGTTGTTCGCCAGTCTGTTCGACCGAGCCTGAACAGAGCGTAACCGCGGGGGCCGACAGAGCGCGGGAGGTGAGCCGGTTATCCGATGGCCGCGTTCATGATCGTTCCGGCGCTGGTGGCGATCACCCCGCCGATCATGGCGCCCGCGACCATCTTGGGCGAGGCCAGGCCGCCGCCGGACCACTTCTCCCAGGCGAAGCGACCGCCCGCGTAGGTGATGGCCATAACGCCGGACAGCAGGATGAACCACGTGAAGTACCGGACGAGCTTCATGAGCTTGTCGGCCACCGGGGGTGTCTCCGGGGTGGGATTGCTGATCTGGGCGAGCACAGTGTCGTAGAAGGCGCTGAGCGTGGGGGTCACCAGAGAACGGTACCGCGAAAGGCGGTGGACATGCCCGGGAATGTGCGCGAGATCTATTGCGCGAGAGGAACATTCGTCCTTCGTGAGGCGAACTTCAGATTGAGAGCGGATGACGAGATTCGAACTCGCGACCCTCACCTTGGCAAGGTGATGCGCTACCAGC
>NZ_JBSFNO010000006.1:0-76546 GCF_053981095.1 Nocardia sp. NPDC003693
CCTATCTGCTGCGCTGAGCCCGGGGATGTGATCGAGATGAGGTTCCTGCGTGCGCCCGCTCTGCTGCTCGGCGCGGTAGTGGCGGCAACCCTGCTTGATGTAGTCGGCGTGGCCGGGGGCGTCGACGTGGGCGTAGTGACGCTTCTCGGTCTGGTACTCGACGTGGGAGATGTTGATCGTGATACCACGAGCCTTCTCCTCCGGCGCCTTGTCGATCTGGTCGAACGCGAACGCAGCGTTCACGTCCGGGTAGGTGTCAGCCAGCACCTTGGTGATCGCCGCGGTCAGCGTGGTCTTGCCATGGTCGACGTGACCAATGGTGCCGATGTTGACGTGGGGCTTCGTCCGCTCGAACTTCGCCTTCGCCACTGTTGTCCTCCTGGACTAGTTAGTGCGTGCTTTTTTTGCAGCAGTGCGGTTTGTATTACAGGGGGTCGTTCGACGACCGATCGGGGCGGCTTCGGGAGAACCCGCCCCGGGGCAGCGAATTACTCGCCGGTCGCCTTGGCGATGATCTCCTTCGACACGTTGGCCGGAACCTCCGCGTACGAATTGAACACCATCGAGAAGTTCGCCCGGCCCTGGGTCTTGGACCGCAGGTCACCGATGTAACCGAACATCTCAGAGAGCGGAACCAGCGCCTTGACGACACGGGCACCACTGCGTTCCTCCATGGCCTGGATCTGGCCACGGCGGGAGTTCAGGTCGCCGATCACTTCGCCCATGTAATCCTCGGGCGTGGTGACCTCCACCGCCATGAGCGGCTCGAGGATCACCGGACCGGCCTTGCGAGCCGCTTCCTTGAGGGCCATGGCGCCCGCGATCTTGAACGCCATTTCCGAGGAGTCGACCTCGTGGTAGGCGCCGTCGAGCAGCGAGGCCTTCACGTTCACCAGCGGGAAGCCGGCGAGCACGCCGTACTGCATGGCGTCCTGGATGCCCGCGTCGACCGAGGGGATGTACTCACGCGGAACGCGGCCACCGGTGACCTTGTTCTCGAACTCGTAAGTAGCGCCGTCCTCGGCGTCGACCAGCGGCGCGAGAGCGATGATGACACGGGCGAACTGGCCCGAACCACCGGTCTGCTTCTTGTGGGTGTACTCGTACTTCTCCACCGTCTTGGTGAGGGTCTCACGGTAGGCCACCTGCGGCTTACCGATGTTCGCCTCGACCTTGAACTCGCGCTTCATGCGGTCGACGTAGATGTCGAGCTGGAGCTCGCCCATACCGCCGATGACGGTCTGGCCGGTCTCCTGATCCAGCTTCACGTTGAAGGTCGGATCCTCTTCGGCGAACTTCTGGATCGCGGTGCCCAGCTTCTCCTGGTCGGCCTTGGTCTTCGGCTCGATGGCCACCTCGATGACCGGATCCGGGAAGGTCATGGACTCCAGGACGATCTGGTTCTGCGGATCGCACAGGGTGTCACCCGTGGTGGTGTCCTTCAGACCGATGACCGCGTAGATGTGGCCGGCCACGGCCTCGGGAACCGGGTTCTCCTTGTTGGAGTGCATCTGGAACAGCTTGCCCAGACGCTCCTTCTTGCCCTTGGTCGCGTTCATGACCTGGGCGCCGGAGTCGACCTTGCCCGAGTACACGCGCACGTAGGTCAGCTTGCCGAAGAACGGGTGCGTGGCGATCTTGAACGCCAGCGCCGCGAACGGCTCGTCCGAAGACGGCTTGCGGGTGAGGACTTCCTCTTCCTTGTTGGGCACGTGGCCCTGCACGGACTCGACGTCCAGCGGGGTCGGAAGGTAGTCCACGACGGCGTCGAGCATGGGCTGAACGCCCTTGTTCTTGAACGCCGAACCACACAGCACCGGGTAGAGCTCGGAGCTGACGGTCATCTTGCGGATGGCGCCCTTGATCTCCTCGATCGAGAGCTCCTCACCACCGAAGAACTTCTCCAGCAGCGCCTCGTCCGACTCCGCGATGGTCTCGAGCAGTTCCTGGCGGTAGATCTCCGCGTTGTCCTTGAGATCCTCCGGGATCTCGATGACCTCGTAGGACTCGCCGAGCTTGGTCTCGCCCTTCCAGACCTTCGCGTTCATCTCGACCAGGTCGACGATGCCCTCGAAGGAGTCCTCGGCGCCGATCGGCAGCTGGATGACCAGCGGCTTGGCACCCAGGCGGTCCTTGATGGTCTGCACGGTGAAGTAGAAGTCCGCGCCGAGCTTGTCCATCTTGTTCACGAAACAGATGCGCGGCACGTCGTACTTGTCGGCCTGACGCCACACCTGCTCGGACTGCGGCTCGACGCCCTCTTTACCGTCGAACACCGCGACGGCGCCGTCGAGGACGCGGAGCGAACGCTCCACCTCGACGGTGAAGTCGACGTGCCCGGGGGTGTCGATGATGTTGATCTGGTTGTTGTTCCAGTAGCAGGTCGTCGCGGCCGACGTGATGGTGATGCCGCGTTCCTGCTCCTGCGCCATCCAGTCCATCGTGGCGGCGCCGTCGTGCACCTCACCGATCTTGTACGTGATGCCGGTGTAGAAGAGGATGCGTTCGGTCGTGGTCGTCTTACCCGCATCGATGTGGGCCATGATGCCGATGTTGCGGACCTTGTTCAGGTCTGTGAGCACTTCCTGTGCCACGGAAATCTTCCCCGCTCGTAGCTAGTTGGGATCTTCGGGAACGACCCTGGCTTCTCCAGCGGTCATCACTGTGTCAACGCCCGGCGCGGCAGGTGGGTGCCTACCGCGCCGAACTGCGACTCGATTCCCGGCACGTCCACGAACGGAGTAGCCGGGAGCCGAATCACCAGCGGTAGTGCGCGAACGCCCGGTTGGACTCGGCCATCTTGTGGGTGTCCTCGCGACGCTTCACCGAAGCGCCCAGACCGTTGCTGGCGTCGAGCAGCTCGTTCGCCAGACGCTCGATCATGGTCTTCTCACGACGCGCGCGGGAGTAGTTGACCAGCCAGCGCAGCGCGAGGGTGTTGGAGCGGCCCGGACGGACCTCGACCGGCACCTGGTAGGTGGCGCCACCGACGCGGCGGGGCTTCACCTCGAGGGCGGGCTTGACGTTGTCCAGCGCGCGCTTGAGGGTGACGACCGGATCGGTGCCGGTCTTCTCGCGCGCCTGCTCGAGGGCGCCGTAGACGATGCGCTCGGCGGTGGACTTCTTGCCGTCCAGCAGGATCTTGTTGACCAGCTGAGTGACCAGCGGGGACCCGTAGACCGGGTCGTTGATCAGCGGACGCTTGGGTGCGGGGCCCTTGCGTGGCATATCAGCTCTTCTCCTTCTTGGCGCCGTAACGGCTGCGAGCCTGCTTGCGGTTCTTCACGCCCTGGGTGTCGAGCGAGCCGCGGATGATCTTGTAGCGCACACCCGGGAGGTCCTTCACACGACCGCCGCGAACGAGCACCATCGAGTGCTCCTGCAGGTTGTGGCCCTCACCGGGGATGTACGCCGTGACCTCGACCGCGCTGGTCAGGCGAACACGCGCGACCTTACGCAGCGCGGAGTTCGGCTTCTTCGGGGTCGTGGTGTACACGCGAGTGCACACGCCACGACGCTGCGGGCTCCCCTTCAGGGCCGCAGTCTTGGTCTTGGAGACCTTGTCGCGGCGACCCTTGCGGACCAGCTGGTTGATGGTTGGCATAGACCGGCTTTCCTTTTAGTAACCAGGTGTCTGGAACTTCATGTCTGTAATTCGGTTGCGGCGCCGTTGTTCACGCCGCTGTCATTCGAGCTTTCCGCCCAGTTCCCACGGCATTTCCTTGCCACGAGGTCGGGCGTGTCATACGCAGCGTGTGCACCGAATTACGGGCACGCTGGAACGGTCAGCCGCTCTCGCTGGCCTACGTACTGCGCACAAACCTGCCCGAATGCTTCCGGGCACAGCGGTCCACGATACCCGCACCCTTTACAGGGGGCAAAAAGGGGTCCCCGCAGCGGGGCTGGTAGAGACGCTAACGAGCAAGGTTGAGGGTCAACTCGACCAGCTTGCGGGCCGCTTCGCAGGGATCCGGATGGCTCGAGCCCGGCCGGAAGTTCACCCACCACCCGACGATTCCGGTGTCCGCGGCCGGTGCGCTGACCCCGCAGGAATCGGCGTCGCCGGGACGGCGGGTCTCCAGTGATCGCCGGCCCTGCACCGAGATGTCGTTCGTCACATATCCGAGGCGGTCGTTGTTCGCCTTCTCGTTCTTGAGCGAACCCAGTTCGTACCAGCTGAGCGTCACCATGCCGCTGCCGGACGCGCCGCCGTCCAGATCCCACATGCAGACCGCGCCGTTGAAGGAGGGCTCGACGTAGGTGCCCTCCCCGACCGCCTTGCCGATGTCCTCGAGCGTGACCACGTCGCATTCGCGCAGCAGCTTGTCGAAGTTGGTGTTGAGCCGGCCGCCGCCGTCGTCGGTGGTGCCGCCCGCGGGCAGCGCGGTGCCGGGGATGGTCTTGCCGCAGCCACCGATCGCGGCCGTCACCGCGACGGCGGCGAGCAGGGCCGCCGCGGCGCGGGTGCGCCGCCGGGGGGACGGGGTCCGCATGGTCGTCGCTTTCATCCGAGCCGCTGCACTGTCAGTTCGGCCATGCGGCGGGTGCGGTCGCACGGGTTGCCCTGGTTGGCGCTGCCGAAGGCGCCGAAGGACATGGACCATTCGAAGAAGTCGTCGTCGAGCTGGATGGCCAGATCGCACACCCGATTGCTCGGGTCCAGGGCCTGGAAGCCCTTGCGGCCGCCGACCTCGATGGTCTCGGGCTCGCGGCCGACGCTGGCCACCCACGCCTTCTCGCGATCGATGGGGCTGCCGCGGTAGGAGGCGAAAGTCACGCTCGCCGAGCCGATCCCGCCGCCCTGCCAGTTGCATCCGGTCGAGTTCTTGAAGACCCGGGAGATGGCGCCCAGTCCCCCGATGTCGCGCACCTCGTCGTCGGTGAGGTGACCGCACTCGCCGACGAACGGGCCCAGCGTCGCCACCTTCGGGGGTGGTCGCAGCGGCCCGGTCGGGGCGTCCTCGTCGCTCCCCCCACACGCCGACAGCAGCAGCGCGAGGCTCAACCCCGTGACGATCGCCGACGTCATACGCATGCCCAGAACTCTACTGTGCGGCCGGGAGTCGAGCCCGTCACAGCGTTTGCCGCGCGTTCGAATTCCCGATGACACGGGCGGGAACGGAGTCCCGGTCCGGCTCACAGGTTTCCGCGGGACTCCTGTTCGCGCTCGATCGCCTGGAACAGGGCCTTGAAGTTGCCCTTGCCGAAGCCGAGCGAGCCGTGGCGCTCGATGAGCTCGAAGAAGACGGTGGGGCGGTCGGTGACGGGTTTGCAGAAGATCTGCAGCAGGTAGCCGTCCTCGTCGCGGTCGACCAGGATGCCGCGGGCGCGCAGTTCGGCGACGGGCACGCGGACGTGGCCGATGCGGGCGCGCAGTTCCGGGTCGTCGTAGTAGGTGCCGGGGGTGTCCAGGAATTCGATGCCCTCGCGGCGCAGGGCGTCGACGGCGCCGAGGATGTCGCCGGTGGCCAGGGCGATGTGCTGGACGCCGGGGCCGCGATAGAACTCGAGGTACTCGTCGATCTGGGAGCGTTTGCGGCTCGGCGCGGGTTCGTTGAGCGGGAATTTGACCCGGTGGTTGCCGCTGGCCACGACCTTGCTCATGAGGGCGGAGTAGTCGGTGGCGATGTCGTCGCCGACGAATTCGGCCATGTTCTCGAATCCCATGACGCGGCGGTAGAACTCGACCCAGTGGTCCATGCGGCCCAGTTCGACGTTGCCGACGACGTGGTCGATGGCCTGGAATATCCGCTTCGGCGCGCCGGGCCGGGGTTCGTGGGCCGAGCGGCGGGGAACGAAGCCCGGGAGGTAGGGGCCGTCGTAGCGGGAGCGGTCGACGAGGGTGTGCCGGGTGTCGCCGTAGGTGGCCAGGGCGGCCGAGCGCACGGTGCCGAAGTCGTCGGTGTCGTCGTGCGGTTCGGCCAGGACGGTGGCGCCGTGCGTGCGGGCCCAGGCGACACAGCGGTCGACGTCGGGGACCTCGAGGGCGATGTCGATGATGCCGTCGCCGTGCAGATCATGGTGTGCGACAAGGGAACTGGCGGGATCGACGGCGCCCTTGACGACGAATCTGGCGCCGCCGCTGCGCAGGACGAACGCTTTGTGGTCGCGATTGCCGGTCTCGGGCCCGGAGTACGCCTCGAGCCGCATGCCGAAGGCCGATTCCAGGAAGTGGGCGGTCTGGGTGGCGTTGCCGACCGCCCAGACCAGTGCGTCCCAGCCGATGACGGGGAAGGGATCGGCGGTGGCGTCGTGATCGACGAGTCCGACGAGCCGGCGCAGCTCGTCGTCCTCGGCGGGGTCGGAGGGTTCGGCGGGCCACGTCGGAGCAACCTCGATGGTCATTCTGTAAGGGAACGGCGCGGGGCCCCAGCTGGGCAATATCGGCGATTCCGAATAGACACCCTGGCGAATTGCGCCACCATCGCCCGCTCGGTGCTGGACAATTTGAATAGCAGCATCACTCCCGAGCGGAGGTCCCGTCATGGCTCGCACGCCCGCCAAGTTGGATGAACTCGATCTGGCCATCCTCGCCGCCATGCACGAGTACCAGAAGGCCGGAATTCTGGAACTGTCGCGGCGCACCCGGGTCGCGCGGGCCACGGTGCAGTCGCGGATCGCACGGATGGAGGAGGCGGGGGTCATCTCCTCCTACGACCCGCACGTGGATGTCACGGCGGCGGGGTTCGACGTGCAGGCGTTCGTGACGCTGGAGATCGCGCAGGGTCAGCTGGACGCGGTGGCCGCGGATCTGGAGGCGATACCCGGGGTGCTGGAGGCGTACGCCACGACCGGGTCCGGGGATGTGCTGTGCCGGATCGGCGCGGATTCGCACGCGGGGTTGCAGCACGTGCTGCTGAGTATCGACCGCAGTGCGACGGTGGTGCGCTCGCACAGTGTGATCGTGCTGTCGACGGTGGTGGCCCAGCGCACGCTGCCGCTGTTGCGGACGCTGAGCCCGTCCACCTCGAGCAAGGCGCCGGCGTACCGCAACGCGCACTGAGTCCGCGGGCTGATCGAGGCTCGTCGTCGCGGCCGTTGCCGGTCGGCCGCGGCAAAAGGACGCATCCCCGCGGGGCGGTACGCGAGGGTCGGGCGGGTGCCGTCAATCGCGGCCCATGCGGGTGATCAATCCGCAGACGTGGGCCTCGGCCGCGGCGCGGGCGTCGGGTGCGTGGCCGGACTCGAGGGCGTCCAGGATGCGGCGGTGCTCGCGCAGGGCGATGCTGCGGTTGCGGGGGTGCCGCCACAGATCGCCGCGATAGAGGTGGGCCTGGGCGTCCAGGCGCGCGAGTTCGTCTGCGAGCGTGCGGTTTCCGGAACGCTCACGGATGAAGGTGTGGAACTCGAGGTCGAGTTCGGAGTCGCGGGCGGGGTCCGCGGGCTCGCGCAGGTGATCTTCCTGGGTGGCGAGCAGGGCGGTGAGCTTGCTCAGATCGGCTTCGGTGAGGCGGGTCGCGGCCGTGGCGGCGGCCAGGCCGTCCAGCACGGTGCGCACGGCCAGCACGTCGCGGATCTGGGTGTCGTCCATGCTCGCGACGCGGGCGCCCGCGTGCGGGACATTGACCGCGAGGCCCTCGTAGATGAGCTGCTGCACCGCTTCGCGAACGGGGCTGCGGCTCACCCCGAGGCGCGCGGACAGGGCGAGCACGCTCAGCGGGGCGCCGGGTGCGAGTTCGCCGGACAGCACGAGCCCGCGGAGCTGCCGGTGCACGGACGGGCCGAGCAGCTCGCTGTCCGGTTCGCTCATGGTGGTCCTTTCTGATCGGTTCGAAATTACCCGCGCGGGCGGTAGTTGGCCCGCACGCGCTCGGCGAGGAAGTCGGCGGCGGTGACGGGCGGGTAGGCCCCACGCGGACCCTGGATGACGGCGTCACGGTCGGCCTGGGCGAAGTAGGCGATGCTGTAGCGCTCGCCCTGGTACTCGTCGGGGCCCGGACCGCGGACGCGGTGGAAGTTCGACGGCAGCAGGTCATCGCTCCAGCGGGTGAGCATGTCGCCGATGTTGCAGGTGATCAGGCTCGACGACGGGGTGATGGAGGTCCACTGCTGTTCGTCCATCTCGCGGCCGGGGCAGACCTGCAGCCCGCCCTGGCCGTCGCGCTGGAACAGCAGTGTGAGGCAGTCGAAGTCGGTGTGCGCGCCGGCGCGCCAGCGGCCGGGGACGTGGCGCAGTTCGGGCGGGACGGCGAAGTAGTGCAGCAGGCGCAGGGTGGATTGGTAGTGCGGGGAGGCGGGATCGTGTGCGGCGGTGAAGTAGTCGCGGTCGAAGCCGAGGCGGTCGGCGAAGCAGGACAGCACCCGCATGGCCACGGTCCAGCAGGCGTGCTCGAAATCCAGTACGGCGCTGGTGAATCCGGTCAGCTCGGCGGCGGTGGGCCAGCGGCCGTCCATGTGCGGGCGGGTGACCTGGTAGGACTCCTTCTGGTCGGGGACGCCGATGGAGGGGCGCACCTGACTCATGCTCTCCCAGCCCGCGTTGTCGGCCTTCACCAGCGGGTACTGCGCCTTCACGGGTTCGGGCAGCGCGAAGAACCTTGCGGTGCAGTCGAATACGGAGTCGATCTGCTCCTGTGGGATGCCGTGGCCGGACAGCTGGAAGAAGCCGATCTCGGTGGCGGCGGTCCAGAGCTGGTCGGTGATCTCGGCGCGGCGGTCCTCGAAGTCGGTGAGGTCGATGACGCGGATCTCGCGGGCGGCTTCGGCGCCGAGCCCGCCCATGCGCATCTCGCGGGCGACCTCGGTGGTTTCCTGGCTGGTCATGGTGTCCTTTCCGATCGAAGTGGGTCAGCTCGCGGAGATGGCGGGGTCGAGGAATTCCTTGGTGACGAGGGCGCGGGCGGTGAGGCCGTCGGGTACCTGGGCGCCGCCGCGGCGCAGGATGGGCGCGAATTCGTCGATGACGCGTTGCACCCGAGCCTCGTCGAAACTGCCTATGACACCGTCGGTCTCGTTGCCGATCAGGCCGTTGTCGATGAGGACGCGGGAGCCGAAGGCGGCCAGTTCCGCGCTGTAGGGCGAGAAGTTGGCGCTCTGGGCGACCACGTCCACCACCACGTCGTTCACCGGGCCCGGGTCGGCGCGGAAGCGTTCGGTGGCGCGCTGGATCATGGGCACCAGGCGCTGCAGGCACGGGCGCAGTTCGTTCAGTTTGTCGGCGCGCACGTTCACCGTGCGGGCGTAGCCCTCGTAGCCGACGTCGCGCAGCAGCTGGTAGGCGACCGGCTTGTTCCAGGCGCGCACCTCGTGTTCGTAGACGTAGGGCTCGGAGTTGGCGAAGCCCTGCTGGGCGAAGGAGGGGTCCGACACGAAGCGCGAGGGGCCGTTGTCATAGGAGGTGTCGATCTGGTTCGCCTGCAGCAGGCCGCGCGAGACCAGCCACTCGGGGTACAGCTGGCCCTGCGAGACCACCACGGGCGCATCGGTTTTGCCGATGTCGGCGATGCCGCGCCAGCCGGGGCGGGTGGCCGGGTCCCACATGAGCATCTGCGGGCTGTAGCGCAGCAGGGTGGTGACAGCGACGATGGGCTGGGCGGCGGCCGCGGCGATGGCGTGCTCGGAGTGGGTCAGGCCCAGGGTGATCGAGGAGTCGACGTACATCTGCGAGGGCACCGTCTGGAAGCCGATGGCCGGGCCGCCCGCGCGCAGTTCGAGGTCGACGCCGGTGTCCTTGCCGTCCACCACGAGTGGGCCGGTGACCTTGTTGGCGTCGGAGTCGACGCGGTAGCCGGGGCCGAGCAGGCCGAAGAGCGGGCCGGAATCGGTTTCGGGTTCCCATTGCAGCTGGACCGCGACGGTGGCGGGGCAGATGCCGGCCAGCTGCTGTTCGGCGGGTGCGGGCGGGAGTTGCACTGCGGCGGTGTCGGATTCGCTGTCGGAGCAGGCGGCGCCGGTGGCCACCACGAGCAGTGCCAGCGCGGTTGTCCCCAGGCGGCGTAGACGGTTGGGCATTGGTTCTCCACGGGGTGTCGAGATGTGGGACGGAAAAGCGGTGTGAGGCGGGCGGATTCAGCGGCCCGAGGCGTGCCAGCGGCCGACGGTGAGGCGCTGCGCGGCGGTGAAGAGGGCGAAGACCAGCACGCCGAAGAGCGCGGCCAGCAGCAGGGCGGCGAGCAGATCCTCCGACTGGAGGCGGGAGCGGTAGTTGTCGAGCAGGGTGCCGATGCCGGGTTTGCCCTTGGCGAAGAACATGTCGCCGATGATCGCGCCGGTCACCGCGAGTCCGGCGGCGGTGCGCAGGCTGGCCATGATCGAGGGCAGGGCGGCGGGCAGTTCCAGGGAGACCAGGCGCCGCAGTCGGCTCGCGCGGCCGAGGGTGAACAGTTCGCGCAGGTTACGGTCGACCGATTGGATGCCGAACAGGGTCATAGCGATGATGGGATGCACCGCGATCAGGACGCACACCATGGTGCGGGCGGTGAGGCCGTAGCCGAACCAGAGGCCGATGAGCGGGACCACGGCCAGCACCGGAACGGCTTGCAGGACAACGGCGTACGGGTACACCACGCGTTCGACGACCTTGGCCTGGCTCATCAGCACCCCGATCGCGATGCCGATCACCGCGGCGAAGAACAGGCCGGTCACCGCGACCCGGGCGGTGACCGCCAGGGCGCGCAGCATGACCTCCAATTTCGCGGAATCGCTGAGGGATTCGGCGAAGACGGCGTGCGGGGGCGGGAGCAGGAAGCGGCGGTCCGGGGCCAGCAGCACCAGCGAGACCAGGTACCAGGCGGACAGGGCCAGGCCGGCGGAGAGCAGCGGCGCCAGCAGGCGGCGGAGCACGCGCGGGACGGGGACGCGCCGCGGCAGCCGGGGGCGCGCCGGGGCGGCGGAAACGGCGAGACCGACCATCAGCAGGCTTCTTTCAGGGAACGGGACACGTGGGAGACCAGCTCGGTGTAGGCGGGTTCGAAGCGCAGGTCGCGCTCGCGCGGGTAGGGCAGGTCGATGTCGATGACCTCGTGCACGCGTCCGGGGCGGGCGGACATGACCACCACGCGGCCGGCCAGGAAGACCGCCTCGGAGACCGAGTGCGTGATGAACAGGGCGCTGAAGGCGTTGTCGCGGTACAGGCGCAGCAGTTCCTCCTGCATGCTCAGCCGGGTGATCTCGTCGAGGGCGCCGAAGGGTTCGTCGAGCAGCATGACGCGGGGTTCCAGGGCGAGCGCGCGAGCCAGTGAGACCCGCATGCGCATGCCGCCGGAGAGCTGACCGGGGAGTTTGCCCGCGAAATCGGCCAGGCCGACCGCGGCGAGGGCGCGGGTGGCGCGCTCGCGGCGGGTGGCGCGGTCGATGCCGCCGAGCTCGGCGGCGAGTTCGACGTTGCGCAGGACCCGGCGCCACGGCAGCAGGGTGGCCTCCTGGAAGATGAAGCCGACCGAATCGGACTGCACCGCAACGGTTCCCGCGCTGGGCTGTTCCAAGCCCGCGGCCAGCCGGAGCAGGGTGGACTTGCCGCAGCCGGAAGGCCCTACGACGGCGACGAATTCACCGCGCCGGACCTCGAGGTCGATGTCGGTGAGTGCCACCACGTCACCCGAACCCGCTCCGGGATAGCGCTTTCCGATGCCCGCGAAGGAAATCTCCGCCTCCGGTCGCGTTCCGGCCGGAGCGCCGATCGGATTGCGCACCATGTCCCGCAAGACCATCGCACTCACCTTCTCTCACTTGTACTGCGTGCATCTTGTGCGTGAGATCAGTGTTGTCGATATGAATTACATGCAATCGTGTCGCTGTTTCGAATTGATTAACTGTTACTGCATGTCATTGAGGAGCTTGACGAGTTCCTGCTCGTCGACGCGGGTGCTGCGGCCGTCGCGGATCACGGCCTCCCCCGCCACCCAGACCGTGTCGACCACGCGCGGGGACGCGGTGGTGAGCAGGGACGCGCCGGGGTCGCGAACGGGCAGGCAGGCGAAGTCGCGGTCGAAGCGGACGAGGGTGAGGTCGGCGGGGTCGCCCACGGCCACACCGGAATGCGTCGCCGGATCGCCGAGCGCGCGGGCCGCGCCGCGGGTGGCCATGCGCATCATGTCGTGGACGTTCAGCAGGTCGGCGCGGCGGTGCGCGACCCGTTGCAGGTACGCGCCCATGCGCAGGGCGAGCAGCATGTCCTGGGTGTCGTTGCTGGCCGCGCCGTCCACGCCGAGACCGACGCCGATGCCGGCGGCGAGCAGGTCGGGAATCGGGGCCACGCCGCTGCCCAGGCGCATGTTGCTGAGCGGGTTGTAGGAGACCGAGACGCCGCGTTCGGCGAAGACCGCGCGGCCGTGCGCGTCCAGGCGGCAGCAGTGCACGGCGAGGGTGCGTTCGCCGAGCAGGCCGCCCGCGTCCAGGTAGTCCACCGCCGAGACGCCCGCGTGCAGGCGGCACATGTCCTCGTCGGTGTCGGTCTCGAGCAGGTGGATGGAGATGGTCTTGCCGGTGCGATCGGAGAAGTCGCGGACCGCCGCCATGCCCTCGGGGGTGAGGCAGCGGGGGTTCGGCACGGCCAGGGCGGTGGTGACGCGCCCGCCGCCCCAGCGCCGGTCGAGTTCGCCGATGTGGTCGAGCGCCTCCGGAAGTGGTTGCAGCAGGCGCGGATCCATCCCCCACTTGCGGGTGGCGTCGGCCCGGTCGGCGACGCCGCGCCCGAACACGACCCGGATGCCGAGTTCGTCCAGGGCGCGCAGGGCCGCGTCGTGCACGGCCTCGGAGCCGCTGGGCCACATGTGCTCGACCACGGTGGCGACGCCGCTCCGCAGCAGCTCCAGCCCGCCCGCCAGGGCCGCGAGGTAGGTCTGCTCGGGGGTGGCGGCGACCGTGAATTCGCCCACGCAGTGCAGCCATTCGAGCAGCGGCAGCCCCTCCCCCGCCCCGCGCAGGATCGACTGCTGCAGGTGGGTGTGGGTGTTGACGAACCCGGGCACGAGATACGCGCCGCCGCCGTCGATTCGGGGAGGCGCTTCACCCGCACCGAAGACCGCCGGCGCAGCGTGCTCGCCGGGGCTGCGGGACAAGTCGTAGGCCGGATCAACGCGCCGGGATGGTGTCTCATCGCCGCCGCCGGTCGGTGCGGCGCTCTCGCCGGCGGCGCGTCCCGCGCCGGGGCCGATGGCGATGATCCGCCCGTCGCGGATGACGACGTCCTGCCCCGAAACCCATTGCGGCCCCGCGGCGGTCGCGGCGTAGACGGTGACGTCCCCGATGACGGCGGACATGGAAAGACGGCTGCCCATGCGGCATTCCTCCAGGAAATGCGGCTGGTTAGCCCGCCGGTTGTCGACGGTGCGCGCGCGTCCGTTGCAGCCATGAACGCCGTGCCCGCGAGCCTAGCGAGGTCGTGTTTCGCCGGGGTTACCATGCCGATCCGGATCGGGCGCGCCGAATCGGCCCGAGTGCCCGCCGCCCGGCCCCTCCCGCGCCGCGCGTTGTGCACAGGCGTCCACAGTTGGGGAACGTTGTGCACAACGTGTGCGCTCGCGTTCCGGTGGCCGGGCGAGCTCGGTGCCCCGGGAGCGGCGGAGCTGCCGGGCGGTCAGAACTCCGTGGACGCGAGGCGTCTGGGCCTTCGGCTCCCGCGGTGTCGCCACTCCGGAAGGGTCAGGGCACCCGCGAATCAGTAGGCGTCCGAGCCCGCGAGAATTCGGAATCGCCCGGGCGGACGCCGATCCGGGCGACCCCGGCCGTCACGGCTTGAGTGTTGCGTCCGGGGTCAGGATCTCGACGCTGGGGGTGCGGTCGGGTTCGGCGAAGGCGAGCAGGGCGGCGGCCTCGGCCTCTACCTCGGCGCGTTGGGTGGGGGTCCAGGGTGAGCGGGGGACGACGCGCAGGCGGGCGACGTTGGCGGTGGTGAAGATCTTGTAGATGCCCTGGAGGAAGCCGTCGATCAGGACCGGGGAGACCTGGTTGGCGGCCTCGCGCAGGGGCGGGGGCGCGCCGTCGGGGATCACGCGGGAGCGATCCTGGTGGGAGAGCAGGAGATTGTCGTACCAGCCGAGCAGGCGGACGGGGGCCGGGGTGTCCGGGTCGGTGAGTTCGGCGTCGGCGGCGTCGTAGAGGGTGCGGCCGCGGTCGTCGGTGTAGGTACGCACGCGGTCGCCCAGCCGGGTCACGGCGGGTGCGATGCCGGTGAGTTTGGACCAGGTCTGCATGTCCATGGTGGTGGCCGGGCCGAAGGCGCGCAGGTAGCGCAGCAGGAGTTCCTCGAGCGGGTAGTCCGGGTCCGGGGGCGCGCCGAGCCAGGGTTCGATGCGGGACCAGACCGGGCGGCTGCTGTCCTTCCAGCGGCCGCGCGGCGGAGTCTGCAGAACGGGCAGCTGGTAGAGCCAGGTTTGCAGCACCGCGCTCGCGTTGCGGTCCGGGTAGCGGGCCAGGGCCTCGGCGCGCATGTCGGCCGCCGACATGGGTTCCTGCCCGAGCACCTGTTCGCCGTGCGCGCGCACCTCGTCGGGATCGAGGCCGACCATGGCGCCGAAGTTGAATCCCTTACGGAACGGGATCTTTTCGAGCTCGGGCTGGATGTGCGGTGCGATCCGCAGCGCGTCCGGCGGCGTGACCAGGTGAATGGTGCCGCGCATCAGGGTGATTCGGACCAGCGAGCGATCCTCGAGCCCGGCCGAGACCGTGGCCGGGTCGAAATCGGCCGTGCGCGACCACAGTGCGAGGAACGGCGGCAGTGTGTCCTGGGCCTGCAATCCGACGAGGTGATCGCACAGCTGCGGCGCGCCGAGCGGGGCGCGCTCGAGCAGATGCTGGCGCGCCAGCAGCGTGCGATTCAGAATCCGGTTGGACAGCTTCACAATTGCCGCACGTTACGGGACCGCGGCGCCGGTGTCGTGCCCACGCACCATCAGCGGACGGTGATGACGACCTTGCCGGTGGCGGTGCGCTTGTCCAGGGCGGAGACGGCCTCGGCGGTGTGCGCCATGGTGTAGAGCGCGGGCTCCGGCGGCGCGATCTTGCCGTTGGCGAGCAGCGGCGCGACCTCGGCCCACTGCTCGCGCAGGTAGCCGGGATGGGTCATGACCCATTCGCCCCAGGCCGCGCCGACGACCTCGACGTTCTTGAGCAGCAGGCGGTTCACCTTGACCGTGGGGATGTCGCCCGCGGTGAAGCCGACCACGAGCACGCGACCGCCCGAGGCCAGGGAGCGGATGCTGTCGGTGAAGCGGTCGCCGCCGACCGGATCGAGCACGATGTCGACGCCGCGCCCGCCGGTGATCTCCTTGACCGCCGCCAGCCACCCGTCGGTCAGCACCACGTCGGTGGCGCCGTTTGCCCGGGCGACCTCGGCCTTCTCCTCGGTGCTCACCACCGCGATGACCCGGCCCGCGCCGAGCGCCTGCGCCATCCGCAGCGTGGAGGTGCCGATACCGCCGGCCGCGCCGTGCACCAGCA
Source organism: Nocardia sp. NPDC003693 (assembly GCF_053981095.1). NCBI lineage: Bacteria > Bacillati > Actinomycetota > Actinomycetes > Mycobacteriales > Nocardiaceae > Nocardia > Nocardia sp. NPDC003693. The sequence goes on from NZ_JBSFNO010000006.1 coordinate 15,379, forward strand.
CGGTCTCGCCCTCGGCGAGCCTGCCGCGCTTGGTCAGGCAGAAGTGCACGGTGAGGTCGTTGAACAGCACGCCGGCACCGGCCTCCAGGGAGACGTTGTCGGGCAGTTCGAACACCATGTCGACCGGCGCGACCGCGACCTCGGCGACGGCGTTGCCGAGCAGGGTCAGCGCCACCACCCGGTCGCCCGCCTTCACATGCGCGCCCTCGGGGGCCTCGCGCACGATGCCCGCCACCTCGCAGCCCACGATGTAGGGCAGCTGCGGCTTCATCTGGTACAGACCGCGGGTCATGAGCACGTCCGGGAAGGCGATGCCCGCGGCGTGCACGTCGATGACGACCCCGCCCGGATAGCCCGCGGGCTCGGGCATGTCGAGGACCTCGATGGTCTCCGGGCCTTCCAGCCTGCTCACCACGGCTGCGCGCATACCGATCAACTCCGATCAATCCCACTTGCGGGTACTCACCCGAACCTAACCGATATCCGGCCCGGCACAACAGCGGGCGAGCCGGGTTCGCTCGCCGCCCCGGTCCGGCCCGGGCCACGTAGGCCACCCCGGACGGAATATCGCCCACATCGCCGCCCGGCGCGCGTGACGAGGACCCTCCGCGTGCCGGGCGCTCAGCCTCGGTAGGCGTATTCGACCATCGCCTCGTTCGCGAGGGTCGCGCCGTCGCGGGTGATGGTCAGGGCCGTGGCGGTCACGCGGTAGCGGGTGCCGTCGACCTGGTTGACGACCGTGTAGCCGCCGGTGCCGTCGGGGACCGGGTCGTCGAGGGTGATGCCCGCGCCGTCGCTGATCCGCACGCCCCTGTAGTAGAAGCGGCCGGCGCCGGTGCGGCACACCACGACTCGGGACGACGCGGTGCGGCCGACCGCCATCGCGGGATCGTCGGCGTTGCAGCGGGCGCCGGCGGCGGTGAATCCCTGTGCGTCCGTGCCGGATACGGAACCGTTGAAGGGGGCGAGCGTCGTGGGCACCACCGCGGTCGGCCGTCCCGGCGTGCCCTGCCCGGGCTGGGCGATCTCCGACGTGCCGCCGGAACCGCCGGGGCCATCTCCGTTGCCGGACAACAGGAGCCAGCCGACGGCCGCGAGCAGCAGCACGACCACCGCGGCCAGCATGCCGACGACCAGGGGCATCGAGCCGCGTTCGCGCGGCGGCAAAGGCAGTGGCGCGGAGGGGTGTTCGGGTCGCGCGAGCGGGGTCGGCCCGGAGTATCCGGACGCCCGGTGCAGCGTGACGTCGTACTCCCCCGGCGTCCCGGCGGCCGGCGGATAACCCGCTGTCTGCGCCCGGGTACCGGAGAAGTGTGCCGACCGGGTGTCGGTACGCAGTGCGGGCGGCATCGGGGTTTCACCGGCCGGCCCCGCGTAATCGCCGGGCGGCGTGCGCGATTCACCGGGCAGCCCGGTTCGATCGCCGGGCGTTCGCGACGCTCCGAACTGCGCGGCGCCACCGGCCGGGTTGGCTCCCGGCGGTACGGGGCGGGCCGGGCCCGGCCGTGGTCCGTGGTCGCCTGCCCCGGGAGCCGGCTCGATGCCGGGCCGGGCCGTGAAGCCGCGGGCGGCCGGAGTTCCGCCCTGGCCGGGGTAGGACGGGTGGCCCGGCGCGCCGGGGCCGGGGGGCCGCGGAGTGGCCGGGGTGGCAAACGGACCGGACGGGTCCTGCACCCGGGTGGACCGCGGGCCGGGCGGGGTGGCACGGGTCGTATCGGCCGGGTCGGCGCGGAGCAGGGCCGCGCGGGCGGCGCGGGCCAGCTGACCGGCGGTGGCGTAGCGGTCGGGGACGTCCTTGGCCATGCCGGTGGCGATGACGCGGTCGAAGGAGGCGGGGACGCCGGGGCGGTGGCTGGGGCGCGGCGGCGGGGTCAGCATGTGGGCGCGGATCGTGGCCAGGTTGCTGTCGGTCGTGAACGGGATTTCGCCGGTGAGGCTTTCGTACAGCACGCAGGCCAGGGCGTAGACGTCGGCGGAGGTGGTCACCGCGGCATCGTGTTCGAAGCGTTCGGGGGCCATGTAGGCGAAGGAGCCGATGGCGCTGCCGGTCACGGTGAGCTGGGCGTCGGACTCGGTGTGCGCGATACCGAAATCGACCAGGTAGGCGAACAATTCACCGGTCAGCAGGATGTTGGCGGGTTTGATGTCCCGATGCACCAGCCCGCTCTCGTGGGCGGCGTCCAGGGCGGCGGCGATCTGCTCCACCACCGCGACGGCCTGCTCGGGGGTGAGCGGGCCCCGCTCGTGCAGATGCGCCTTGAGGTCGCGCCCGCGCACCAGGCGCATGTCGATGTACAGCACGCCGTCGACTTCGCCCCAGTCGTGCACGGGGATGACGTGCGGCTCCTGCAGGCGTGCGGCGGTGCGGGATTCGCGGCGGAAGCGTTCCACATAGGTGGGTGAACCGGCGAGCTCGACGGCGAGCAGTTTCAGGGCAACGACGCGGTCGCGGACGGTGTCGTAGGCCTCGTAGACCTCGCCCATTCCGCCCACACCGAGCAGCCGTCGCAACTCGTACTGTCCGAACCGCGTACCGGCCCTAGCGCCTGCGGGCACCGGCGTCGCCTCCCCTGCCGTGGATCTACACCAGCAAAGGCTACGGGGCCGCGCGCACACCTGCCATGCCCTGCGTAAAGTCATGTCTCAGCAAGCACCGCACGAAACGCGGCACGCCCGGGTTCACGGAATCCGCGGCGATGCAGCGCGAGGAGCACCAGTGTCACACGATCAGCCGCTCGCCCCGCTTCCCCAGGAGGGCATGGGCTTCGCCTCGGCGTGGCCCGTCCGGGCCGGCGACGTGGATCCCTACCAGCGGTTGCGGTACGACGCCGTGGCCCGCTATCTGCAGGACATCGCCTGGGAGGAAATGCATTCCGGGTTCTTCCATCGCACCGATCCGGCCTGGATCGTGCGGCGCACGGTGGTGGACGTGGTGCGCCCGATCCACTGGCCGGACCGGATCGAGCTGCGGCGCTGGTGTTCGGCCATGTCGACGCGCTGGACCAATATGCGGGTGCGGATCACCAGCGAGAACGGCGGTCTCATCGAGACCGAGGGCTTCTGGATCAATATCAACGAATTCACCAACATGCCCACCCGCATCAGCGACGAGGGCCTGGCCGAGCTGGCCCGCACGACCCAGGAGCACCGCCTGCGCTGGCGGCCGTGGCTGGTCGACCACACCCCGCCCGAGTCGGACACCGATATGCCGTTCCCGGTGCGCGCCACCGACATCGACCAGTACAACCACGTGAACAACGCCGCGTACTGGCAGGCCGTCGAGCAGTATCTGGTGGATTACCCGAAGCTGGTGGCCGGGCCGCATCGCGCGGTGATCGAGTACATCGCGCCGGTGCTGGCGCGCCAGCACATCAGCGTGCGCTCGCGGTACGAGCCGGGCGACCGGACCGGGCATCCGGTGCTGCGGCTGTGGTTCGTGGTGGGCGGGGTGACCACCACGACGGTGCGGATCGGCCCGCTGCCGAGCTGACGGGCCGGCGATCGTGGACCCGGGCGGCGATCGGGGTGATCGGGTGACGTCCCGCCCGGCATATTCGGGACATACCCACCGAAAGTCCCGGTAGCCAAGGGTTTGCCTGACACACTCTGCGGCGAGCCGATCGCATCCGGTGATCGGGAACAGGAGATCGCCATGCGCATCGCCCACCTGGCCCTGCTAGCGGCCGCCCCCGCACTCGTCGCCACGCTCGCCGCCTGCTCCTCGTCGGACGATTCCGCGGACGACCGAGCCACCGGCACCCCGACGACCATCACGACGACGACCACCGCGCCCGCGAGCGCGACCAAACTGGTCGGCCCGTCCGCCGCCCCGCTGCCGCCGCCGAGCCCCACCCATCCGCCCGTGACGACCGTCCCGCCGGTGACCACGACCGAGCCCGTACCCACCACGGCGCCGGTGACCACGACCTCCCCCGTGCCGAGCCCGGTGATCGACGACGTGAACTGCGGACCGGTGACCGACGCGGGCGGCGGCACCCGCCACGTGATCGCCGTGGGCACCGAGGCGGGCCGGGTCGGCTGCACCGAGGCGATCACCGTGGCGACCGAGTACGTCCAGACCATCAGCGACACCGACGTGGCCACGATCGACGGCTGGAGCTGCAACGCCCAGCCCGATCCCGCCGTCCCGTCGATGTGCGCCAAGGACGGCCTGGTCATCGCCCTGCGCGCGAACTAGGGACAGAGTTCCCCTGCGGCGCAGCGAGATCGCGACAGCACTGTGGCCCACCGGAAAACCGGTGGGCCACAGTCGTGTTCGTGCCTGGTCGGGCGTCAGCCCTTGGCGGCCTTGAGGAGATCCTCGAGGCTGGTGAACTTCACGCGGGGGCGGCCGGCGGCCTTGCCCGCGGTGCGCTCGGCCGCGTCGATGGCCTTCCAGCCGTCCCGGCCGATGGCCTCGGGCTGGCGTTCGGCAAGCAGCGCGTCCAGGGCGGCGCGATCCGCCTGGGGCGCGGCCAGTTTGCCCGCCGAGAAGTCCTCGATGAGCTGATCCACGGTCTCCTGCGAATCGACCCGGTTGGAGCCGATGACGCCGCGCGGGCCGCGCTTGATCCAGCCGGAGACGTAGATGCCCTGCAGCGGCTCACCGTCGGCGCCGACGACCCGGCCGTGGTCGTTGGGGACCACGCCGTTGCTCTCGTCGAACGGGATGTCGGCGATCGCCTTGCCCTTGTAGCCGATCGAGCGCAGCACCAGCGAGGCGTCCAGGCTGCCGGTGCGCTCGGACGCGTAGGCGACCGGGCGGCCGTTCTCCTCGACCAACTCGTTGTGCACGTACTCGAGGCCCTCGACCTTGCCGTCGCCGGTGACGGCGGTCGGCGAGACCAGGTACCGGAACACGATCCGCTTGCGGCCCGGGGTGGGCGCGAGGGCGGCGTACTCCTGCGCGAGGGTGTACTTGAGCTGCAGCGAGGGCTCGACCTCGGGATCGTCCAGCTCGGCCTGGCTCGACGGATCGAGTTCCAGTTCAGCCGGATCGACGATGATGTCGACGTTCTTCAGGTGCGCCAGCGCCAGGAACTCCGGCGAGGTGTACGCGGCCTGCAGCGGCCCGCGACGGCCGAGCACGACCACCTCCTGGATGTTGCTGCGGCGCAGCGCGTCCAGGGCGTGATCGGCGATGTCGGTCTTGGCCAGCACGTCCGGATCGACGGTGAGCACACGCGCCACGTCCAGGGCCACGTTGCCGTTGCCGACGATGACGGCCCGCTCGCCCGAGAGGTCGAATTCGCGATCCGCGAAATCCGGGTGCCCGTTGTACCAGGCCACGAACTCGGTGGCCGAGTGCGAACCGGGCAGGTCCTCGCCGGGCACGTTCAGGCGGCGGTCGGTGGACGCGCCGTGCGCGTAGATCACCGCGTGGTGATGGGCGACCAGCTCGTCGTGGCTGATGTGCTTGCCGATCTCCACGTTCAGCCGGTACTGCAGCGCGTCGCGCCGGAACGCCGACTCGAACAGGCCCGCTACCGATTTGGTGCCCGGGTGGTCGGGCGCCACGCCCGCGCGCACCAGGCCGTACGGGGTGGGCAGCCGGTCGAACAGCTCCACCTCCACGTCGGCGCGGCGCAGCAGTTCCTCGGCCGCGTAGCAGGCGGCCGGGCCCGCGCCGACGATCGCGACGCGCAGGGTGCCGCGATCCTTGGGCGCGCGGGACGGCGGCACCAGGGGCTCGAAGTTCGACTCCAGCGGATGCCGGACGAAGTAGGAAGCGTTGATGTCACGGAACCGGGCCAGCGACGCGCTCAGATCGTCTTCCGAGAAGATCGCGTCGACCGGGCAGGCGTCCACACACGCACCACAGTCGATACAGGTATCGGGGTCGATATAGAGCTGTTCGGTCGAAGCGAACTCACGTTGCTCGGGAGTGGGACGAATGCAATCGACCGGACACTCGGGAACGCAGCTGGCGTCGTTGCAACAACGCTGCGTGATCACATAGGCCATATCTCGCAGATCCTCGAAACAGTCGCGTGGTGCTACTCCGCTCGGGGTTCGAGCAGGGCGGGTAGAACACGTTCTAATATATGCGGGGGTTGAGCGCCAGTCCGCACTAGGTGTGACGCCTCCCCTAGTGTGCCTCGAGTGTGAGTCCCGTCTCTCGCCGGGAGCGAGATCCGGTGTTCCGGGCACGTCTCGACCGGTGTCGGCCCGGCTGGGCTTACCGTTGTGGCCATGGCACGGACCCTCATCCTGATGCGCCACGGCAAATCCGGCTACCCGGACGGCGTGGCGGACCATGATCGGCCGCTCGCGCCGCGCGGGCTGCGCGAGGCGGCGCTGGCCGGCGACTGGCTGCGCGAGACGCAGCCGCGCATCGACGCGGTGTTCTGTTCGACCGCGGTGCGCACGCGCGAGACCCTGACGGCCACCGGGATCGACGCGCCGGTGACGTTCGAGGAGTCCATCTACGAGGCGTCCCCGCACACGCTGATCGAGCTGGCGCAGCTCGCCGATCCGGCGATCGAGACGCTGCTGATCGTCGGGCACTCGCCCGGAATGCCGTGGACGGCATGGGAGTTGGCGAGCAATCGCGATTCCGCGGCCGCGGAGGAGCTGAGCCGGAAGTTCCCCACGTCCGCGCTGGCGGTGCTGGAATTCGACCGCGACTGGACAGCCATCGACCCCGGCACGGGTGAGCTGGTGCGCTTCCACATCGCGCGCTGACGTACCGCGGGATCACGCGCCGGGCCGCACGCAGCGGCCGTATGCCGCGACGGCACGGCCACCCGGCGGCGGCGACCGCCGTGCCGTGCGTACTACTTCAGCAGCTTGCCGCGCACCACGACCACGCCGCCGAACACGAGTAGTAGCAGGAGCGCCGGGAAGAACCCCAGCAGCGCCCACACCACACCGAGGACCACCACCACCGGCAGCGCCGCGATGGCGGCGATGACCGGCTGCTCCTTGACGGTCGCCAGCGCCGATCGCGCGCGGACCCGATCAATCTCTTTGGACATGCTCCCCAGAGTAGGCGCGGAATCCATCCACAGCCGTGCACAGGAAAACCTCGCACCCCCGAGCGCGCCGACGGGTCGCCGCCGCGCGGAAATCTCGGCAGAATCGGGCTTGCTTGGAGTGCACTCCAGGTGGCTAGCGTGATCGTTGTTCCTCAGTGAAAGGCGAGACCGGTGAACGCACCAGCGTGGGAGAGCCCCGACTACGAGCGACCGCGGTACTCCATCGGAGAGGTCTCCGAGCGGTGCGGTCTCACCCGGGACACCCTGCGCTGGTACGAGCGCATCGGCCTGATGGATTACGTGGGCCGCGACCACACCGGGCAGCGCCGCTTCAGCGCGCGCGACCTGGATTGGCTGGCCCTCATCGGGAAGCTGCGGCGCACCGGAATGCCGGTGGCGGACATGGTGTCCTACGCCGAGCTGGTGCGCGCCGGGGATCACACCTTCCCGCAGCGCCTGGACATGTTCCGGCGCACTCGGGCCGAGGTGCTCGACCGCATCGAGGAACTTCGACAGACCGTGGCCGTCCTCGACTGCAAGATCGCTCTCTACGAGGGCAATCCCGGAGCCGACTGGCGGACCGTGACGACAACGCGCGCTAGCGAAGGGAAACCGGCATGACCGACACACAGTTGCTGCCCACCACCGCCCTCGGCGATACCCGGGTCGGTGCGCAGGGCTACGGCGCGATGGGCATCAGCGAGTTCTACGGGCCCACCGACGCCGCCGAGGCGCGGGCCACCCTGGAACGCGCCCTGGAGCTCGGCGTGACCTTGTTCGACACCGCCGACATCTACGGCAGCGGGCACAACGAGGAATTCCTCAGCGATTTCGTCCGCGCCAACCGCGAGCGGATCACGCTGGCAACGAAATTCGGCATCGTCCGCAAGGCGGACGACCCTGCCTATCGCGGTGTCGACAACTCCCCCGACTACATTCGCCGGGCCGTCGACGCGAGCCTGCGGCGACTCGGCATCGACGTGATCGATCTGTACTACATGCACCGCAAACAGGACGGCGTGCCGGTGGCCGACACCGTGGGCGTGCTGGCGGAATTGGTTGCGGCGGGCAAGGTCCGGCAGCTCGGGCTGTCCGAGGTGACCGGCGCCGAACTGCGCGAGGGATACGCGGTGCACCCCATCGCCGCCGTGCAGTCCGAGTGGTCGCTGTTCTCCCGCGACGTGGAGAACACCGTGGTGCCCGCGGCCGCCGAGCTCGGGGTCACGTTCGTGCCCTACTCGCCGCTCGGGCGCGGGTTCCTCACGGGCGGGGTGTCCACCAACGGCGCACTGCCGCAAGGGGATATCCGCCGGAACTTCCCGCGCCTGGCCGGCGAGAACGCCGAGCGCAACTTCGAGCTGCTGGCCCCGCTGCGGGCCATCGCCGAGGCGAAGGGCGTCAGCCCCGCCCAGGTCGCGCTGGCCTGGGTACACGCCCGCGCGCAGGTGCACGGGCTCCCCGTCGTGCCGATCCCGGGCACCCGCAGCCGCGCCCGCGTGGCGGAGAACGTGGGCGCGGCGGCCGTCGCCCTCAGCGCCGACGACCTGGCGGCGCTGGAGCCGATCGCGGGTCAGGTGGCGGGAGATCGCTACGCGGACATGAGCTTCACCTCCGCCGGTCGCGAATAGCACTGCGGCAGAGACTCTCCGCCATCAAGGAACAGTTGCCGCACGGGGTTCCCGGCACGGCATCGCAGTGCGGCCGCAACGCGGATCAAGCCCGCCCCCTGCCGTTTCCGGGGGCGGGCTCCAGGTGTTGTCGCCGATCGCGCGGGCGGCCCGGGCGGGCGTTCAGCCCGCCAGGCTGATGGTGTGGCCGGTGTGCTCCACCTTGGCGCGCAGGTAGCGCAGGTTGTCCGGGGTCTCGTGCACGCCGGTGGGGACCGTCTCGCGCACCCGCGCGCCCAGGGCGCGCAGCTGACGGGCCTTCTCGGGATTGTTGGTGAGCAGATCCAGTTCGGTGACGCCGAGCGCGGCGAGCATCTGGGCGGCGGCGGTGTAGTCGCGGGCGTCCTCGGGCAGGCCCAGGGCCGCGTTGGCCTCGTAGGTGTTCAGGCCCTGATCCTGTAGCGCGTAGGCGTCGAGCTTGTTGTACAGCCCGATATCGCGCCCTTCCTGGCGCAGGTACAGCAGGATGCCGCCGTGCTCGGCGATCAGCTGCACGGCCTCGCGCAGTTGCGGGCCGCAGTCACAGCGGGCGGACCCGAACACGTCGCCGGTGAGGCATTCCGAATGCAGTCGCACCAGCGGGGTGCCCACGGGTTCGCCGAGGATGAGTGCCAGATGTTCGCGCTCGTCGTCCAGGCCCCGGAAGGTGACCGCCTCGGCGGTGGTGGCGTAGCCGTCGGCGAAGGTCAGCGGTATGCGCACACGCGTACGGACCTGCGCGTCGCCGGTCGAGAAGGGGCTCATATGCGCTCCGGGCTGAGAGTGATCATTCCGTTCGGTGCGCAACCGCGCCGCGACCGGCGATATTCCACGCCACGCGCAATTACCGGACCGGAGGGCACGGTTCAGCTTCTCGGCTTACGATGCGTCCACTATGCAGTCCCCTGTGCTTCACGACCGCGTCTGGCTGGACAAGCAGACGCCCGAGGTCTATCACGCGTTGAACAGCGTCGCGGTGGCGGTCCGCAATGCCGCCGCGGCGGTCGAATTGGGGCGGGCGGTGATGGAACTGGTGAATGTGCGTGTTTCTCAGCTCAACGGCTGCGCGTACTGCCTCGACGTCCATTCCCGGGCCGCGCTCGACGCGGGGGTGACCCCGCAGCAATTGGCGGTGTTACCCGCGTGGCAGCGGAGTCCGCACCTCTACACCGAGCAGGAACGAGCCGCGCTCGCGATCGCCGAAACCGTGACTTCGCTACCGGCCGAGAAAATCGTCGACGATGAGTATGCTGCTGCGCGGCAACATTTGTCGGATGACCAGATGTCTGTCCTCATCTGGGCCGCGACCACGATCGGCGCGTTCAATCGCGTGTCGATTCTGAGCAAACATCCGGTGCGGGTGCGGAAGGAGAACTGAACAATGAGCGAACAGGCTGTGGCGGCCGCCGTCGTCCGTAATGAATCACAACACCGATACGAGGTGTGGTACGGGAGCTCGCTCGCCGGGTTCACCGAATATCGCGAGCGTGACGACGACACCGTCTTCATTCACACCGAGATCGACCCCGCTTTCGGCGGGAAGGGGCTCGGCAGCGTGCTGGCCCACGACGCCATCGAGGATGTGATCGCGCGCGGGCGGGTCATCGTGCCGCGCTGCCCGTTCATCAAGGCGTGGCTGGACAAGCATCCGGAGTACGACGCGCACGTCGTCGGCAAGGGCATCAAGCGATGAGTGACCTGGAGCCGAATCCGGAGGCCGCGCTGTGCGAGGCGTCCGGGCGGCCGGGTCCGCGCGCGGAATTGTTTCCCGCGCGCGAGGTGCCGCTGGGCGGGGTGCGCGGGGTCACCGTGTTCCGGACGCTGCCGCAGCGGGACCTGCCCACCGTCGGCGCGTGGTGCTTCCTGGACAATTTCGGCTCCGGTTCCGCCGCCAATCCGGCGGGACACGATATCGACCCGCATCCGCACATCGGATTGCAAACGGTCACCTGGCCCTTGGACGGCCGCATCCGGCACCGGGATTCGGTGGGATCGGATGTGGAGATCCAGCCCGGCCAGTTGAACATCATGACCTCCGGGCGCGGCATCGCGCATTCGGAGTACCGGGTGCCCGGCCACGAGTCCGGCGCGGGACTGCAGCTGTGGATCGCGCTCCCGGACGAGAGCCGCTGGGTGGCACCGCATTTCGAGCAGCATCGAGATCTGCCCGAGTTCGAGCTGAGCACCGATGGCCGACCCGGCGTGCTGGGTACGGTCCTGATCGGGACGCTCGGCGCGGTCGCTTCCCCGGCCAAGGCGTACACCCCGATCGTGGGCGCGGATCTGCGGGCGCGGGACGGGGCCGATGTGACCCTGCCCCTGAACCCCGCCTTCGAATACGCCGTCCTGGTGGTCGAGGGCGCGCTGACCGTCGAGGACAGCCGTGCCGAACCCGGCGGCCTGCTGTACCTGGGCAGTGATCGCACCGAACTGCGCCTGCACGAGACGACGGGCGCGCGACTGCTGCTCATCGGCGGCGAGCCCCTCGACGAGAACCTCGTGATGTGGTGGAACTTCGTGGCGCGCAGCCACGACGAGATCGAGGCGGCCCGGAACGACTGGGAGAAGCACGATCTGGAGCGTTTCCCGGACATCGCGGGTCACACCCCGGATCAGCGCATCCCCGCTCCCCCGCTCCCGGGCGGGCGGCTGCAACCGCGCAAGCGCCGCACCGGCGGGCACCACGACTGATCGTCACCCGCACAACGGCATTCGGCCCCGGACCCAGGTCCGGGGCCGAGTTCGGGCCGGTGAACGAATCAGGTTCGGGCGCTGAGGGTTTGGGTGCCGATCACGCGGAGCAGGTCGAGTTTCTGCTGGGTGTCGGTGCCCGGCTTGGGGTAGTAGACCAGGAGCTGGCGGGTGGAGCTCGGGGTGAGCAGGGGCTCGCAGACCAGTTCCAGGACACCGACTTCGGGGTGGCTCATGCGTTTCACGTAGCCGCCCGGATCGCGGATCTCGTGTTCGTGCCACAGGGCCTCGAACTCGGGGCTCGCGGCGCGCAGGCGGGCGACCAGGTCGGTGATGTCGGCGTCGCCGGAGCGGCGGGCGGCGGTCTCGCGGAGTCCGGCCACGTGGTGGCGGGCCATCGCTTCGTGATCCTCCGCCGGGAAGCGGTCGCGCTCGGCGAGCATGGTGAACCAGCGCCACGGCAGGCAGCGATCCGGGCCCCGGCGGTGCGAGAAATCCCCGGCGAGCAGGGTGTGCATCCGGTTCTGCACCAGGATCTCGCCGAGATCGGAGATGACGCAGGCCGGGGTGTCGTCGAGTTTCGCCAGCACGTGCAGGATGCCGGGACCGACGTGGGTGTCCCCGCCGCGCGCGGGCGGCTGCTGCCCGGCCAGGTGATAGAGGTGGTCGCGCTCGCTATCGGTCAGGCGCAGGGCGCGCGCCAGCGCGGACAGCACCTGGGTGGACGGCCGCGGGCCGCGAGCCTGTTCCAGGCGCGTGTAGTAGTCGGTCGACATGCCCGCGAGCAGGGCCACCTCGTCGCGGCGCAGTCCGGGGGTGCGGCGGCGCAGCCCCGGCGGCAGGCCCACGGCGGCCGGTTGCAGGGCTTCGCGCCGGCGGCGCAGGAAGTCGGCGAGCTCTTCGCGATTCACCCTCACCACTGTCCTCCCGTCGCGCCCCCGCAGCCAGGGACCGGCTATCCCCCGATAGGCCGTCTCTGCCGGTCCCCGGCCTGACGGCGCAGAGTTCGTCCTATGACCAAGCACATCGACACCGTCCGGCTCGGCAGCACCGGGCCCACCGTCTCCCGCCTCGGCCTCGGCGCCATGGGCATGTCCGGCATGTACGGGGCCAGCGACGACGCGATCTCCATCGCGACCGTGCACGCCGCCCTGGACTCGGGCGCGAATCTGATCGACACCGGCGACTTCTACGGCGCGGGCCACAACGAGCAGCTGTTGCGCACCGCGCTGGCGGACCGCAAGCGCGAGGACTACGCGCTCAGCGTGAAGTTCGGCGCCCTGCGCGCACCCGACGGCGGCTTCGGCGGCGTGGACACCCGGCCCGAGGCTCTCCGCAACTTCCTCACATACTCGCTGCAGCGCCTCGGCGTGGAGTACATCGACATCTACCGCCCCGCGCGGCTGGACCCGAACGTGCCCATCGAGGAGACCGTCGGAGCCATCGCGGAGCTGATCGAGGCCGGGTACGTGCGGCACATCGGACTGTCCGAGGTCGGCGCGCAGACGCTGCGCCGGGCCGCCGCCGTGCATCCCATCGCCGACCTGCAGATCGAGTACTCGCTCATCTCGCGCGGGATCGAGTCCGAGATCCTGCCCGCCGCAAGGGAACTCGGCGTGGGCATCACCGCCTACGGCGTCCTCTCGCGCGGGCTGCTGAGCGATTCGCTGCGCACCGGCGCCCCGCTGGCCGCCGACGACTTCCGGGCGCACAGCCCGCGCTTCCAGGGCGAGAACCTGGACGCGAACCTGCGCCTGGTCGCCGAACTCGCCGCCGTCGCCGAACGGCACGGGGTGAGCGTCGCCCAGTTGGCCATCGCCTGGGTGCTCGCGCAGGGCTCCGACATCGTGCCGGTGATCGGCGCGCGCCGGCCCGAGCGCTGGGCCGAAGCCCTGGGCGCACTGGACATTCGGCTCACCGCCGCCGAGCTGTCCGCCATCGAGGACGCGGCGCCGGCCGATCGAGTAGCCGGAGACCGTTACGCCGCAGCGCAATTGGCCATGCTGGACAGCGAGCGCTGACGTCGTCCGCGCCCCCGGAGCGGACCCTGCGCCCTGCGGACCCGGCGGCGCGCAGGGCGGCAATCCCGGCGACCGACTCGACAAGGTGGGCTGGCGACCAGGGGGCTACCTGCCTGGTACGACCGCGCCCGCGCACCCATCAACACGGCCGCAGTTCGCTGCCTGGGCCGGGCGCACCAGACAGCAGAGTGCGAACTACTTGCGGCGCGGGCGGATCACGGCGGTGAAAGCCGCCGAAGCCACCGCTTTTCCGGTCGCGTCGGTGATGGTCACCGGGACGACGAGTTCGATCTCCACGCCCGCGGCGATGTCGGCGCGGGTCCGCGCGATCGACTCCGCGCTCAGCTCCGACGTGGCCAGGAACGGACCGGCCTCGCCCTTGGCGCGGGCCAGGTACTCGATCTTCCCGTCCCGGGCGACGATGAAGGTGTCGCCCATCAGATCCACGATCCCGGAGATGGACGCGCCCATCGCGGCGGTCTCGGCCATGCCGAACAGCAGCGCCGCGTGGATGTCGCCGTTGTGATTGAGGTGCTCGGGCTTGGGAGCCATGCTCACCACATTGCGGCCGGCGGCGAACTCCACCCCGTCGATGCCGGTGAACTGGATGAAACCCAGCTTCTTGAAGCCGGCCATCACCAGATCACCCATGGTGGCGCTGTCCATCGCATCTCCTGTCGACCGCGAAAAATGAAACGTGTTCCATTTTCATACCGCGCGCGGCGGAGCTTGTCCACGGTCGGCGCGTACGGTGGCAGGTTGCTGCCGACCCGCGGGCGGCGGTGTCAGTCGCGCAGCGGGGCCGTCAGGCCCAGGATCTCGGCGGTGCGGGACGTCGTGTGCCGCGCCAGGCCCGGATCACCGGCCAAACTCGAGCCCAGCGTGGGAATGAGTTCGCGCAGCCCCGGCGCCCAATACCGCTGGTACGACGGGAAACACCGGGCCAGCACCTCCAGCAGAATCGCCGGGGCGGTCGCGGCGCCGGGCTCGGCGCCCAGCACGGCGGCGATCGAACCATCGTGCGCAGCAACGACTTCGGTCCCGAACTCCAGCACGCCGCCGCGACCGGGAACCTGCTTGACGAGCTGCGCGCGCTGCCCGGCGGTGATCATGGTCCAGTCCTCCGGAGCCGCCTCGGGCGCGAATTCGCGCAGCGCGGCCAGCTTCTTCTTCCGGGTGCCGGCGAGCTGTTTGGTGAGCAGCCACAGCAGCGGCAGATTGCCCGCGACCGTCGAGGCCAGCGGACCGATGTTGTCCGGGCGCAGCGCGGCCGGCGCGTCCAGGATCGAGCCGTTCGTCAGGAATCTGGGATTGGCCCCGGCGTAGGGACCGAACAGCAGGGCGCGCTCACCGTCGATGATCCGGGTGTCCAAGTGCGGGGTGGCCATCGGCGGCGCGCCGGCCGGGGCCCTGCCGTAAACCTTGGCGTCGTGCGCGGCGATGACCTCGGGATTGTCGCAGCGCAGGAAACGCCCGCTCACCGGCAGCACGCCGTAACCGCGCGCTTCGGGAATTCCGGCCTTGCGCAGTAGTTTCAGCGCCCAGCCGCCGCCACCGGCGAAGACGAAACGCGCGTCGACCTTGTGCGTGACGCGGTCGTTGTCGGTGTGCTGATGAATCCGCAACTGCCAGGAACCGTCGTTGTTCCGGCGCATGCCGCGCACTTCGCATCGCGGATTGATGGAAACGCCCACACTTTTCAGATAGGTGAAGAGCTGTCCGGCGAGGGCGCCGAAGTTCACGTCGCTGCCGGTCACGTCCCGGGTGGCGGCGATCGGCTCGCCCGGGTCCCGGGATCTCCCGAGCAGCGGGGCCCACTCGCCGATCACGGCGGGATCGTCGCTGAATCTCATCGAGCCGAAAAGCGCGTTCTCGGAGAGAGTTTCGAATCTGCGCCGGAGGAAATCGACATCCTGTTTGCCGTGCACCAGGGTCATGTGCGGCACCGGATTGATGAAAGTCTCGGGCTTGCCCAGGATTCCGGCCTCCACCAGCGCGGCCCACAGCTGCCTGCTCTGCTGGAACTGCTCGTTGACCGTGAGCGCCGGGGTGATATCGATGGAGCCGTCCGGCCGTTCGGCGGTGTAATTCGACTCGCACAGCCCGGAGTGGCCGGTTCCCGCGTTGTGCCACGGGGCCGAGGCCTCGCCCGCCAATTCGGGTAGTCGCTCGTACACCGCGATGGTCCAGGTCGGTTCCAAATGCTTGAGCAGCAGTCCGAGCGTCGCGCTCATGATTCCGCCGCCGACCAGTACCACGTCGTAGGGCCGTAGCGACGCGTGCGTTGTCGTCATTACCCGCTGGACCCCCATAGGACTCGAAGAACGTAGGCACGCTAACACCGGATGCGCATTCCCGCGCAGGGGCGGGAGGCGGATGACGCGCAATCCCCCGGGGCGCGCATCGAATTCGGTAGCGTCGGTGGCCGTTCAGATCAGGGCGGTGAGGATCAGACCGAGCGCGGCGCCGCCGAAGACGAGCACGTGGCGCACGTTCTGCAGGGTCCAGGTCCAGTCCGGGAAGCCGGCCTCGGCCTCCTTCAGCAGGGCGGGGACGTCGATCCGGGCCAGCATCGGATCGCCCTTCTTCGCGAAGGCCGCGCGCACCGACTGCACGGCGGTGAGGTTGCTGTAGAGGATCACGCCGTTGCCGAGCAGCACCAGCGTCAGCAGGATCCAGTTGAGCGGGCGGGCCAGGTCCGCGCCGGCGACGTTGAGCCCGGCCAGCCCGATCATGATCGCCGCGATGCTGATCGGCGCCGCGCTCTCGTGGCCGCTGGCGTCGAAGCGCATGCCGTTCTCCCGCAGCACGCTGGTGCGCACCCCCTGGCGGGCCAGTTCGGCCTCGGCGCGGGCCATGGCGGGCTTGCCGTAGCGACTGCGCACGATCGGCATGCTCACGAAGGCGGCGGCGATGGCGAGGGCGCTGGTGGCGATGACGGCGTTCATGTTTCGGCCTCCTGCTTCGCGGCCCGCGGTCTCGGCGGGTCCGACTTGAACTAAGTACAGGAGAACCATAGCCGGGCACTTGAACTAAGTGCAAGAGATTTCTTGAACTTTGTGAAAGTGCCTGGTGAGTGCCTAGAGTCGAGGGCATGCCGCGCGAAACGCTCACCCGCGAACAGATCATCGGGACCGCCATCGACCTGCTCGACGAACAGGGCCTGGACGGACTGAACATGCGCGAACTGGGCAAACGGCTCGACGCCGCCGCCACCGCCATGTACTGGCACGTCAAGAACAAGGACAACCTGGTGCGCCTGGCCACCGACGAGGTGTGGGCCGAGATCGACCTCCCCGACCTCGACGCCCTCGACTGGCGCACCGCCGCCGAGGCCCTGGCCACCGGCATGTACACGATGCTGAACCGGCACCCGTGGATCGTGCAGGCGCAGGCCGGATATCTGCTCTACGGACCCGCCAAATCTCGCCACGACGAACACGTGCTCGCGGTGTACGAACGCGCCGGCTTCGACGACGACGCGGCCGACCGCGCCGCCGCGACCGTGTTCATGTTCGTGCTCGGCAACGCGGTCGGCGCGGCGGCGAACATCTCGATCGAACGGCGGCTCGGGCGCAACGGCGGCGACCCGGAAGCCAAACTGGGCGAAGCGCTTTCCGAGGCCACTGCGGTCGCGATGGAGTTCCCGCGGTTGCGCGCCCGCATCGAGCGGCAGGCCGCCACCGACTACAACGCCGCGCCGGACAGCAGCTTCGAATTCGGGCTGGCCGCGCTGCTACAGGGGTTGCAGGATCAGCTGGGCGAGCGCGAGACGCTGTAGCGCTGCACGATCCGATATCGATCGCTCGCCCGCGCGATCACTTCTTTCGAGCGCGATACGCCGCGACGGCGTTGCGGTTGCCGCAGGCCACGCTGCAGTAGCGGCGGGATCTGTTGCGGGACAAGTCGAGAACGATGCCGTCGCAGGTGTCGTCGGCGCACAGGGACAGGCGGCTGAGCTCGTCGGCGCGGATCAGGTCGATCATCGCCATCGCGGTCTCCACGGCGATGCGCACGTCCAGCGGCGCCTCGGGCGGGACCGCGTGCACGTGGTAATCCAGGGCATCGTGGCGCACCAGGCGCGGCACCGCGCGATGGCGGGCCAGGATCTCGTTCACCAGGGTCACCGCGGTGTCGCGGTCGGCGGTCAGCAGGGCGCGCATCGGGGCGCGCTGGGCCCGGACCGCGGCCAGTTCGCGCTCGTCGCCCGTGCGCACGCCGGTGTAGCCGTGCCGGTCGAAGAACTCCGCGAGCTGCTCGGTATCGGTCATGGTGTCCGGCGCCTCGGCCGAATTCACCAGCTCGACCGCGGCGGCCATGGACGCCACTGTGTCATGAGCAAAAGACATGTTGACACATTACCGCACGCCGCTTAGCGTCATTAGTCATGGCGACGTTGACTCATGACACCGCGGTACCGAGCCGACTTCGGAACGGCCTGCTGCTCGCGGCATTGTCCGCCGCCTCCTTCGGACTCTCGGGCAGCCTCGGCCGCGGCATGATGAACGCGGGGTGGAGCCCGGCCTCGACGGTGATCGTGCGCGTGCTGCTCGGCGCGCTGGTGCTGCTGCCGGTGGCGCTGGTGCAGTTGCGCGGGCGCTGGGAACTGCTGCGGCAGAACGCCCCGCTGCTTTTCATGTACGGGCTGGCCGCCGTCGCCGGTGCGCAGCTGGCGTACTTCAACGCCGTCGCGCACATGGAGGTCGGCGTCGCCCTGCTCATCGAATACACCGCGCCCATCGCGGTGGTGCTGTGGCTGTGGTTGCGGCACCGCCAGCGGCCCGGGCGCGCAACGGTTCTCGGCGCGGGCATCGGCATCGCCGGACTGCTGCTGGTGCTGGATCTGCGCTCCGGGGCCGACACCAGCTGGATCGGAATCCTCTGGGCCCTGGGCGCGATGGCCGGCGCGGCAGTGTATTTCGTGCTCTCGGGCCAGAGCGGCGAGGCGCTGCCCGGCGCGGTGCTGGCCACCGGCGGGCTGCTCATCGGCGGCCTCGGCATCCTCGCCGCCGGGCTGCTCGGCATCGTCCCCCTGCGCACCACCACCAACCCCGTGGCCTTCGACGACTTCACCACCCCCTGGTGGACGCCCCTGCTCGCCCTCGGCGTGATCACGGCCGCCCTGGCCTACCTGTCCGGGATCGCCGCCACCCGCCTGCTCGGCTCCCGCCTGGCCTCCTTCGCCGCCCTCACCGAGGTCGTGGCCGCCATCGGCTTCGCCTGGCTGCTGCTGGGCGAGACCCCCGGCCCGATCCAGTTGCTCGGCGGCGCACTGATTCTCGCGGGCGTGGTGGTGGTTCGCCTCGGCGAGCCCGCCACCCGGCCCACGGTCGCCACCTCGGCCACCGCCTCGGCGACCACGGCCTGACCCGCCGGAGGTCCGACGGGGCCGACTCGGGCGGAGTGCGCGACAGCCCGTGCAGCGAAGCGCGATCGACCGGACCGAGCACACCCACCGGCCGGATCCCGTGGCCCGCTACGGCCCGCCTGCGCCCGGCCACCTCGATGCCGGCCGGCGGCGGAGCTCGGCGGTCCGCCGGCCCGGCAGGTCTCTCCAGACACCCGCGTCCACCGGACCGGCCTCGGCTCGATCCGGTGGACCTGTAACCGCCTCGGCCCGAGGGGAACTCGCGGTCCGCTGCCCGCCGCGATCAGGCGGCGGGGCCGGCCGTGACCGGGCGGGCGGCGACCAGTGCGAAGAAGGCGCGGATATCGGCGACGTGGGCGGCCGGGACCTCCATGGCCACGAAGTGGTTGCCCGGGTTGCCCTCGGGCCAGTGAACGATGTCGTTGTGCTCGTCGGCCAGGCGGCGCATCAGGGGCATGCCGCCGCCGTACTGACCCGTCGGGACCAGGTTCTGGCCCTTGGGCATCGCGAAACCGCCGTCGACCAGGCCGTCGTACATCGGCCACGACGAGGTGGCCGCGGTATTGGTGAACCAGTACAGGGCGGCGTTGGTCAGCAGGTGGTCGCGCTTCATGACGTCCTCGGGGTGATCGGCCATCGGGCTGAACTCGTGGAACTTCTGCATCAGCCAGCCGAGCAGGCCGGCCGGGGAGTCGGTCCACGCGTGCGCGAGGGACTGGGGCGCGGCGCGCAGCAGGGAGTGATGGTCGGTGCCGCCGGTCATCCAGCCCTGCATCATGTCCCACTCGGCCAGCTCGCTCGGCGACATGCCCGGCACGTCGGCCGCGGTGGGCATCCCGAGGCCACCGTCGACGTGCACGCCGATCACATGATCCGGTGCGACGAGGGCGATTTCGGGGGCGACGTACGCGCCCAGATCGCCGCCCTGGGTGCCGTAGCGGTCGTAACCGAGCCGGTCCATCAGGGTCGCGAACATCGTCGCCACCCGGCGCACCGTCATACCGGTCTCGGTGGGCGCTTGCGAGAACCCGAACCCGGGCACCGAGGGCACCACCACGTGGAAGGCCGGGGCCGGATCCAGGCCGTGCGCGCGGGGATTGGTCAGCGGGCCGATGACCTCGGTGAACTCCACGAACGAATTCGGCCAGCCGTGGGTGAGCAGCAGCGGGACCGCGTGCGGCTCCGGCGAGCGCACGTGCAGGAAGTGCACGTCCAGGCCGTCGATCTCGGTCAGGAACTGGGGGAAGGCGTTCAGCTCGGCTTCGATTGCCCGCCAATCGAATTCGGTGCGCCAGTACTCGGCCAGCTCGCGCAGGTAGGCGACCGGCACACCGCGCTCCCAGTCCGCGCCCGGCACCTGCGGCGACCAGCGGGTGCGGGCGAGCCGGTCGCGCAGATCCTCCAGATCGGCCTGCGCGATGTCGATGCGGAAGGGGCGAATGGCGGTCATGAGAACTCCTCGGTGTCGTCTTTTCGAGCCGAGAACCACGTTAGGAAGCATCTAGGTCACGGTGCGGCCTAGTTCTGCGGGACCATGGGAACCATGAACGACACACCCGGACGACTGCTGCGCATGCTGTCACTGCTGCAGACCCCGCGCGAATGGCCGGGCAGCGAACTGGCCGAGCGGCTCGGCGTCAGCGACCGCACCGTGCGGCGCGATATCGATCGGCTGCGCGACCTCGGATACCCGGTCGAGGCCACGCTCGGGGTCACCGGCGGCTACCGGCTGGCCGCCGGGGCCGCGCTGCCGCCGCTGCTGCTCGAGGACGACGAGGCCGTGGCCATCGCCGTCGGGCTGCGGGCGGCCGCGGGCCAGGCGGTGACGGGCATCGAGGAATCCTCGGTCCGGGCGCTGGCCAAACTCGAACAGGTGCTGCCCGCGAAACTGCGCCGCCGCGTCCAGGTGCTCGGCACGGCCACCGCGGTGTTCACCGGCAACGGGCCCACCGCCGATCCCGAGGTGCTGACCCCGCTGGCCGCCACCATCACCAATCGCGAACGGGTCCGCTTCGCCTACCGCGACGCCGCCGGAACCGAATCCCGTCGCAACGTCGAACCCATCGGGCTGACCACCGTGCACCACCGCTGGTACCTGGTCGCCTACGACCTGGATCGCGACGCCTGGCGCAGTTTTCGCGTCGACCGCATCACCGCGCCGCAACCCACCGCCGCCCGCTTCACCCCGCGCGAGCTGCCCGCCGAGGACGCGGCGGCCTACGTCGCCGGCGCGCGAACCGACTGGGGCACAACGCCGTTCCGGATCGACATCACCGTTCACGCTCCGGCGTACCGGGTTTCGGGACGGCTCGGCGACAATCCGGGCGAGGTGATCGCGATCGACGCCGAATCGTGCCGGCTCACCGGTGAGCGCGACGACGACCCCGAATGGCTGGCCTCCCGGCTCATCGCCCTGGGCTTCGAGTTCGAGGTGCGCGACTCACCGGAACTGGCGGCGCACTTGGACGCCGCCAAGCGGCGGATCACGCGGGCCCTGGGCTGACGATCCAGCCCGTCACATATGCGACGACGGGGTTCCTATCCCCCGCGCCGCCCGGTACGGTCGTTGCGCAAGATCGCCACAACCCGTTTCGCAGCGCTAGGGGCACCACCATGGGCAAGACCGGATTCATCGCGCCGACATTGGTCTGCCTCGCGGCGACGGTGCTCGCGAGCGCGCCCGCGACGGCCGATCCGGCGCCGGAGTCGGCGGGGCTCGGCGTCAGCGGCACCGACCACGGCGTGGACTACCGCGTGGAGTTGTCGCCGGACAAGCGCGCCGCCGTGAGCACGCTTGCCGCCGGCCGCTTCCTGGCCACCTGGGACGGGCAGGCAATCGTCGCCACCGACCCCGACGGGCTCGAATTGGCCACCGTCCCACTGACATACGAGATCTCCGGAAAGAGCCTGGAGTTCGCGCCGGTCATCGACGAGGACGGCCGCCGCCTCACCCTGACACCCAAGCTCGCCTCCCCGGTGGCGCTGCGCGACATCAACGCCCAGCAGCACTTCTTCGACACCGTGCAGGCCCACCTGCCCGCCGTCGCCACCGGCGCGGCCATCGGCGGCGCGATCGGGTTCCTGATCGGATTCCCCGCCGGCCTCTTCGTCTTCGACATCATCACCGTCCCGATCCTGACGGTGGTCGGCGCCCTGCTCGGCGGCGCGATCGGCCTCCAGCAGGCCGGCGGTCAGCCCGCCGTCGACGCGGCCCTGGCCTACGCCAACTCCCTGGTCCCCGGCGCCTCGCAGGCCCTGGCCCCCGCCTTCGACGCGCTGCCGCCGCCCCGCTGACACAGGCAGCACCGCGGATCGCCGGCATGCGCGGCAGCTCAGCGCATGAAGGTCAGCGACTCGACCGGCGCGCTCCCGCTCAGGTAGTACCAGTCGCCGTTCTGGTTGCCCGCCAACTGAAATCGCAGAATATGACCGGCGGCCCGACCGTCCACAATCGTCCACAGGGTGTTGGGCAGTCCGGTCGCGGTGCTGACGCTCCCGTCGGACCACGTGAACCGCGCCTGCGACCGCGCCCCGAACCCGACCCACGGCAGGTCCGCGTCGAACCGCCCCGACACGACCCCCGGCAACAGCGGACTGACACAGTCCCACACCTCGGCCGTCCGCCGAACCCCCTGCCCTGAACTCCCACTCCCCGGCACCAACTGCCCCGTCAGCATGCTCCCCCGGTAGCACCCGCCCAGCCCCTCCGCGACCGGCGCCGCACCCCCGGCCCCGGCCGCCCCCACCACCAGCCCGGCGGCACACAGCATTACGGGAAATACACGACGACCACGGACCATCGGAAACCCCTTCGCGCAGCACCGACCCAGAGCCTCACGCTATCACTCGAGATCAGGTACGGTCCCCCGTTGCCGAACCGATCCCGGACCACCACGGCACGCGGCGAACCGGATCCGAGAACCGGCCGCACCACGGCCTCATCGCGACGGATCGGGAACAGCGACATCGGCCTGAGGCCGGAGACAGCAGCCGGAACTCACTTCGAGGCCGACGGCAACCCGTCCGGGTTGCACCGCCACCGTGCACAGCTCAGCCGCCGCCCCGAACGGCGAGTGAGCCAAAGCAAACGGCCCCCGCTCCGAAGAGCGGGGGCCGAATGTCGTTCCTGGACTAGGACTTAGCGGTAATCGCTGAAGCCGTAGTCGTCCAGCGGAACCGCGGCACCGGTCGTGGTGCCGAAGCCGTCCGGGGTGTAGTAGGTGTCGTCGTAGGACGGCACCGCGTACGCGGCCTGACGGGCCTCCTCGGTGGGCTGGACCTGGATGTTGCGGTAGCGGTTGATGCCGGTACCGGCCGGGATCAGCTTGCCGATGATCACGTTCTCCTTCAAGCCGATCAGCTTGTCGGAGCGGCAGTTGATGGCGGCGTCCGTCAGCACGCGGGTGGTCTCCTGGAAGGAGGCCGCCGAGAGCCACGAATCGGTCGCCAGCGACGCCTTGGTGATACCCATCAGGACCGGGCGGCCCGACGCCGGCTCGCCGCCTTCGGCGACGACGCGACGGTTCGAGGACTCGAACTCGGCCCGCTCGACGAGCGAACCGGGCAGGAACTCGGTCGCACCCGAATCGATGATGGTCACGCGGCGCAGCATCTGCCGCACGATGACCTCGATGTGCTTGTCGTGGATCGACACACCCTGCGAGCGGTAGACCTCCTGGACCTCGTGGACCAGGTGGATCTGCACCTGACGGGGGCCCATCACGCGCAGCACCTCGTGCGGATCCGCCGAGCCCTCCAGCAGCTGCTGGCCGACCTCGACATGATCGCCATCGGCGAGCAGGCGCTCCGAGCCGTCCTCGTGCTTGAACACGCGCAGACGCTGACGCTTCGACAGCTTGTCGTACAGGACCTCGTCCGACCCGTCGTCCGGGATGATCGTGATCTTGTAGAAGCGGTCGTCGTCCTCGAGCCGCACGCGACCCGAGACCTCCGCGATCGGCGCCTTGCCCTTGGGCACACGAGCCTCGAAGAGCTCCTGCACACGGGGCAGACCGCCGGTGATGTCATCGCCCGCGACACCACCCTGGTGGAAGGTACGCATGGTCAGCTGGGTACCGGGCTCACCGATGGACTGCGCGGCGACGATACCGACGGCCTCACCGATGTCGACCAGCTTGCCGGTCGCCATCGAACGGCCGTAGCAGGTCGCGCACACGCCGGTGCCGGTGGTGCAGGTCAGCACGGAGCGGACCTTCACCTCGGTGATGCCGGCCTCGAGCAGCGCGTCCAGCGCCGGGTCACCGAGATCGTGACCCTTCTCGATGACGACGTTGCCGTTGGCGTCCAGCGCGTCGGTCGCGAGGGTACGAGCGTAGGTGCTCGTCTCCACGTGCGCGTCCCGGATCAGCGAGCCGTCGGCCTGCTTCTCCGCGATCGGCACCACGATGCCGCGCTCGGTGCCACAGTCGGTCTCGCGCACGATGACGTCCTGCGACACGTCGACCAGACGACGGGTCAGGTAGCCCGAGTCCGCGGTACGAAGCGCGGTGTCGGCCAGACCCTTTCGAGCGCCGTGCGTGTTGATGAAGTACTCCAGAACCGTCAGGCCCTCACGGAAGGAGGACTTGATCGGCTGCGGGATGAACTCACCCTTCGGGTTCGTCACCAGGCCCTTCATACCCGCGAGGGTACGGGTCTGGGTGAAGTTACCCGTCGCGCCCGAGTCGACGATCGTGATGATCGGGTTGTCGGCCGGGTAGTGCTCACGCAGCGCGCGACCGACCTCTTCGGTCGCTTCCTGCCAGATCTTGACCAGGGCGTTGTTGCGCTCCTGGTGGTCGAGAGCACCGCGCTGGTACTTCTTCTCGATCTGGTTGGCCTGCTCGTCGTAGCGCGCCATGATGTCCGCCTTGTTCGGCGGCACGAGCACGTCCGACATCGAGACGGTGACGCCCGAACGCGTGGCCCAGTAGAAGCCCGCGTCCTTCAGCTTGTCGACCGTCTGCGCGACCACGATCATCGGGTAACGCTCGGCGAGATCGTTGATGATCGCCGCCTGACGCTTCTTCGGCATCGGCTCGTCGATGAACGCGTAGTCCGCCGGGAGCAGATCGTTGAAGATGACGCGGCCCAGCGTGGTCTTGACCGTCCACGCGTCGCCCCGCTGCCAGCCGTTCGGGAACAGCTCGGCCTCGGTGTCCTTCGGCGGACGCTGCTCGGTCAGGCGCACCTTGATCAGCGAACGCACGGTGAGCTCACCGCGGTCCACCGCCATCTGCGCCTCGGCCGGCGAGGAGTACACGCCGAACTCGGCGGAATCCTTTGTCGCGGCCTGGTATTCGCCCTTGCCACCCTCTTCGAGGCGGGTCAGGTAGAACAGGCCGGTGACCATGTCCAGACGCGGCATGGCGAGCGGACGACCCGAGGCGGGCGACAGGATGTTGTTCGAGGACAGCATCAGGATGCGAGCCTCGGCCTGCGCCTCCGCGGACAGCGGCAGGTGCACGGCCATCTGGTCACCGTCGAAGTCGGCGTTGAACGCCTCACACACGAGCGGGTGCAGCTGGATGGCCTTGCCCTCGACCAGCAGCGGCTCGAAGGCCTGGATACCCAGGCGGTGCAGGGTGGGCGCGCGGTTCAGCAGCACCGGGTGCTCGGAGATGACCTCTTCGAGGACGTCCCACACCTGGGCACGCTGACGCTCGACCATCCGCTTGGCGGACTTGATGTTCTGCGCGTGGTTGAGATCGACCAGACGCTTCATGACGAACGGCTTGAACAGCTCGAGCGCCATCAGCTTCGGCAGACCGCACTGGTGCAGCTTGAGCTGCGGACCGACCACGATGACCGAACGGCCCGAGTAGTCCACGCGCTTACCGAGCAGGTTCTGACGGAAACGACCCTGCTTGCCCTTGAGCAGATCGCTCAGGGACTTCAGCGGGCGGTTACCCGGACCGGTGACCGGACGGCCGCGACGGCCGTTGTCGAACAGCGCGTCGACCGACTCCTGCAGCATGCGCTTCTCGTTGTTCACGATGATCTCGGGCGCACCCAGATCGATCAGTCGCTTCAAACGGTTGTTGCGGTTGATCACGCGGCGGTACAGGTCGTTCAGGTCGGAGGTCGCGAAGCGGCCACCGTCGAGCTGAACCATCGGGCGCAGCTCCGGCGGGATCACCGGGACGGCGTCCAGCACCATGCCCATGGGCGAGTTGCCGTTCATCTGGAACGCGGCGACGACCTTGAGACGCTTCAGCGCGCGAAGCTTCTTCTGGCCCTTGCCCGTCCGGATGATCTCACGCAGGTTCTCGGCCTCGGCCGGGATGTCGAACTGCTCCATGAGCTTCTGGATCGCCTCGGCGCCCATGTGGCCCGTGAAGTACTCGCCGTACTCGTCCTGCAGCTCGCGGTACAGCATCTCGTCCACGATGAGCTGCTTGACCGACAGCTTGGTGAACGTGGTCCAGACCTCGTCGAGCCGGTCCAGCTCGCGCTGGGCGCGGTCGCGCAGCTGACGCATCTCGCGCTCGCCGCCGTCCTTGACCTTGCGGCGCACATCGGACTTGGCGCCCTCGGCCTCGAGCTCGGCCAGGTCGGCCTCGAGCTTCTGGGCGCGGGCCTCCAGGTCGACGTCGCGCTGATCGGCGACGACCTTCTTGCGGCTGTCCATCTCCGCTTCGAGCGTGGAGAGCTCGTTGTGGCGAGCCTCCTCGTTCACCTCGGTGATGACGTAGGCGGCGAAGTAGATGATCTTCTCGAGATCCTTCGGCGCCAGGTCGAGCAGGTAACCCAGGCGCGAAGGCACGCCCTTGAAGTACCAGATGTGGGTGACCGGCGCGGCCAGCTCGATGTGGCCCATCCGCTCACGGCGCACCTTGGCGCGAGTGACCTCGACGCCACAGCGCTCACAGATGATGCCCTTGAAGCGGACGCGCTTGTACTTACCGCAGTAGCACTCCCAGTCCCGCGTGGGACCGAAGATCTTCTCGCAGAAGAGGCCGTCCTTCTCGGGCTTCAGCGTGCGGTAGTTGATGGTCTCCGGCTTCTTCACCTCGCCGAACGACCACTGACGAATGTCTTCGGCGGAAGCCAGGCCGATCCGGAGTTCATCGAAGAAGTTGACGTCTAGCACGTAACTTCCTTTCCCCTGTACGGGTTGAGTATGAGCAAAAGTCGCTATATCCATCTCGTGGCGACCGTGTGCGGGTCGCTCGAAAAGGTCCGCCCGGGTGGGTGATTCAACGAATTACCCACCCGGACCGATCGCTCTTACTGCGCCAGGTCGTCGACCGTCGCAGCCTCGTTGCGGGACAGGTTGATACCCAGGTTCGCCGCGGCGCGCTCCAGGTCCTCATCATCGCCGTCGCGCATCTCGATCGCGGCGCCGTCCGAGGACAGCACCTCGACGTTCAGGCACAGCGACTGCAGTTCCTTGAGCAGAACCTTGAACGACTCCGGGATACCCGGCTCCGGGATGTTCTCGCCCTTGACGATCGCCTCGTACACCTTCACGCGGCCGACCACGTCGTCCGACTTGATGGTGAGCAGTTCCTGCAGCGTGTAGGCGGCGCCGTACGCCTGCATGGCCCAGCACTCCATCTCACCGAAGCGCTGACCACCGAACTGAGCCTTACCACCGAGGGGCTGCTGCGTGATCATCGAGTACGGACC
This sequence comes from Nocardia sp. NPDC003693, assembly GCF_053981095.1. Lineage (NCBI taxonomy): Bacteria > Bacillati > Actinomycetota > Actinomycetes > Mycobacteriales > Nocardiaceae > Nocardia > Nocardia sp. NPDC003693. The sequence continues at coordinate 42,713 of NZ_JBSFNO010000006.1, forward strand.
CGTCGAACGCGCGTGGATCTTGTCGTCCACCAGGTGGTGCAGCTTCAGGATGTACATGTAGCCGACCGAGACCGGGTACGGGAACGGCTCGCCGGAGCGGCCGTCGAGCAGCACCGCCTTGCCGTTGTCGTCGATCATCTTCTCGCCGTCGCGGTTCGGCAGCGTCGAGGCCAGCAGACCCGTCAGCTCCTCCTCGCGCGCACCGTCGAACACGGGCGTGGCGATATTGGTGTCGGCTTCCTGACCCAGCATCTCCTCGGGCAGACGGCGGGCCCAGTCGGGCTCACCCTCGACCTGCCAGCCGGTCTTGGCGATGTAACCCAGATGGGTTTCCAGCACCTGGCCGATGTTCATACGACGCGGCACACCGTGGGTGTTCAGGATGATGTCGACCGGCGTGCCGTCCGGCAGGAAGGGCATATCTTCCTGCGGCAGGATCTTGCCGATGACGCCCTTGTTGCCGTGCCGGCCGGCGAGCTTGTCGCCGTCCTGGATCTTGCGCTTCTGCGCCACGTACACGCGGACCAGCTCGTTGACGCCCGGGGGCAGATCGTCGTCGTCGTCACGCGAGAACACGCGCACGCCGATGACCTTGCCGGACTCACCGTGGGGCACCTTCAGCGAGGTGTCGCGAACCTCACGAGCCTTCTCACCGAAGATGGCGCGCAGCAGGCGCTCCTCGGGGGTCAGCTCGGTCTCGCCCTTCGGGGTGACCTTGCCGACCAGGATGTCGCCGTCGCGGACCTCGGCGCCGATGCGGACGATGCCGCGCTCGTCGAGATCTGCCAGGACCTCGTCGGAGACGTTCGGGATGTCCCGGGTGATCTCCTCGGCGCCCAGCTTGGTGTCGCGCGCGTCGATCTCGTGCTCCTCGATGTGAATCGAGGTGAGCACGTCATCCTCCACAAGGCGCTGCGACAGGATGATCGCGTCCTCGTAGTTGTGGCCCTCCCACGGCATGATCGCCACGAGCAGGTTCTTGCCCAGGGCCATCTCACCGTTCTGGGTGCAGGGGCCGTCGGCGAGCACGTGCCCGGCCTCGACCCGCAGCCCCTCGTCCACGATCGGACGCTGGTTGGCACAGGTGCCCTGGTTCGAACGCTCGAACTTGCGCATGCGGTACGAGCGGCGGGTGCCGTCGTCGTGCATGACGGTGATGAAGTCGGCCGAAACCTCTTCCACCACACCGGCCTTCTGGTTCACGACCACGTCGCCGGCGTCGACCGCGGCGCGCAGCTCCATACCGGTGCCGACCAGCGGCGACTCGGAACGGACCAGCGGCACGGCCTGACGCTGCATGTTCGCGCCCATGAGGGCACGGTTGGCGTCGTCGTGCTCGAGGAACGGAATCATGGCCGTCGCGACCGACACCATCTGGCGCGGCGAGACATCCATGAAGTCGACCGCGGACGCGTCGACGTATTCCATCTCCTCGTTGCCGTGGCGAGCGAGCACGCGCTCCTCGAGGAAGCGGCCGTCCGCGTCGACCGGCGAGTTCGCCTGGGCGCGGATGTGGCGGTCTTCCTCGTCGGCGGTGAGGTACTTGACCTCATCGGTGACGCGGCCGTCGACGACCCGGCGGTACGGGGTCTCGATGAAGCCGAACGGGTTGACCCGCGCGTACACCGAGAGCGAACCGATCAGGCCGATGTTCGGGCCTTCCGGGGTCTCGATCGGGCACATGCGGCCGTAGTGCGACGGGTGGACGTCTCGAACTTCCAGACCGGCGCGCTCACGGGACAGACCACCCGGGCCCAGCGCCGACAGGCGGCGCTTGTGGGTCAGACCCGACAGCGGGTTGTTCTGGTCCATGAACTGCGACAGCTGGGAGGTTCCGAAGAACTCCTTGATCGCGGCCACGACGGGACGGATGTTGATCAGGGTCTGCGGCGTGATGGCCTCGACGTCCTGGGTGGTCATGCGCTCACGCACGACACGCTCCATACGCGAGAGGCCGACCCGGATCTGGTTCTGGATCAGCTCGCCCACGGTGCGCAGACGACGGTTGCCGAAGTGATCGATGTCATCGACCTCGACCGGAACCTCGCGGCCCTCCGGCGCGGTCATCATGCGATCGCCCTGGTGCAGACGGACCAGGTACTCGATCGTCGCGACGATGTCTTCCTTGGTCAGCACCGAACCCGTGACCGGCTTGTCGAGGTTCAGGCCCAGCTTCTTGTTGACCTTGTAGCGGCCGACGCGAGCCAGGTCGTAGCGCTTCTCCTTGAAGAACAGGTTCTCCAGCAGGGTCTGCGCGGACTCCTTGGTCGGCGGCTCGCCCGGACGCAGCTTGCGGTAGATGTCGAGGAGGGCCTCGTCCTGACCGGGGGTGCTGTCCTTCTCGAGGGTGGACATCATGATCTCGGAGAAGCCGAAGCGCTCGACGATCTCCTCGGCGGTCAGACCCAGCGCCTTGAGCAGCACGGTGACCGGCTGCCGGCGCTTGCGGTCGATACGCACACCGACGGTGTCGCGCTTGTCGACGTCGAACTCGAGCCACGCGCCACGCGACGGGATCACCCGGACGCTGTGCAGCGTCTTCTCGGTGCTCTTGTCGATGGTGTCGTCGAAGTACACGCCCGGCGAACGAACCAGCTGCGACACGACGACGCGCTCGGTGCCGTTGATGATGAACGTGCCCTTGTCGGTCATCATCGGGAAATCACCCATGAAGACCGTCTGAGACTTGATCTCACCGGTGTTGTTGTTGATGAACTCCGCGGTGACGAACAACGGCGCCGCGTAGGTCATGTCCTTGTCCTTGCACTCTTCGATGGAGGCCTTGACCTCTTCGAAGCGCGGGTCGGAGAACGACAGGGACATGGAACCGGAGAAGTCCTCGATCGGCGAGAGCTCCTCGAGCACCTCCTCGAGCCCACCGAACGGGTTGACGTCGCCACGGGCGATCGCCTTTTCCCGCCACACCGGTGAACCGATCAGCCAGGCGAACGAGTCGGTTTGTAGATCGAGAAGACCCGGAACCTCGAGGGGCTCACGAATCTTCGCGAAAGACACCCGCTTCGGGGCTCCGGGAATACCGGCCTTGGTCTGGGTGGAGACTGCCAAGATGCGTCCTTCCAGCACCTCACGCGCGTCGCGTGGTGGTCCGCGACCGTCGCTTGTCTGCTACGAATTCCGCTGGTGACTACCCGAACGAAACCCGAACAGCAAGCAGCGGAAGTAACACCGGAAGGTGGAACTTTCGACGATGCGATCGAGGTATGGACAGGAGGCAGCCAGCGCAACGTCCAAAACTACACCCAAACCTACGGGGGTGTCAAAGTACCACCCGTGGTGAAGCCCGGAGGGCTAACGCGCCGAAGCGTGTCGTGGCGGTGACCACACCGCATCCCTGCGACGGTTACACCGCATCTCCGCGATGGTCGAACCGCATTCCTGCGATCTTCGGCACCGCGTCCGCGCGGCGGGTGAGGCCGCGTTATGGAACAACAACTCCGTCACACCGTCGGCCGACTGGGCTCCGTTGTCCGCTGGCTGCGATCGCTCGAGCTCCACGTCGGCGTCTGATCCCCTGTGACAGCCGCCGCTGTTGTGAATAGCGTGACGGGTCGGACGAAACTCGTCAAGTGGCGCCAAAAGTTGACAAAACCCGAGTTCGCCTGCCCCAGTAGAAGATCGCCTCGTCAGGCGGCGACCCGGGTCGCGGATACCGCAGGTGGGGCGGGAAATTCCGAATTCGGCGACGCGCGGGCGCCGCGGGCGCGGGTACCGTCCGGCGGGCCGGAATCCGCCCCCGATCAGCGCAGATCCCGCGCACGAGCACGCGGGAAAGCGGGTGGGAACCGATCAGCTGTCGGCGATCTCCGAGGCCAGCCAGCGGCCGTCGACCTTCTGCATGCGCAGCACGATCGGGCCCGAGGCCAGCGGGGCCGGGACGCCGTCCTTGGTGGCGACGATGGCCAGGTTGACCAGCAGTTCGGCGCGATCGCCGGTCAGTAGCGTGACCCCGATGGGGTCGGGGGTGGCCTTGGTGTCGGTCCCGGTCTGCTTGATGGCGTCGATGCCGGTGTCGAGCAGTTTGTCTTTGTCGAACTCCGCGAGCATGGTGCCGGTCATCACGGCCCGGGCGTTGTCGCGGAACTTGTCGATGTCCTTGGCGTTGTAGCCGTAGATCGTGGACAGCGCGTGCTGGGCTGCCGCCTTGACCTCGTCGGTGGCGGTGTTGTCCACGTACGCCAGGTTGGCGTCGTCCACGCCGGGCCGCAGCGCGCCCACGACGGCGAAGGCGGCGAGCAGCACGGCCGCGCCGCCGCACAGCAGTGCGGTACGCCAGCTCCGGACCCCGCCGCCGGAGCGGGGCGTGCGGGGCCGCGCGGGCCGTTCCGGGGCCGGGGCGCGACGCTCGGCGGCGGCCGAGCGCGCGGCGGCCTTGCGGGCGGCGATACCGCCCGTGGTGCCGTGCCGCAGATCCTCGGCGGTGGTGCGGGCGCCCGCGGCGCGCTGGGCGGGCGGGCGGCGCTTGGGGCTGACGCGATTGACGGGGCGTTTGTTGGCCATGATCGCGTCTCCTAGTTGCCCGGCGGGGCGGGCTCGGTGGTGGGCGTCGTCTCCCCCGGGGCGGGCTGCTGCGCTCCCCCGCCGAGCGAGACGGGATCGGAGACGACCTGGACCTGATCGGCCTTCCACACGCCGTCGTCGAGCACCACGTCCACCGACCAGGTGTAGCGCAGCTTGGCGGCGGGTTTGCCCGGGCCGTTCTCGGTCACCTCGAGCACGACCAGGGCCGCGGCCCGGTCCCGCTCGGAGTTGAGTTCGGTGAGCGAACCGCCGACCACCTTGGAGGTCATGTTCACGTTCGATTCCAGGACCTGTTTCTTGATCTGGTCCTGGTTCGCGGTGGAGGCGTCGAGCAGCTCGCCCGTCATGGACGAACGGGCCAGCGACAGCGAACCGTCGACGTCGGCCAGGTTCATCGACGTGATATTGATCGCCGCCTGCTGGGCGGCGTCGAGCGCGTTGTCGCGAGCCTGCGCGCGCGGACGGTCCTGCATCAGCCCGCCGACGATCCAGGTGCCGCCGAACCAGGCGGCGGCCACCGCGGCCACGGCCAGCAGAGCGATCGACGCGAGCGTGACGACCCGGTGGGTGTCGAGGGAACGGGTCCCGGCGGGCGGCTCCGAATCCTCGGGCTCGGTCCGGGACCCGGCCTTCGGCTCGGCCTCGGGCGCCGCCTCGGCGTCGGGTGCGGGCGCCGGCTTCGCGAGGACGGGCGCCGGATCCGGGGTGGACTCGGCGACCGGCTCCGCGGCCGGCTCGCCTAGCTCCGCGTCCTGGTTGCTGTCCTTTTGCTGGCTCACGCCGACACCATACTTTCCACTGTGCGCGACGCGGCCCCGGCTGTGCGCGAACACGCGCCTCGGCGGTGCGTCACCGCTTCGGGGTGACGCCCATGAGCGTGGCCAGCTGGGTCGCGACGGGGTTCAGATTGAGCTTCTCGGGGTCGTACTTGGGCTTGTCGTCCCACGGCTGCGGGACACTGGGATCGGCCAGTTCGGCACGCTCGCCACCGCGAACCGCGGTCTCACTGCCTTGCGGCACAAGACATTTCGCGTTCGTGTTGAACGGGAAATCGTCCCGGCTGTCGTCGAAGTCCGGGTTCCGGTCCTTCATCTGGCGGATGATGTCCTGCGTGCCCTCGTACCCGACCGTGCACGCCGGCGGATTGTTCGTCTCGAGCACCAGGCCGAAGTGGGTGGTGCCGTCGCCGGGCGCGGTGGCCGAGGCGCCGATCGAGAGCAGCGGCAGCATCTGCAGCAGCGGCCCGAGCGCGTAGAACTTGGGCGACACGGCCAGCAGCATGACCCGCAGGTTCGTCAGGCTTGTGGTCAGCGCCGGGCCGCTCTCGGCCACCAGGCGCTGGATCTGATCGCCCGCATCGGTGCCGGTGCCGATCAGCCTGCGGATGTCGGGATCGCTCGAACGCAGTTGCGCGGCGAGCAGATCCAGGCCGTTGCTGAACTGGCGAATGCTGCCGGACTGCTCGGCCTGGGTACCCAGCGCGATCCGGGCGTCCCGGAGCAGGGCCAGGGTCTGCGGCAGCGCCTCGACACCGGTCTCGGTGAACTTGCCGAGCGAGTCGACCAGGATCTCCAGGTCGTCGCCCTTGCCGTCGAACGCCTTGCCGAGTTCGGTGACCGCGGTGCTCAGCGCCGCCAGGTCGGTGGTCTGCACGAAATGATCGACGCTGCCCAGCAATTCCTCGACCCGGATCGGCACCTGGGCGCCGTCGATGACCGAACCGTCCTCCAGGAACGGGCCGGCGGTGCTGCTGGGCATCAGGTCCACGTACTGCTCGCCGATGGCGGATCGATTGGCCACCACGGCTTTCGCGTTCACCGGGATCCGGGGCTTGCCCGAATCCATGTCCAGGACGACCTCGACGCCGTCCGGGGTGATGTCGAGCGAGCCGACCCGGCCCACGGGCACGCCGCGGTAGGTGACCTCGGCGCCCTTGGACAGGTTGCCGGTCTCGGGCATCTTCACCGTGACGTGGTAGAGCCCGAAGCCGAGCATGTTGTCCAGGCGCACGTACTTCGCGCCGACGAAGGCGACGCCGAGCACCGCGATCACGGCGAAGGCGATGAGCTGAAAACGCACCAGACGGGTCATCGCGGACCACCCACTCCCAGCTGATCGAGCAAGGCGCCGAGCGGCTCGGGCAGGGCGGGCAGCCCCGGCGGCACCACCGTCGGCGGCAGCGGCACCAGCGAGATGGTGGGCCAGCCGTCACGCGGGCCGTTGCCGTTGTAGTACGGGTTGCTCGGGTCCACGTTGACCTGCCGGCCCGCCGGCGGGATGTACACCGGATCCGGTTTGCCCACACCGAGATTCGACAGCAGCGTGCCGATCTCCAGGTCCACCGACAGCCAGGTGTTGACCTGACCGCCGAACGCGGACTTGATGGCCTCGTCCGGGAAGGGGTAGGTCGGGATGAGCGGGAAGGCGGTCACCAGGTCACCGGCGGATTTGCCGAGTTCCTGCAGCGTGGGCCGCAGCGAGTTCAGGTCCCGGATCAGATCGTCCTTGGAGTTGTCCAGGACGTCGAATCCGGCCTGGCCCAGCCGATCCAGCTGGGTGAGCAGCTGAATCAGTTGCGGCCGTTGCTCGTTCAGGATCTGGATGCCCTCGGGCAGTTCGTCCAGGATCTTGGCGATCTGCGCGGTCTGCTGCCCGACCCGGCTGGAGAGCACATCGAGCCCGTCCAGGGCGCGCGTGATGTCCTCGACCTGGTCGTTCAATCCGCCGATGAGCTTGTTCGCCTGTTCCAGCAGCGATCTCGTCTTGGCGTCGCGGCCGTCCAGGGCCTTGTTCAGCTCGACCACGATGGGCTGCAACTGCGCGACGCCGCCGCCGTTGAGCAGCAGTGACAGCGCGCCGAGCACCTGCTCCACCTCGGTGGCGGTGCGGGTCTGGGCGACGTCGATGACCGCGTTGTCGGTCAGCCGCGCGGACGCGGGATCGTGTGCAGGCGCGGACAGTTCGATGAACTTCTCGCCGAGCAGGTTGGACTGGCGCACCTCGGCCCGGGCGTTGGCGGGCAGGTCGACGTCGTTGTTCACGACCGCGCGCACGCTGGCGGTCCAGCCGTCGGGGGCGAGTTCGATGCGGTCGACCCGGCCCACCGCGACGCCGTCCACCTTCACGGTGGACTGCGGCACCAGGTCCAGCACGTCGGCGAAGCGGATGTCGATGTGCAGCGGGTTGTCCCCGACGTTCGGGCCGCCGGGCAGCGGGATGCTGTACGCGCCGTTGCCGCAGCCCGCCGCGACGACGGTCACAGCGCCGAGGGCGAGCGCCAGCGCGGCGGTGCGGCCGTGCCCAACGCCGGTGCGCGCGTTCCGTATTCGTCTCATCGCTGTCCACCTCCCTGCGAGGGCGGCAGCTGGTCGGACGGTACGCCGGGCACGCTGCCGGGCACCGGATTGCGCTGCACATTGTCGCCGCTGAGAATTCCGAACGGCAGCACCAGCGACGGCGTCTTCACGCCCGCGGTGAGCTGGTCGGTGATGATGCCGCAGTTGTCCAGGATCGGCCGCAGCTGCCGCGAGATCGCGTCGAACTGGGGATCGCCCGGCCGCAGCTTGCCCAGATCGAGCATCTTGCACAGCACGCCGAACGGGTTCTGCAGATCGTCGAAATTGGGGCGCATGTCGAGGGTTCCGGTCTCACCGTTGTGCACGTTGATGAGGTTGGAGAGCGCGGTCGGGATCAGCGGCAGCGCGGTCGCCAGGTCGTCGCGCTGATCGGCGAGGGTCTGGGTGAGGGTTGTCAGCGCCTGCGCGTTGGACTGCACCAGTTCCCGGTTGTCGTCGATGAACCGGGCCACGTCGCCGAGCGCGACCGACAGCAGGCTCAGCGCGTCGCCCAGGCTCTGGCGCTCGTCGGCCAGGAAGCCCGCGAGCGAGCCGAGCTGGACGTTGAACTCGCGCACCTGCGCGTCGTTCTCGGCCAGCATGCGCACGAATTCCTGCAGGTTCTTCACCGTGTCGAAGATGTCGGTGCGCGAATCGGAGAGCGTCTTGGCGGCCTTGGACAGCTGGGTGAAGCTGTTGCCGAGCGCCTCGCCGTTGCCGGAGAGGTTCTGCGCGGCGGAGCGCACGAGGTCGTTCACCGCGCCGTCCTTGTTGGCGCCGTTGGGCCCCAGGGCCTCGGACAGTTCGGTGATGCTCTTGTACAGCCGGTCGACCTCGACGGGGGTGGCGGTGCGGTCCTTGGGGATGGTGGCCTCGCGGCCCATCTTGGGTCCGCCCTGGTAGGCGGGCGCGAGCTGGATGTAGCGGTCCGAGACCACCGACGGGGTGATCTGGGCGGCCTTGGCGTCGGCGGGCACGTCGTACTTCCGGTCGACCGCCATGACGACCTTGACCTGCTCGCCCTGCGGGGTCACCTCTTTCACGGTGCCCACCGGCACGCCGAGGATCCGCACGTCCGAGCCCACGTAGATGCCGACGGACTTGTCGAAGTACGCGGTGATCACGGTGGTGTTGAGCTTGCCGAAGCCCCACCACGCCACCGCCGCGAGCGCCACGGCGACCGCGGCCACGAGGGCGATCAGTTTGGTCCTGGGGCTGCTGTCGCGCACCGCGGTCAGCGGATTGTTCGCCATCCTCAGCCTCCCATCTTGCGGATCGGCGCGCGATCGCCCGGAATCTCGGGCAGGGCGGGCGGAATCAGGTTGGTGATGACCGCGTCGAACCAGCGCCCGGTGCCGAGCACGTTGGCGTACAGGCCGTAGAAGGGCGCGGCCAGCTGCAGCGTCTTGGAGATGTTGGCCTGGTTGTCGTTGAGCAGGGTGATGGTCTGCTCGAGGTTGGTCAGCGCCGGGCCGATCTGCGCCTCGTTGTCCGCGACCAGCGCGCTCAGTTCGGCGGCGATGGTCTTCGCGCCGGCGAGCAGCTGCGAGATCGCCTGCTGGCGCACGTTCAGCTCGGCGAGCAGCTGCCCGCCGTTGCCGAGCAGCCGCTCGAATTCTGCGTTGCGGTCCGCCAGCAGCCGCGAGGTCTGCTTGGTGGCGCCGAACAGCTTGCGCAACTGGTCATCTCGCTTGGCCAGCGATTCCGAGAGCCGGGCTACGCCGTCGATGGAGGAGCGGATCTCGGCGGGGGTTCCGGAGAACGCCTCCGAGAGCACCCGCATGCTCTGGGCGAGCTGGGCGGTGTCGGTCTCCTCGAGGTCGGTGGCCGCGTCGCTGAAGGCGTCCACCACGTCGTACGGGGATACCGTGCGCGAGAGCGGGATCGCGTCGTCGGGGTCCGCGGTCTCGCTGCCCTTGGGCTCGACCGCGAGGTACTTCTGCCCGAGCAGGGTCTTGATCTGGATCGAGGCGGTGCTCTCGTTGCCGATCCAGGCGTCCTGGGTGCGGAAGTCGACCAGGACCCGGTCGCCGTCCAGGCGCACGTCCTGCACCTGGCCGACCTTGACGCCGGCGATGCGGACCTCGTTGCCCTTCTTGAGCCCGGCCGCCTCGGAGAACTCGGCGGTGTACTTCGTGCCGGCTCCGATGAGGGGCAGTTTGTCGAGGCTGAAGGCGGACACGGTCACCAGCAGCACCATGGCCAGGCCGAGGCCGCCCATGAAAACGGGGCTGCGCTTTCCGAGTACGACGCGGTCGTCCATCAGCGGCCTCCCTTTCCGTGGCAGCGCGGGGCCGGGTTGGTGTAGACCGGCTGGTTGATCGTCGGCATGTGCTGGATCGCCTCGGGGAGGTTCAGCTGCGGCGCGTCCGCGGTGCCCGGTCCGGCGACGATGTCGATGCCGCACAGGTAGAACTGGAACCACGAGCCGTAGGAGGCGGCCCGGCCCAGCTTCTCCATCTTGATCGGCAGGTTGGCCAGGCCCTCGTTGACCTCGTCGGACCGGCTGTTGAGGGTGCCGGTCAGTTCGTTCAGGCCCGCGATGGCGCCCTGCAGGTTCGGCCGCACCGGTACGAGCAGGTCGGCGGTGGCCGAGGTCAGGTTGCCGAGCGAGGTCAGCGCCGAGCCGATGACGCCGCGTTCGGCGTTGAGCCCGGTGATGAGCGCCTCGGTGTTGATGATCAGCTGGTTCAGCTGGTCGTCGCGGTTGTTGACCACCTCGAGCACGGCGTTGAGGTTGCGGACGACCTCGCCGATGACCGCGTCCTTGTCGGCGATCTTGTTGGTCAGCGCCGCGGTGTTGCCGACCAGTTCGGTGATGGTGCCGGACTCGCCCTGGAACACCTGAATGATGTTGTAGGACAGCTTGTTCACGTCGTCCGCGGTGAGCGTCTGGAACAGCGGCCGGAAACCGTTGAACAGTTCGGTCAGGTTCAGCGCGGGCCGGGTGCGCTCCAGCGGGATGGTGGCGCCCTTGTTGATCTTGCGACCCTGTTCGCCCGCACCCTGTTCCAGGGCGATGTAGCGCTGCCCCACCAGGTTCCGGTACTTGATCGTGGCGATGGTCGAGGCGGGCAGCGACGAGCGGTCCGACACCTCGAATTCGACGTTGGCCAGGGTCTTGTCGACGATCGACACCTTCGTCACCTTGCCGACCCGGACACCGGCGATACGCACCTCGTCGCCCTTGTTCAGCGACGTCACGTCGGTGAAGCGAGCGTTGAACCTGGTACCGCCGCCGCTGTAGTTGGCGATCGTCAGCGCCAGCACGCCGGTGGCCAGCACGGTCACCACGATGAAGGCGATGAGTTTGGCCAGCGTCGGGCCGAGGCCGCGCAGCACGTCCTTCATCGAATGCTCACCTCACTGCCGCGGAAGGCCGGGGCCGCGATCCGGGTGATCCAGCCGGGCACCTCGTCCGGCGAGACCCCGTGGGCCGCACCGTAGATCGCGCCCAGGGTCTGCTGCTCGGCGGGCGAACCGGCGATGCTCGGCGCGGCCGGGCCGTACACGCGGTACTGCGGCGAGGCCATCCGGCCGATGTTCTGGTCACCGGGATTGCGGCTGGGCGGCTGATACGAGCCGTCGTTGGCCGACCCGTTGGTGTACTGGCCCGGGTCCACGGTGAGCGGATACTCCGGGATGCACATCGCGCCGCGCGGATCGAACCAGCGCGGCTCGTCCTGGTTCGGGACGTAGCGCCCGCGCGGGTTGACGATCTCGACGGTCACCCGCGAACCCGGCAGGTCGGTGCCCTTGCCGAACAGCTCGTCGATGCGCGGCTTCATCTGCGCGAAGTTCGCCAGCGCGCAGGTGAACCCGGGCGAGTACTTGGCGAGATCCTCCAGCGCGGGCCGCGCGTCGGCGGCCACGTCGATGATGTTGTCCCGATTGGTGATCAGGAAGTCGGCCAGATCGGACGAGCTCGGCGTCAGCACCGCGAGCATGGTGTCGATCTGTGAACGCTGCTGCACGATCGTGGCATTGGTGGTGCGCAGATTGTCCAGCGCGGACACCAGCTGCGGGGCCGCGTCGGAATACGTGGCGGCCACCTCGGCGAAGCTGCGCAGATCCTCCTGCAGCGTGGGCAATTCGGTGTTCACCTCGGTGAAGATCTTGTCGAGCCGGTCGATCGTGCGGCCCAGCTCCTCGCCCCGGCCCTGCAGACCCTGCGAGATCGCGCCGAGGGTGGAGGCCAGGTACTGCGGCGGAATGGCCTGCAGCAGCGGCAGTACGTGATCGAGCAGCTGGCTCACCTCGACGGCGTGGCCGCTGGTGTCCTGGTGCAGGGTCATGCCCTCGGTGAGGTGTCCGCTGGGATCCTCGGGCCACACCAGCTCGACGTAGCGCTCGCCGAAGAGCGTCTTGGGGAGCAGGCGGGCGGTCACGTTGGCCGGAATCTTCTCGGCCATCCCCGGATCGATGGCCAGGTCGAGGGTGACCTGCTTGCCGTCGTAGTCGCTGGAGCGGACCTCGCCGACGTTGACCCCGCGCACCTTCACGTCCGCGTTGCGGGTCAGGGCGTTGCCGACGGTGTCGGTCAGCAGGTCCACGCGGACGGTGTCCACGAACTTCTTGGAGTAGATGGCGGTGGTGGTCCACAGGAACAGCGCGCAGAGCACGAAGAACAGCACACCGAGCGTGCGGGCGCGCAGCTTCGCCGTCGACCGCCAGAACCGCACTCTGTCGGGATTACTCATCCGGCCACCCGCACCGTCGTCGTCGTTCCCCAAATAGCAAGGCTCAAGAAGAAGTCCAGAATATTGATCAAGACGATGGCAGCACGCACGGCGCGCCCAACCGCCACACCGACTCCCGCCGGACCGCCGGTCGCGTTGAAGCCGTAGTAGCAGTGCACCAGGATGATGACGAAGGCGAAGACGAGCACCTTCAGGAACGAATAGACCACGTCTTCGGGTGGCAGGAACAGGCTGAAGTAGTGGTCGTAGGACCCGCTCGATTGCCCGTTGAAGTAGATCGATATCAGCCGGGACGCGACGTAGGTTCCGAGCAGGCCGACGATGTACAGCGGGATGACCGCCAGGAAGCCGGCGATCACGCGGGTGGTCACCAGGAACGGCACGCCCGGCACGGCCATGACCTCGAGCGCGTCGATCTCCTCGGAGATGCGCATGGCGCCGAGTTGCGCGGTGAAACCGCAACCGACGGTTGCCGACAGCGCGAGCGCCGCGACCAGCGGCGCCAGTTCACGGGTGTTGATGTAGCCGGTCAGGAACCCGGTGAGCACGCCCGAGCCGAGCGAATCGAGGGCCTTGAAACCCTGCAGGCCCACCACGACGCCGACCGAGGCCGACATGAAGACGATGACGCCGATGGTGCCGCCGATGATCGCCAGCGCGCCCGAGCCGAAGGTCACCTCGGCCAGCAGCCGCATGACTTCCTTGCGGTAGTGCACGGCGGTCCGCGGGATCCAGGCGATGGCGCGGGCGTAGAAGGACATCTGGTCCCCGGCCCGATCGACCACGGCCACCGGGGCTCTGAGCGCACCGGATACCCGGCGCGCCGACCGGGTGAGAACGGTGGAGCGCTGCGAAACGACCATGGGTCACGCGCCCTTTGCGGGAACGACCTGAAGATAGATCAGGGTGAGGATGAGGTTCAGGAAGAACAACACCAGGAACGTGATCACCACGGACTGGTTCACGGCGTCTCCTACTCCTTTCGGTCCCCCTTTGGGATGCAGACCCTTGTAGGCGGCGATGACGCCCGCCACGAGTCCGAAGATCAACGCCTTGATCTCGCCGATCCAGAGGTCGGGCAGCTGGGCCAGGGCCGAGAACGAGGCGAGGTAGGCGCCGGGCGTGCCGCCCTGCAGACCCACGTTGAAGAAGTAGCCGCCGCAGATGCCGACGACCGCGACCAGGCCGTTCATCAGCAGCGCGACCAGCATCATGCCGAGCACGCGCGGAACCACCAGGCGCTGAATGGGATCGATGCCCAGGACCTCCATGGCGTCGATCTCCTCGCGAATGGTTCGCGAGCCGAGATCGGCCGCCACGGCCGAGCCCGCGGCGCCGGCGATGATCAGCGCGGTCACCACGGGCGCCGCTTGCTGGACCGTCGCCAGCACGCTCGTCGCGCCGGTGAAGGCTTCCGCACCGAGCTGCTTGATGAGCGAGCCGGTTTGCAGAGCCACCACTGCGCCGAACGGAATCGCTACCAGAGCGGCGGGCAGGATCGAGACACTCGCGATGAACCACGACTGCTCGATGAACTCACGCCATTGAAAAGGCCGGCGAAACGTCTTGCGCATGACATCCAGAAGGAGTGCGAAGATGTTGCCGGCCTGGGCGAGACCTGACTCGACGGGGGTGCGTAGTCGCGTCAGGTTTCGGTTCACGCGCCGTATGTTACCCGTTGGTCAGGTTGTGTCGAACCGTAGAGTCGTAGGAGCCCTGGTAGGCGGGAATCACCTGCGTGTCGTGGTCGCCGTTCTCCTCCAGGGAGTTGCGGATCGCCTCCTGCGCGGCGGGCGGCAGGGTGTGCAGGATCTGGCGCACGCGCTCGCGGCGACGGCCGACGGCCTGACGCACGGGCATGCCGGGCTGCGCCCGCATCTGCGGGATGATGCCCTCGACCTCTTCGGCGCCACCGGCGTGGTGACCGGCGTCGACCATGGCCTGCTCGCGGGCCATCTGCGACTCGTCCTTCTCCTCGGACATGCCGATCGGGCCGATCATGCGGCCGTTGAGGAACTGCTTCACCACCGGCTCGTCCGAGGTCAGCAGCACCTCGCGCGGGCCGAACATGACCAGCTGGCGGCGGAAGAGCATGCCGATGTTGTCCGGCACGATGCGCGCCAGGTTGATGTTGTGCGTGACGATGAGGATCGTCGCGTCGATCTGCGCGTTGATGTCGATCAACAGCTGCGACAGATAGGTGGTGCGGACCGGGTCCAGACCGGAGTCCGGCTCGTCGACCAGGATGATCTGCGGGTCGAGCACCAGGGCGCGGGCCAGGCCGGCGCGCTTGCGCATACCGCCGGAGATCTCGCCCGGGAGCTTGCCCTCCGCGCCCAGCAGACCGGTGAGCTCGAGCTTCTCCATGACGATCTTCTTGATCTCGGATTCGCTCTTCTTGGTGTGCTCCCGCAGCGGGAAGGCCACGTTGTCGAAGAGGTTCATCGAGCCGAAGAGCGCGCCGTCCTGGAAGAGGACGCCGAAGAGCTTGCGGATCTCGTAGAGCTCCTTGTTGGAGCAGGTGGTGATATCGACGCCATCGATGTAGATGGAGCCGCGCTCGGGGCGCAGCAGGCCGATCAAAGACTTCAGGAAGACGGACTTACCGGTACCGGAGGGTCCGAGCAGCGCGCTGACTTCCCCCGACGGCAGTGTCAGACTGACATCCTGCCAAATTCGCTGGGAACCGAACGACTTGGTGATGCCTTCGGTCCTGACCTCGACGCCCACGCCAACCTCCACAATTTCTCCGACGAGCGCCCTACTGCGGCGCACACGAAATTCTTTGCGCGGTGTGGCGCATCACAGTAGGTCCGGTCACTGTATCGCATACCGCCCGTCCCGGACAGCAGGACCTGACTCGCCGGTAAACCCCATCACGACTCAATCACAACCGCTGTGAGACACGAAAAGAGCGGCATCCCCGCAGGGATACCGCTCTTTCGAAGTACCGGCAAGAATTACTTGACGGAAACCTTGGCGCCGGCCTCTTCGAGCTTGGCCTTGGCGGCCTCGGCGGCCTCCTTGTTGACCTTCTCCAGCAGCGCCTTCGGGGCGGCCTCGACCAGGTCCTTGGCTTCCTTCAGGCCCAGGCCGGAGACGATCTCGCGAACGACCTTGATGACCTGGATCTTCTTGTCGCCGGCGGACTCGATGACGACGTCGAACTCGTCCTGCTCCTCGGCGGCGTCGGCCGGGGCACCGGCAACACCGGCGGCGGCGACGGCGACGGGGGCAGCCGCGGTGACCTCGAACTTGTCCTCGAACGCCTTGACGAACTCGGAGAGCTCGAGCAGGGTCATGGAACCGAAGGTTTCGAGCAGCTCTTCAACGTTGGCCATTGAATTCTTCCTTTCGATGGTTTCGGCAGCGCGTCAGCGACGCCGAAAAGGTTTGTGGGTGAGACTTATTCGGCAGCGGCCGGAGCTTCGGCGGCGGGAGCGGCAGCGCCACCCTCGTTCGCCTTCTTCTCCTCGAGCGCCGCGAACAGGCGAGCAAGCTGGTTGCCGGGCGCGGCGAACAGACCCGCGGCCTTGGACAGGTTGCCCTTCATGGCGCCGGCCAGCTTGGCCAGCAGGACCTCGCGGGACTCCAGGTCGGCGATCCGCTCAACTTCGGCCACGGACAGCGCGACGCCGTCCATGTAGCCGCCCTTGATGATCAGCGCCTTGTTGTCCTTGGCGAAAGCCTTGAGCGCCTTCGCGGCTTCGACCGGCTCACCCTTGATGAAGGTGATGGCGGTCGGACCGACGAACAAGTCATCCAGGCCTTCGACGCCCGCCTCGGCGGCCGCACGCTTGACCAGGGTGTTCTTGGCGACGGAGTAGGTGGCGTCCGCGCCCAGTGCCCGACGCAGCTGCGTGATCTTGCTGACCGACAGTCCACGGTATTCCGTGACAACGGTGGCAGTGGAGCTCTTGAACTGCTCCGCGATCTCCGCGACCGCGGTGACCTTCTCGGTGGTTGCCATACTTCGCCTCCTCTCTGGATGGTCGGTTCGTAGTTGCACTACCGACACCGCCAGGGGCCAGCGATAAAGCAAACGCCCCGCGGACGCAGAGGTCCCGGGGCGTGAAAGAAACTCGTGACGGGCGAACCCGTACGGCTTCCCAACCTCGGCTCTCCCTGCGTGGGCCGCCAGCAGTAACGCTGGACCTTCGACTGCCCGGGGGCAGCAACCAACGGTCTTCGGTAGAACGATTGGGTGATCACCGAACTGGCCGGTGACCGTGGACCAGAATAGCGGATGTCTATCCATCCACCAAAACGGGGTCCGGACGGGGCGCGCGGCCGGCGCGACGGGTCACTATCGCGGCCATGCGCGCAAGCCGATGAAAGTGACGTGCTTCACTTTCGAGCGGCAACCAATATCATCGGCGAATCATCTTCACGGAGGTTTCCCGATGACGACAATAATCACCAAAACCCTTGCCGCAGCGTCTATTTCCGCCGCCCTGTGCGGTGTCGCCGCTGGTCCCGCACTGGCCGCCCCCGCCGTCTCCCCCGCCCCGATCGCCGACTCCGGATCGCTGGGTTCCGGGTCGAGCACCGAGTCCGCCCGCGGCATCGCGGCCTGGCCGGTCGGCCTGCTCTTCACCGTGCTGTGCGGCGCCGACGAGACCAAAGGCCCGCTGTGCCAGGTCCTCTACGCGATCGGCACCGGCATCACCGGCAGCGGCGGTAGCAGCGGTAGCAGCGGCGACTGACTCGGCAGTGTGAAAGCCGAAGGGCCGGTGCAGGTTTCCCTGTACCGGCCCTTCGTCATGCGTTGCTACGCAAGTTCGTCGCGGAGACTTTCTCAGTCTTCTTCGGCGAAGTTGCGGGTGCGGTTCGGATCCACCGGGATGCCCGGTCCGGTGTTCGTCGAGAACGTCACCTTCTTGACGTAGCGGCCCTTCGCGGTGGAGGGCTTGACGCGCAGGATCTCATCGAAAGCGGCGCCGTAGTTCTCGGCCAGCTTCTTCTCGTCGAAGGACGCCTTGCCGATGACGAAGTGCAGGTTGGCCTGCTTGTCGACACGGAAGTTGATCTTGCCGCCCTTGATGTCCTGAACGGCCTTGGTCACATCGGGGGTGACGGTGCCGGTCTTGGGGTTCGGCATCAGGCCGCGGGGGCCCAGCACGCGCGCGATACGACCGACCTTGGCCATCTGGTCCGGGGTCGCGATGGCGGCGTCGAACTCCAGCCAGCCACCCTGGATGCGCTCGATCAGATCCTCGGCGCCCACGGCGTCGGCGCCGGCGGCCTCGGCCTCGGCGGCCTTGTCGCCGACGGCGAAGACGATGACGCGAGCGGTCTTACCGGTGCCGTGCGGCAGGTTGACGGTGCCGCGGACCATCTGGTCGGCCTTGCGGGGATCGACACCCAGGCGGACGGCGACCTCGACGGTGGCGTCGGTCTTGGTGGTGGCGGTCTCCTTCGCCAGACGCACCGCGGCCAGCGGGGCGTACAGCGACGACTTGTCGACCTTGGCGGCCTGCTCGAGATAAGCCTTGCTTCGTTTTGCCATGTTGTTCTGTCCTGTTCGTAAGTTCAGACGTGGTTGTCGGGCCTGGCCGGCCCTCCCACGGGAAAGTGCTGCCGCGCGCCGGAGCGCGAGCGCCTACTCCGCGACGGTGATACCCATCGAGCGAGCGGTGCCGGCGATGATCTTGGCGGCCTGATCGATGTCGTTGGCGTTCAGATCCTCGGCCTTGGTCTTGGCGATCTCACGGATCTGGTCCATGGTGACCTGGGCGACCTTGTTGCGGTGCGGCTCGGCCGAACCCTTCTGCACGCCGGCGGCCTTGAGCAGCAGCTGCGAAGCAGGCGGGGTCTTCAGCTTGAAGTCGAACGAGCGGTCCTCGTAGACCGTGATCTCGACCGGGATGATGTTGCCGCGCTGCGACTCGGTCGCCGCGTTGTAGGCCTTGCAGAACTCCATGATGTTGACGCCGTGCTGACCCAGCGCGGGGCCGACGGGCGGAGCCGGGTTGGCAGCACCGGCCTTGATCTGGAGCTTGATGAGCCCAGATACCTTCTTCTTCTTCGGGGGCATCTCGTATTCCTTGGTTTAGGGGCAGGTGGACACCCTGGGGTATTCCTCTGCCCTCGCACATGGTCATGCCTTACGGGAAAACCCGTAAGCCTGCTCCGGGATCGCGCCCGGGCATGCCTGACCGTGGAAAGACAGCCAGACCCCAGACGCAACCCGGAAAGTCTAGTCGCAGGTGTTATCGGGGGCCGAACCGGCCCCCGAGCCAACTAGATCTTGGCGACCTGAGTGAACGCCAGCTCGACCGGGGTCTCGCGACCGAAGATCGACACCAGCACCTTGAGCTTCTGCTGCTCGGCGTTGATCTCGGAAATGCTGGCGGGCAGCGTGGCGAACGGGCCGTCCATGACGGTGACGGACTCGCCGACCTCGAAGTCGACGTCGATCGTCGGCTTGATGACCGGGGTCTCGCCGGACTCGCCCGCGGTGGCGGCGGCGGTGGTGGCCGCGGCCTTCTTCTGCTGCGCGGCCGGGACCAGGAACTTCACCACGTCGTCGATGGACAGCGGCGACGGGCGCGAGGTCGCGCCGACGAAACCGGTGACGCCGGGGGTGTTGCGGACCGCGCCCCAGGACTCGTCGTTCAGTTCCATGCGGACCAGGATGTAGCCCGGCAGCACCTTGCGGTTGACGTTCTTGCGCTGGCCGTTCTTGATCTCGGTGACCTCTTCGGTCGGCACCTCGACCTGGAAGATGTAGTCCTCGAGACCGAGGTTCTGCACGCGGGTCTCGAGATTGGTCTTCACCTTGTTCTCGTAGCCGGCGTAGGAGTGGATGACGTACCAGTCACCGGGGGCGCGGCGCAGCGCGGCCTTCATCTCGGCGACGGGATCGGCGGGCTCGGCATCGATGGGAGCGGCGAGTTCTTCGGCGGTCGGCGCAGTGGTTTCCTCCGCGTCGGCGGGGTCGTCGAACTCCTCGACGTCGGTGGCCTCGACCACGTCGTCGACCTGGAATTCGTCGGTTGTGCCGTTCTCCGGGGTGCTCACTGGGGCACTCGCTTCCTTATCGTCACGTAATCCTGTGCGCGCCGGGGGTAACCCGGCGGATGGGTTCCCGCCCCCGCCTCTGCTCGGGGGCCGGTCACCCGGCGCCGACGGCCAACGCGGAAGGGTGCCGCTAGCCGAACAGCCAGTCGACGCCCTTGATGAACGCGATATCCATCCCGTAGATGAACGCGACCATGAAAACCACGAACACCAGAACAACGGTCGTGTAGGTGACCATCTGCTTGCGGTTCGGCCAAATGACCTTGCGCAGTTCCGAGATGACTTCCTTCAGGAACTTCACCAGGCGCTTGAACGGATTGCCCGCACCGCCACCGGCTTTGCCGGAATCCTTGGTGGCCTTGGCCGAAGGCCGATCGATAGTCGCGACCGATGCCGTTGACGACGTCGCGGTCCGAGTCCGCCGGGCGGAACGCTTTCCGCTCGGACGAGCCACCGCGGCGGTGTCATCGCCATCTTCGTGGCGAGTGTCCCGCTCGTCGCTCACGTCGATCCTCTCTCGTCAGCTTGGCAATAGGGCAGGGGCGACAGGACTTGAACCTGCAACCTGCGGTTTTGGAGACCGCTGCTCTGCCAATTGAGCTACGCCCCTTCGGTGGAACGCAGGGCAGTCCGCTGCCGGACTCCGCTTGTTCCTCCACAGTACTTATTCAATTGTCATTTCCGGGCCTTCACACAACATACGCGCCGCTCCTCGGAGCAGCGCGCATCGGCTGGTGACCCCAGATTCCCGAGTCTACGTTACCTCACGCAGCAATCGCCAATCGGGGGTCGACGCCCTTCCTCAGCCGAGCTGCACCGTTGCGGTGGCGCGGCCGAAGATCTTGCGGCCCTCGGACTTGGCGACGATGGCCACCACGGCGGTGCGGGTTTCCGGATCCACCGACTTGACCTTGCCGGTGTATTCGATCTCCGCGGCGCGGTCGGCGGGCACGTACACCGGGCTGGTGAAGCGCACGTTGTATTCCTTGACCGCGCCCGGGTCGCGCAGCCACGAGGTGACGAAGCCGCCACCCAGGCCCATGGTCAGCATGCCGTGTGCGACAACGTTTTCCAGGCCGACCATCTTCACGACGTCGTCGCTCCAGTGGATCGGGTTGGCATCGCCGGAGACGCCGGCGTAGTTCACCAGATCGCCGCGGGTCAGGCGGACCACGCGGGTCGGCAGCAGATCGCCGGCGGCGACGTCCTCGAAGCGCAGGGCGTGCTTGCCCGCGACCACCTGTCCGGTGGCGACGAACGGCTCCGGCTGAGCGCTGATCTCGGCCGAGGCGCGCACGCCCGCCGGGCCGTCGTCCGGGCCGACGCCGTGCATGAGCACGTTGCGCACGGCGTCACCGATATTGGGATCGATGT
This sequence comes from Nocardia sp. NPDC003693, assembly GCF_053981095.1. NCBI lineage: Bacteria > Bacillati > Actinomycetota > Actinomycetes > Mycobacteriales > Nocardiaceae > Nocardia > Nocardia sp. NPDC003693. The sequence goes on from NZ_JBSFNO010000006.1 coordinate 63,684, forward strand.
CACCGCCGCTGCGGCCGATGAGGGTGGTGTAGGTGGTGAGCACCAGTTCGTCGTTCTGCGCGACGACGTCGTTCTTGGTGACGATGATGTCGCCGCCGAAGGCCTGCCGGAACGAGTGCAGGTAGACGATGCAGGTCAACTGGTCGCCTGCCTTGATGGGCCGGTGGAACTCCAGGATCTGATCGGTCTGCATGATCTGGCTCAGGTCGTAGCCGGTGACGATCTGCTCGAAGAGCTTGCGCTGGGCCAGGATTCCGACCAGGGAGATGAAACTGAGCGGGGCGACCAAGCCGTCGTAGCCGTGCTCCCGGGCGGCGTCCTCGTCCCAGTGCACCGGGTGGTAGTCCTGCACGGCGCGGGCGTACTCACGCACCTTCTCGCGGCCGACCTCGTAGTAGTCCTCCACGCGGTAGTGGTGGCCGACCATGGAGGCGGCGTGCGTAGCGGGGTCGAAGGCCTCGCTGAGTTCGGTCATGTCGACCTCGGTGTCAATCGTCACGGCAGGAAGTCCCTATCTGATCCCGTCGGGGATCGGGCGGAGCGCTGAACCACCGGTATATACACCAAGTGCCGGACGGTGTGCCACTGTCCCTTTGTATGGGGGACGAAGCAGCGACGCCGATCCGGCACTTCTTCCACGCGGTAGAACGCGCGCGGGGTTGAGTTAGCGAGACTCGCGGTGGGCCCGGTGGGTACCGCAGTTCGGGCAGAACTTCTTGAGTTCCAGACGATCCGGGTCGTTACGCCGGTTCTTCTTGGTGATGTAGTTGCGGTGCTTGCACTGCTCACAGGCCAAGGTGATCTTCGGCCGGATATCAGTGGACTTCGCGGCCACGATGCGCCCTCTTTCCGTTTATCAGTATGGGTAGCGATGGCCGGACTTGAACCGGCGACACAACGATTATGAGTCGTTTGCTCTACCAACTGAGCTACACCGCCATGCGAGGATTCGCGGCGGAAGACTCAGCCCGGTCCATCGAACTGGATGCCGAGTCGGTCACCACCGGCAATCCGGCGAGCCCCCTAACGGAATCGAACCGTTGACCTTTTCCTTACCATGGAAACGCTCTGCCGACTGAGCTAAGGGGGCATGTCTGCTCGGCTCCGGCTTTTCGCCGGGGCGCTGAAGACTTGAACGAGATTACACAACACTTCGGGTAGACCACAAACCGTGTGGTCAGAGCTGTATTTTCTGCCTCCGCTCCGCTCCGGCGGGGTTCGCGGCCCGGAGGTCTCGTTCTTCCCTCCCTCCGCTCCCCCGCTTCGCTCCTCCGCTCCACTCAGTCCAGAACGAGACGGCCGCGAACCACCGGGGGATCGGCTATACCCGCCGGGGTTGGATACACAAAGAACCCCCCGTGACTGCGGGAGTCACGGGGGGTTCTCTGGTGGCAGATGTAGGATTCGAACCTACGTAGGCTTTCGCCGACGGATTTACAGTCCGCTCCCATTGGCCGCTCGGGCAATCTGCCTTGGGTTACGCCTTGCAGCGCGGTGACGAGAATACATCGAACCCCCGCCTCGAATGCAAACCGGCTGGCTAACGCGGTGTCGGACGGACTACCTTCGGCGAGCAAGTCCCCAAACTTCCGATCTCGGACAGGAGCACAGGCGTGGCCGATTCGTCGTTCGATGTTGTCAGCAAGATCGACCGTCAGGAGGTGGACAACGCGTTGAACATCGCGGCCAAGGAGCTGGCCACGCGGTACGACTTCCGCGGAGTCAACGCGAGCATCGAATGGTCGGGTGAGGAGAAGATCATCCTCACCGCGGACTCCGAGGACCGCGTCAAGGCGGCGCTGGATGTGTTCAAGGAGAAGCTGATTCGCCGCGACATCTCCATGAAGGCGTTCGACGCCGGCGATCCGCAGGCCTCGGGCAAGGTGTACAAAATCACAGGCACCCTGGTGCAGGGCATCAGCACCGAGAACGCCAAGAAGATCGCGAAGAAGATTCGCGACGAGGGTCCCAAGGGCGCCAAGGCGCAGATTCAGGGCGAGGAACTGCGCGTCAGCAGCAAGAGCCGCGACGATCTGCAGGCGATCATCTCGCTGTTGAAGAACAGCGATTTCGAGGTCGCGCTGCAATTCGTGAATTACCGGTAAAAGCGTCGACCGGGGTTTACCTGGGTCCGCGGGCAGTCGCCCGCGGACCCTTTTCGCGTGTCAGTACTCGCGGGGGCCGCGCGCGGCGTCCGGGCCGCCCGCCATGTCCTCCAGCCGCTCGATGCGCTCGGCCATCGGCGGGTGCGTGGAGAACCAGCGCGCCATGCGGTCGCCGGCGCGGAAGGGATTGGCGATCATCAGGTGCGACTGGGCGGTGAGCTGCGGTTCGGCGGGCAGCGGGGCGGCTTCCACCCCGCGTTCGAGCTTGCGCAGCGCCGACGCCAGCGCCAGCGGATCACCGGTGAGGGCCGCGCCGTCGGCGTCGGCCTGATATTCGCGCGATCGCGACACGGCGAGTTTGATCAGCGTCGCCGCGATCGGCCCGAGTAGCGAAACCAGCAGCACGCCAATGACATTCGAACCGCCGTTGCGATTGCCGCCGAACGCGCTCGCGAAGAACGCGAGATTGGCCAGACCCGAGATGACCGCGGCCAGAGTGCCGGCCACCGACGAGATCAGAATGTCGCGGTTGTACACGTGCGAGAGTTCGTGGCCCAGGACCGCCCGCAATTCGCGTTCGTCCAGGATCTGCAGAATGCCGGTGGTGCAGCACACCGCGGCGTGCCGGGGATTGCGGCCGGTGGCGAACGCGTTGGGGGCATTGGTGGGGCTGATGTACAGCCGCGGCATGGGTTGCCTTGCCGTCGTGGCCAATTCGCGCACGATCCGATACATGACCGGCGCTTCGAGTTCGCTCACCGGTTGCGCGTGCATGGCCTTGAGCGCCAGTTTGTCGCTGTTGAAATAGGCGTAGGCGTTCATGGCGACCGCCAGCGCCACCGACAGCCACAGAATCGTCGGATTGCGGAACATCGCGCCCGCGAAGACGATCAGGGCGGACATGCCCACCAGCAGGCCGAACGTCTTCACGCCATTAGCAACACCGTGACCGTGCATAGCCGCCTCTCCGCGCGTCCGGACCCCCGTTTCGCCGTATTACACCAGGTCAACGATACAAGCAGGGCCGGAGTTCCCCGCTCAGCCGACCCGCTCGATCGTGTAACGGACCAGGCGCTCGAGGGCCTCGTTCGCCGGGCCGCCGGGCAGTGCCGACAGTTCGGCGTGCGCGATGTCGGCGTAGCCCTGCAGCTTCTCCTTGGCCAGCACCATGCCGCGCGACCGGGACAGCAGGTCCAGGGCCTCCTCCACCTCGCCGTCGGTCTCCAGCGGGCGTGCCAGCAGTTTGCGCAGGCGATCGCCCTCGCTGCCCTCGTCACGCAGGGCGTAGAGCACGGGCAGGGTGTGCACGCCCTCGCGCAGGTCGGTGCCCGGGGTCTTGCCGGACTGCTCGGACACCGAGGAGATGTCGATGATGTCGTCGGAGATCTGGAAGGCGGTGCCGACCGCGTCGCCGAGCCGCGCCAGGCGCTCGACGTGATCGAGGTCCGCGCCGGAGAAGGTGCCGCCGAAACGACCGGAGGCGGCGATCAGCGACCCGGTCTTCTCCCACACCACGCGCAGGTAGTGCTCGACCGGATCCTGAGACTGCTTGGCGCCGATGGTTTCCCGCATCTGGCCGGTGACCAGTTCGGCGAAGGTCTCGGCGATGATGCGCACCGCGTCCGGGCCGAGCGTGGAGACCAGGCGCGAGGCGTGCGCGAACAGGTAGTCCCCGGCCAGGATGGCGACGCTGTTACCCCAGCGGGAGTTGACGCTGGGCGCCCCGCGCCGCATGGGGGCCTCGTCCATGACGTCGTCGTGGTAGAGGGTGGCCAGGTGCACGAGTTCGACGACCGTGCCCGCGGTGATCAGGTCCGGGCTGGCGGGGTTGGGTCCCAGCTGGCCGGTGAGGATGGTGAACAGCGGCCGGAAACGCTTGCCGCCGGCCTTGGCCAGGTGCAGCGCGGCCTCCTGCAGGAAGTCCTCGCCGTCGGACAGCTCGGTGATCAGCAGGTCCTCGACTTCTTCGAGGCCCTTCTTCACCGTCGCCGCGAGCTCGGGATCGACGAGATCCACCCCCGCCACCACCGTGCTCTCATCGCTCACAGCCGATGCGCTCATTTCATCTCCCAGTGCCGCGTCCGACCCCACGCCAAAGAACCTAGCGTGTGGCCACCAACCCCCCAATGAACACCACCGTAGTGGGACGGAACCAACAGTGTTTTCGGCGTCCGCTCCGCCACGGCGTTTCGCGGTGTTTATTTGTCTCCGCTTCGCTCCGGCTGTTCGCGGCCCTCGTAACCCGGTTCTTCCCTCCCTCCGCTCCTCCGCTTCGCTCCCCCGCTCCACTCAGTCCAGAACCGGGCGGGCCGCGAACCACGGGGCGAGGATCCATGGGCGGGGGTTTATGGGCGGGTGGCCTGTGACGGATATCCGCGTCGACAGCGCTCGGCGGGTGCTGCGAGTATGGGCGGCATGGGTTCACCGGATGCCGCCCCCGTGCCGGGGCATGACTCGGATTTGCTGCCCGCGCACGCGGATGTGCTGGTCGTGGGGGCAGGGCCGGCGGGATCGGCGGCCGCGGCGTGGGCCGCGCGGGCCGGACGCGATGTGCTGCTGACGGATTCGGCGGTGTTCCCGCGTGACAAGACGTGCGGGGACGGGCTGACGCCGCGGGCCACCGCCGAGCTCGAGCATCTGGGGCTCGGGGACTGGGTGCGCACGCACACGGTCAATCGCGGACTGCGCATGGCGGGCTTCGGGCGCGAGGCGCTGCTGCCGTGGCCGGACGGCTCCTTCCCGCGGTACGGAAGCGCGGTTCCGCGAACCGAACTCGACGACAAGCTGCGCGAGACCGCCGTGAAGTCCGGCGCCCGCATGGTCGACGGGGCCAAGGTCGTGGAGGTCGCGCGGGACGGCGACCGTGTCACCGGGGTGAGCATCAAGACCGACGCGGGGCTGCGGGCGGTGTCCTGCCGGGTGCTGGTGGTGGCCGACGGCGTGCGCTCGCCGGTCGGAAAGCTGCTGGGGCGCACCTGGCATCGCGAGTACGCGTACGGCACCGCGGCGCGCGCCTACATCAAATCCGAGCGCAGCGACGATCCCTGGATCACCTCGCATCTGGAACTGCGCGACGCCGACGGCGCGCTGGTGCCGGGCTACGGCTGGGTCTTCCCGCTCGGCAACGGCGAGGTCAACATCGGCGTCGGGTCGCTGGCGACCGAACGCAGGCCCTCGCACATCGCCCTGAAACCGCTGCTGCAGCACTATGTTTCCGAACGCCGCGCGGAGTGGGGCTTCGAAGGCGAAGCGCGCGCGGTGGCTTCGGCGCTGCTGCCCATGGGCGGCGCCGTATCCCATGTCGCCGGGCGCAACTGGGCCCTGGTCGGCGATGCCGCGGGCTGTGTGAATCCGCTGAACGGCGAGGGCATCGACTACGGCCTCGAGGGCGGGCACATGCTGGCCGACCTGCTCGACGAGCCCGATCTCACCACGATCTGGCCGGAGCTGTTGCGCGCCAGGTACGGCCGCACCTATTCGGTGGCGCGGCGGCTGGCCGCCCTGGCCACCCACCCGCGCACGGTGCCGCTCGGCGGTCCCCCGATGATGCGGTCGAAGCTCTTGCAGCGCACCGCGGTTCGCGTCATGGGCAACCTCGTCACCGACGAGGATCTGGATCTGACGGCCAAGCTGTGGCGGGGCGCGGGCCGCGCGTCCATGCGCCTGGACAAGCTCGCGCCGTTCTCCTGAGTGTTAATCGTCCCGTGGACGTGGGCGACCACGTCCACGGGATGCGGGCGGTTATCGATCAATCAGGGATAGGGCTCACGCGTTCTGCGCGGCGAACCATTCCTCGACGGACTTGCGCTCACTGTTCATGACGCGCTCGAGCAGGCTCTCCACCAGCGGTTCGATGGCGCCGCCGACCAGCGGGACCTTGACGTCGATGGTGCCCGCCGCCTCGATCTCGGAACCTTCGGCGGTGGGGCGCAATTCGAACGTGCCCGCCATTTCGGTGGTGATGCCGCCGGAGGCCCCGGCGAAGGTGCCCTTGGCGATGTCGCCCTCCAGCGGGCCCCAGGTGTCGGTGCGCTCGAGCACCAGGTCGCTCTTGAGCACCTTCTTGACCAGGCCGGGGATCTTGTCCTCGGGCGCCTTCTCGGTCATGCGGATGGTGATGGTGCCGGGGCCGTCCGGGTGGGTCAGCTCCAGGGTGGCGGTGGCGGCGCCGGCGAATCGCGAGTGCCACATCTCGTCGTTGGTCAGTGCCCGGTGAAGCTCTTCTACCGGAACGCTGTACTGCACGGTGAAGCTGAATTTACGGGACATGGCGGCAAGGGTAGTCCGGCCATGGAATAGCCTGGTGAAGTGTCGGAAACCAGCCAGTCTGATAGCCGCGCTACCCGGCTGCGACGTGCCCGCAAGGTGGTGGTGATCCTCGCGATCGCCGTGAGCGTGCTGTCGGTGCTGCTGGTGCTGGCGGCCTGGCGCAACGATCACCTCATCGGCTCCGACAGGGGCGTGACCAGCGGCGAAGTCATCGAGGCCGGGCGCCTGCGGTCGGCGATCAGCTTCGTCACACCCGATGGGGTGACGCACAATCCGAAGCTGGGCGTGCTCTACCCGACCAAGCTCACCAAGGGCGAACGCATCAATGTGGAGTATCAGCGCAGTGATCCGGACCTGGTCCGGGTGGCGGGTCGCGACGCGCGTGTCGCGGTCATCCCGGCGCTGTCGGTGATCGTGGTGACGTGGGCGCTGGCGCTGCCCCTGCTGTGGGCGCTGGGATCACCGCCCGCGCAGTGGATCGCGACCATCGGCGGGCGCTATCGCCGGCTCACCCGCCGCCGCGCCGACGCCTGAACACACCCGCCACCGCCCGGACGCCGCCACCGCGCGGACGGCTGCCGCGCGCCGCCACCGCGACGGCTAGGGTGCGAGGGTGGCGAAAACAGAGCGGCGGGAATCGGTTCGGGCCTCGTTGGACAAGCAGCCGCACGAGGTCGCGTCGATGTTCGACGGGGTCGCGAAGCGGTACGACCTCACCAACACGGTGATCTCCGGCGGTCAGGACCGCTACTGGCGATGGGCGACGCGCAAGGCGCTGGCGCTGCGGCCGGGCGAGCGCCTGCTGGATCTGGCGGCGGGCACCGGTGTTTCGACCCTGGAGCTCAGCAAGTCCGGCGCCTGGTGCGTGGCCGCCGACTTCTCCCAGGGCATGCTCGCGGCGGGCCGCTTCCGCAATGTGCCGATGGTCGCCGGGGACGCCATGGCGCTGCCGTTCGCGGACGAGTCCTTCGACGCGGTCACCATCTCGTACGGTCTGCGCAATGTCGCGGATCCCGATCTGGCGCTGCGCGAGATGCTGCGCGTGACCAAGCCCGGCGGGCGACTGGTGGTGGCCGAGTTCTCGACCCCGACGTTCGGGCCGTTCCGGACGATCTACATGGAGTACCTGATGAAGGCGCTGCCCGCGGTCGCCAAGCGGGTCTCCAGCAATCCCGACGCGTACGTGTACCTGGCCGAGTCGATCCGGGCCTGGCCGACGCAGTCGCAGCTCGCGCTGCGCATCGCCGACGCGGGCTGGTCCCAGGTGAAATGGCGCAATCTCAGCGGCGGCGCGGTGGCGCTGCACCGCGGGTACAAACTCGGCTGAGCCGCCCCGGCTACCGCCCGGCGGCTACCGGGTAGCAGCAACCGGCCCGCGTGACACCGGCGGAGACGCATGTCACAGCGGGTTTCCAGCTCCTCACCGCCGTGCCGGAGCGCTGTGCGGAAATTTGTGATCTGCCGATAACGTCCGGTAAATCCACCGCAATCGGGGCTCGCGACACTCGAAGGCATGCCCGAGCCCACGACGCCGCCCGCCACGAGCACCCGGACCGCGTGCTCGTACTGCGGCGTCGGCTGCGGCATCACCGTGCAGACCCGGCCCGACGCCGCGGGCGCGCCCGTCATCGCCAAGGTCAGCGGAGACAAGCTGCACCCGGTCAACGCCGGGCGGCTGTGCACCAAGGGCTCGACGCATGCCGAGCTCATGCGGGCCGACGGCCGGATGACCACCGCCCACCTGCGGCCCGAGCGCGGCGGCGCGCCCGTGCCGGTCGAGGTCGACGCGGCCGTGCGCGAGGCCGCCGATCGGCTGCGCGTGATCCTGGACACGCACGGTCCGGACGCGGTGTCGTTTTACGTCTCCGGGCAGATGTCCCTGGAAGCCCAGTACCTGGCGACCAAACTCGCCAAGGGGCACGTGCGCACCGTGCACATGGAGGCCAATTCGCGGCTCTGCATGGCCAGCGCCGCCACCGGCTACAAACAGTCCCTGGGCGCGGACGGCCCGCCCGGCTCCTACGACGATCTCGACCACGCGGACCTGTTCTTCGTGATCGGCGCGAACATGGCAGACTGCCACCCGATCCTGTTCCTGCGCATGGCCGATCGGCTCAAGGCCGGCGCCAAGCTCATCGTGGTGGATCCGCGGCGCACCGACACCGCCGCCCGCGCCGATCTGTTCCTGCAGGTCAAGCCGGGAACGGATCTGGCGCTGCTGAACGGGCTGCTGCACCTGCTCGTCGAGAACGGCGCCATCGACCGCGAATTCATCGCCGCGCACACCGAGGGCTGGGAGGCGATGCCGGAGTTCCTGGCCGGGTACGCCCCCGACCTGGTCGCGGCCATCACCGGGGTGCCCGAGGCCGATATCCGCACCGCCGCCGCCATGATCGGCGCCGCGGGCGAGTGGATGTCGTTGTGGACCATGGGAATCAACCAGTCCACGCACGGCACCTGGGCCACCAACGCCATCTGCAATCTGCACCTGGCCACCGGCGCCATCGCGCGCACCGGCAGCGGGCCGTTCTCGCTCACCGGGCAGCCGAACGCCATGGGCGGGCGCGAAATGGGGTACATGGGACCGGGATTGCCGGGTCAGCGCAGCGTGCTGGCGGCGGCGGACCGGGCGTTCGTGGAGAACGCCTGGGACCTCGAACCCGGCGCCCTGCGCGACGCCGGCGGGCCCGGAACCATCGAGATGTTCCGCGGCCTGGCCGACGGCGACATCAAGGCGTGCTGGATCATCTGCTCCAATCCCGTTGCCACGGTGGCCAATCGAAAGAACGTGATCGCGGGCCTGGAGGCGGCCGAACTCGTCATCGCGCAGGACGTGTACACCGACACCGCGACCAACGCCTACGCGGACGTGCTGCTGCCCGCCACGCTGTGGGCGGAATCCGATGCGGTCATGGTGAATTCGGAGCGCACCCTCACGCTGCTGCGGCAGTCGGTACCGCCGGCGGGCGCGGCGCGCCCGGACTGGCAGCTCATCGCCCAGGTCGCCACCGCCATGGGTTTCCCCGGATTCGACTACGCCTCCAGCGCCGAGATCTTCGAGGAGATCCGGCGGTTCGCCAACCCGGCGACCGGCTACGACCTGCGCGGCATCAGCTACGAGGCGCTGGCCGAGGGGCCCATGCAGTGGCCGTGCCCCGATCCGGCGCGGCGCCGCAATCCCATTCGCTATCGCAACGACGGCGTCAGCCAGACCCTGTTCACCGACGCGGACGGAAACACCCCGGAACTGGCCTTCGCGACCCCGTCCCGCCGGGCCGTGTTCTGGCCGCGCCCGCACCTGCTGCCCGCCGAGATGCCGGACGCCGACCACCCGTTCGTGCTCAATACCGGCCGCCTGCAACATCAGTGGCACACGATGACCAAGACCGGAAAGGTCGGCAAGCTGCTCAAGCTCAACGGCGCGCCGTTCGTGGAGGTGCATCCCGAGGATGCCGCCGCCCTGGACGTGCGCGCCGGGGATCAGCTCGAGATCACCTCGCGCCGGGGCCGCGCGGTGCTGCCGGTGCGGGTCAGCGACCGCGTCCTGCCCGGCTCGTGCTTCGCGCCGTTCCACTGGAACGACGAGCACGGGGAGTACCTGACCATCAACGCCGTCACCAACGACGCCGTCGACCCGGCCTCGCTCCAGCCGGAGTTCAAGGCGTGCGCGGTGCGCCTGCGCAAGGTCGCGGCGATGTCGGCCGCGACGCCGCAGGCGCCGGACAGCGCGGCGGGGCCGAATGGGGCCGACTCCCGTGCACGCGGCGTCGCGGGAGATTCCACCGGCGGCGCACGAGAGTTCCACACCGCCGCGCAGGGTGCCGATGGAGGTCCGAACGGAGTCTTCAACGGGCCGAACGGAGTTCCAGGAGGTCCGGAAGGAACTTCCGGCGGTCCAAGCGGATTCGCGCATGGCCTCGATGCCGCACAGGTTTCGGGCAACGCCGGGGGCAGTCCGAACGGAGTGGCAGGAGGTCCGAACGGATCCTCCAGCAGTCCGAACGGGATTGCGAGCGGCCCCGGAGGCTTCGCGGGCAATTCGTCCGGCGCCGTGGGCGGTTCGTTCGGGGCGGCACCGGGACAGGAGGGCGGGATGCATCCTTTGTCGATCATGCTCGGGCTGGAGGGAGCCACCGCGCCGATGTTGAGCGAGGTCGAGCGCATCTACGTGGGCGGATATCTGGCGGCGTTGCAGACGCTGCCGGTGGCCGGGGTGCCGGTGCTGCCCGAGACCGCGCCGGTGTCGCGGGGCAGCCGCGCGTGGATCGACGGACTGCTCGCCGGTATGTACTCCCGTGGTGCGCAGGGTTTTTCGGGTGCCGCACTGTCGAACTCGGGTAGCGATTACTCAGTGCAGTCGAGCGGGTCGGAGCACGGTGGGTCGGACCAAGGGGATGCGGGTTTCGGGGCGGCCGCACCCGTGCGCACGGTGACCATCCTCTGGGCCTCGCAGACCGGAACGGCCGAGGAGCTGGCCGCGACCGTCGCCACCCGGCTCGCGGACAGCGGGCTCACGCCTCGGCTCCTGGACATGGACTCGGCCGAACTGACCGACCTGACCGGCGACGTGCTCGTGGTCAGCAGTACCTTCGGCGACGGCGGGCCGCCGGACAACGGCACCGACTTCTGGGAGCGGCTCAGCGACAGCGCGATCCGGCTGACCGGCGTGCGCTACGCGGTCTTCGCGCTCGGCGACTCCTCCTACGACGACTTCTGCGGACACGGCCGCAAGCTCGACGAACTGCTCGACCGGCGCGGCGCGACGCGGCTGCTCCCCCGCGTCGACAGCGAGCCCGACCACGACGATGCCTCCGAGGGGTGGATCGCGGAGATCACCGCGGTGCTGTTGGCGAGCGCGTCGGGCGGGAACGCACACGGCGACGGCGGGTCCCGGCCGGGCGCCGAGGGCGGTCCCGGCACGGCGGGTGGTCCCGGTGACGCCGGTGCGACGGGGTTCGCGACCGGCGATCCCGACCGCGCGGGCGGGGCCGGGTTCGGCGCGAACCGCTCGCCGATGGGCGGTGCGGATTACTCCGGTGCGGGCGGCGGCCGGTCCGGCGGTGCCGGCCCGGCGGGCTTCGGCCCGAGCGGCCCGGGGCCGAGCGGCACCTTCGGCGGCGGCCGCTACGGACGGATGCCGTACCCGACCGGGCCACTCGGCACCGGATCCAGCAGTGGCACGAACTACGTTCCCGCACAAGGCAATTCACCCATGGGCCAGGCGACCGGCGGCTCCGGCGTGACCACCCGCGGCGCTCGCGGCTCGGTGTCGACCCTGGCGCCCGCGCAGTTCACCCGTAACTCGCCCGTGCTGAGCAAGCTGGTGCGCAACGAGGTGCTGTCGCGGCCGGGCTCCGGAAAAGAGGTGCGGCAGTTCGGGTTCGACCTGAGTGGGCTGGGCGCGAGCTACGAGGTCGGCGACTCGCTGGGTATCCGGCCCGCCAATTGCGATGCGCTGGTGGAGGAATGGCTCGAGGTCACCGGGCTGGACGGGCGGCGGGCCGTCGAGCTCGACGACGGGGAATCCACCCTCGCCGAAGCGCTGCGCACCCGGTACGACATCACCAAGGTCAGCAACGACCTGCTCTCCTTCGTGGCCGAGCGCAATTCGAGCCACCGGCTGGCCAAGCTGCTGCGCCGCGACAACCGCAACGAGCTCGACGGGTACCTGTGGGATCGGCAGGCGGTCGACGTCCTGCGCGACTTCCCGGTCCGCGCCGACCTGGTGGAGTGGCTCGGAACGCTGAAAAAGCTGCAGCCCCGGCAGTATTCGATCTCCTCCAGCCCCCTGGTGAGTCCCGAGGAGGTGCAGCTCACGGTCGGCGTCGTGCGCTACGGTGATCCGCTCGCGATCGGGTCGGCGGCCCGGCGCGGCGGGGTGTGCTCGAGCTTCCTGGCCGATCGCGCCGACGCGGGCGTGCCGATCTTCCTGCAGCGCGCACCGCATTTCCGGCCGCCGCTGGACCCGAACGCGCCGATGATCATGGTCGGCCCGGGCACCGGTATCGCGCCGTTCCGCGGCTTCCTGCAGGAGCGCATGGCGCTGGGGTGCAAGGGCCGCAACTGGCTGTTCTTCGGCGATCAGCACGCCAAGGACAACTTCTACTACCGCGCCGAGCTCGAGGACATGTTCCGCTCGGGCTTCCTGACCCGCCTGGACCTGGCCTTCTCGCGGGATCAGCGCGAGCGGGTCTACGTGCAGCACCGCATGGTCGAGCACGGCGCCGAGCTGTGGGCGTGGCTGCGCGAGGGCGGGCACTTCTACGTCTGCGGCGATGCCGCCCGCATGGCCAAGGACGTGGACGACACGCTGCTGCGCATCGCCCGTATCCACGGAAAGCTCAGCGAGGAGGGCGCGTTGGCCTTCAAGAAGCAGCTGGTGGCCGAGAAGCGCTACGTCCGCGACGTGTACTGAACCGCGCCGTCTCGATTGCCGCGCCCGCGACGGGCCATGATCTGCTCGTCGCGGCGAGCACCGCTCGGCCGGAC